>NZ_JABDVY010000005.1:0-428544 GCF_019685025.1 Rhizobium sp. NZLR8 | reverse complement strand
GCCGATATGGCCAGAAAACCCGCCTCAATCGGCCAAAATCCCACCGCACGACAGCCAGTCTGTAAAAAAATCAGACCCACAGCAAGCAACTGCGCCAACGCAGAGCGAATTTCAGCAGCCTGCTAAATTAAAGAGTAGAGCATGATGTCGTCCGAAAACCGCGCACACTTTTCGGCATCATGCTCTAAAACAGCCGGAAATCGCTGAGACTTTTCGGCATCATGTCCGAGACAAGTTCGGCTTTCGCCGATTGGGGCCAAATCTTGGCCACATTGATACTATCTGTAACATTCGCGCTTGCGGGGATGTTCGGGGCACGTCATAGGCTGGTAAGGTTTTATAAAGTATAAGCCGCCTATGATTCCTTCCAATGCCCGAACTCCATAGGCGGACCGGGTCGCTTTATCTTTATGGGCTAGTTTGGATGCGCATACGTCATTTTGCCTATGTTTCCCTCATGGCGCTGGCTCTTGCCGGCTGCAATGATGCGTTGGATACCGCGCAGGTCGATCTCTCCAAGGTCAAGAACAAGGTCGAGCAGCCGCTTCCTGCCCATATCCTCACCGCCATGTCCGCCAAGGGCATGGACCGCAATTCGCCGATCATGATCCGCATCTTCAAGGAAGAAGGTGCCATGGAGATCTGGAAGGCGAAGACCGACAACCGTTTCGACAAGATCGCCGATTACAAGATCTGCGCCTGGTCCGGCCGTCTCGGTCCCAAGGTAAAGACCGGCGACCGGCAGGCGCCGGAAGGTTTCTACGACCTGTCGCGCGCCAACCTGAACCCCAACTCGAAATATTATCTGGCGATCAACACCGGCTTCCCGAACCGCTACGACGCGGCGAACGGCCGCAGCGGCTCCGATTTGATGATCCATGGCGCCTGTTCGTCCTCCGGCTGCTATTCGATGACCGACCAGCAGGTGCTGGAGATCTACGCCTTCGCCCGCGACGCCTTCAAGGGCGGCCAGTCGACCGTGCAGCTGCAGGCCTTCCCCTTCCGCATGACCGCGGAAAACATGGTCAAGCATCGCCTCGACTCGAGTTACGACTTCTGGAAGATGCTGAAGGTCGGCTACGACAATTTCGAAGTGACGAAGCGCCCGCCCGAGGTGAACGTCTGCGAGAAGAAATACGTCTTCAACCAGCAGGCAACCGATGGCGGCGCCTTCAATGCCGCCGGCAAATGCCCTGCTATGTCGACGCCGCCGGCGCTGACGGCCGCCCTTGCCGCCTACGGCAAGACCTATGATGCCGACTATGCCAAGGCGATGGGCAAATTCGACGGCATGGCCTGGTACGATCCGTCCGAAGCCGAGCGCAAGGCCGTGGTCGCCAAGACGCGCAAGGGCCGCGAACTCGCTTATGCCCCGACCGGCACCTCGCTGGAAGCCGGCCGCATGGTCAAGGTTGCCGAACTCGAAGACATGATGGCCAAGCGCACCGCGCAGGGCATTGCCACCAAGACCGCACCGGGCGCCACACCACTCGCCGCTGCCCAGCCGCAGCCAATGGCAGTCGCTGCCGCGACCCCCGCGGTCGTCGCGACCCCCGCGGTGGTTCCTGTGCCGATGCCGAACCCGCTGGCCTATACGGCGCCCGAACCGCAGGAAACCGCGGAAGCCGCGACAAAGAAGCCGTTCTGGAAATTCTGGGCGCGGAACTGAACGGCTTGAACCCCGTTCTCTACGATCTTCGCGGCCTGAAATGCCCCTTCCCCGTGATCAAGACACGCAAGAAGCTTGCCGCCATGGCAAGTGGCACGCTCATTCGCGTCGACACCACCGATCCGCTGGCGGTGATCGACATGCCGCATTTCTGCAACGAGGACGGCCACGAACTGGTCGAGACCGAAAAGACCGAAAACGGCCACCGCTTCCTGATCCGCAAGCGCTAAAGCGCGTCGCATCAAACTTGATTCATGCGACGCGCTTTAGTCCTTTGTTTTTATGCATTTCGTTATCCCGGAACCGCTGCACACAGATTCGCTCTTAGCGCTTTAGCCTATTGTTTTTACGCATGTCGTTATCGCGAAACCGCTGCACACTTTTGCGCGACATGCTCTAAAATCAGCCCGAACAAGTCGCAACGCAGGTCATTTGCGGCGTTGCATTACCAGTGGATCAATTGCGATCCTGCCGCCGCCAAACACGACCAATGCCAATGCCATCGCCGCCCAGGGCAGGTGGAAATTCGCCCAGCCATCGGGAATGGTCAGTTGGATAATCGCCGTCATCAGCAGCAAGCCGAGGGCGGCAAACCGCGTCCCCAAGCCGAGGATCAACAGGACCGGCAGGACCAGTTCGCCGATCCCTGCTGCCGTCGCCATCGTCAAGGGAAACGGATAGGGAATCTCGCTGCCGAAGATATGGAGTCTGAACTCCTGTTCGAAGAGATATCTTGCCCCTTGTGAAAGCGTCAGGAATCCGTCCCATTTCGTCAGTCCCGACTTGAAAAAGGGAATTGCGAGCGCGAAGCGCAGCGCCAGCAGCGGCAGCGATGGGGGAAGGGAGGCGAGCAGGCCTTCGGTGCGTGTGACGAGAGCGGCAAGGGCAGCGCCAGCGCCGTATGAGGAGGCTGCTTCGGTCTTCATGGGACGTTTCCTTCATCCTGTTGCAGGGCGCCGAATGCACCGAGACTGGCAAGACCAATCAGCGCTGTTCCAAAATCGAATTCGGGGGCGGCGATCAATGCCGCCTCTGCTGCCGCACCCAGCGTGGCGGCCTTGAACAAGCAGGCCGCGAAAACGGAGTCCTGCGGCGGCAGGATATGAACATGGACGGTCATCTCCGGCCGCACGACCAGCACATCCTGCGCTCGCCAGTCGGCGACCGGCATAACCATGTCCTGCTGATGCGCACTCCAGATCGAGCCAACAGGATGGTCCGAACGGATCAAACCCGCTGAAGGGTGCGGCACCAGCCGCAAGTCGGCAAGCGTCTCGGGCGCCAAGGCCGAGAGGGCCGCGAGATCGAGCGGCGCGGCGTCCGCCGCCTGATAGGCCCGCGTCCAGGCCGCTTCGATCCGGGCGACGCCGGCCAGATAGGCAAGATTACTCGCCGGCCGGAAGCTTGCAATGAAATCCGGAAAGTCGCCGCCATATTCGATAATCAGCGGTGAGGTGGGTTTGTGATCCTGGGCATAGGCCCGCGCCATAGCTGTGAAGAATTGCTTTCCAACGAGCCGTTCCGTCACCGGAAAGTGCTGCGCCAATGCCCTTGTCAGCCCGACGAAGACATTGTTGCGGTAGATGGCGAACCGCGCAGCGTCGGTCGTGCCGCGCGCTGTGGTGATACCGTCCGGCACCGGCCGGTCGGCATGCAGCAATGCATCAGCAAAGGCGTTCTGGCTTGCGGCGAAATCCATTGTCATGCCGCCCGGATCCTACGCTTATTGCGGCGGAGCGTTTCGGCGGCGAGCATCGCATCCGCGCGGGCCGCCTCCGTCTGCAACGTCACGAAATCCGGGACGTCGTTGTCCCATTCGATCAGCGTCGGCAGCGGTCCGCTGCGCGCAAGCGTGTGTTCGTAGAGCGCCATCACATCGCCCTTGACCGCCGTACCATGCGTGTCGATCAGCAACCGGTCGCCGGCGTCGTCGAGGGTCTCGTCGTAGCCGGCAAGGTGGATCTCGCCGACCAACTCGACCGGGAAGCAGTCGATATAGGTGGCGGCATCGAGCCGGTGATTGACCGCCGAGACCATCACGTTGTTGACGTCGAGCAGCAGACCGCAGGCGGTCCGCTCCGCAATTGTCGCCAGAAAGTCCACCTCATCGATCGTGCTGTCGGCAAACAGCACGTAGGTCGCCGGGTTTTCGAGCAGCAGTCGTTGTCCGAGCGCCTGCTGCGTTTCGTCGACATGATCGATGACGCGCGCCAGCGTTTCCGGCGTATAGGGAAGCGGCAGCAGGTCATTGAGAAAGCCCGTGTCGTGGGTCGACCAGGCCAGATGTTCGGAGAAGCTCTGCGGCCGATAGCGATCGATCAGGCCGCGCAGCCGCTTCAGATGCGCCTTGTCAAGCTCGTGCGCTGCACCGATCGACAAGCCGACGCCATGCAGCGAAAGTGGATAGAGTGCACTCACGGCTTCCAAATAGCGATGCGGCGGCCCGCCGGCGCCCATATAGTTCTCGGCATGCACCTCGAAGAAGCCGATATCCGGCCGATTGGCCAGAATAGTCTCATAGTGCTCGGGCTTGAGACCAAGGCCGGCACGGGCGGGCAAGGCGGAAGTTGGGATTTTTGAAGCGGACATCGCGGTTCCTCCCGATTTGTCGGACAATGGCGGGGACCCGTGTAGCTGGGCCCCCGCTTGACGGTCAGCCCTTCATCGGCTCCAGCTTGCCCATGTGGCCGCCGACATTCATGCTGGTGCAGGTACCGGTCGGCACAGCTTTCCAGGAGTTGCCCTGATAGTCCATCGTCGAGGTGCCTGCGCAGGTCGTGCCGGCGCCTGCGGCGCAGTCGTTATGTCCCTTGAGCGCGATGCCATAGCACTTCTCGTTGCCGACCATTTTCTCAGCCGGCAACGGGGCGGCGAAAGCAACGGACGCAAAAGCGGTGGCGAGCGAGCCGGCGAGGGTAAGGGTGAGCGTCGAACGGTTCATGGATGATCTCCTCTTGGATGTTCCGCCGGCCGGTCATCGGCCGGGTAACTCTCCATTCGGTTCGGCAAGGCCTTCTGTTACGCATGGCAACGAACACGAATTCGTGATCGACAATATGGTTTGCTGCAATGCAGCACAGGAGGCGCAGATCCAGGAAGCCTCCTTCGAATTCGACCGGCTGCTCGGCCGCGGCGAAGCGACGGGTAAGAGCGACTTCGCTTTCCACCGAGAAATCGCGGCTGCCACGAACAATTCATATTATGTGGAAGTTCTCGATGCGCTTGGCATGCGGGCGATCCCGTGCGACATAGCCTCGCCCTGGGGCACAGACAGCACGCTGTCGCGTGACTATCCGGAAGGCCTGCAGCGCGGCGAGCATCTGGCAATCCTGAGGGCGATCTCGGCCGGTGACCCGGAAGCCGCCCGCGCCGCCATGCGCGCCCACCTGACCGCTATCGCAGCTGCTGAGCGGCCAGCAGGCAAGATGGCTTTCAGGCAGCGGTAAACACAGAAGCTGAAGAAGATCGCGTAACAACAAATGTGAACGCGATCTAGATTCGCATGCCGGGAATGGCGAGCGGATTGTCGGACAGCGCGGCGCGATCGGGCATGTCGATGCGCGGCTTGCCGAGGAAGGCGTCGAACAGATCCTTCACGAAGGCTTCCGACAGATCCTTGGTGATCAGCACCATGCGCGTGCGCCGGTCGCTGGGATCCGGCCAGGCGGCAAGCCGCACCGGCGGATGGAAGATGCTTTGCACGCCATGCAGCACCAGCGGTCGGTCCGGCCGGTCGGAGACGGAAACGATCGCCTTCATCCTCAGCAGCTTCTCGCCATGGGCAGAGCGCAGCAGGTCGATAAACATGTCGAGCGCCATCGGATCGATCGGCTTTTCCTCGACGATCGAGAAAGAGCGGATCGAGGCATCGTGACGGTTGACGTCATGCGGGTCCTGATGCGCGTGATCATGGTGGTGATGGTGGCCGTGGTCCCCATCATGATCATGATTGTGATGCGCCTCGTGCGCATTCTCGTCCTGCAGCCAGCGGCCGACATCGGCGATCTTCGTCGCCGGATCGTAGATGCCGTTGACGAGCACCGCGGCACTGCCTGCCTCGGTGCTGTCGGCATCCATCATCGTCGCGCGCGGATTGAGCGCCCGCAGGCGCTTTTCCAGAGCATCCACTCCAGCTGTCCCGCCGGCCATCGGTTTTTTCGAGACGATCAGCCGGTCGGCGACCGCCGCCTGCTTGCGCGCTTCCTCGTGATTGTCGAGCGTCTGCAGCCCGTTTACCGCATCGACGACGGTAACGACGCCATCGAGTTCGAAATTCGTCGCAATGACGGGATTGCCCATGATTGCCTGCATGACCGGAGCAGGATCGGCAAGACCCGTCGTTTCGATGACGACGCGCTTCACCGGCTTGACACGGCCGGTCTGCACAGCGTCCATCAGGTTTGCCAGCGTATCCACAAGCTCACCGCGCACGGTGCAGCAGAGGCAGCCGTCTGAGAGTTCGATGATCGAATCGCCGGAACTTTCGACCAGCAGATGATCGATGCCGACATCGCCGAATTCATTGATGATGACGGCTGCATCCTTCATCACCGGATCTTTGAGGATGCGGTTGAGCAGCGTCGATTTGCCGGCGCCGAGAAAGCCGGTCAGGATGGTGACCGGAATCCTGTCGTTGAGCGCGCTCATGTCGTTTTACCTTGAAAACCTATCTTAGAAAGATGTCGGGCGCGGCATCGGCACCGGCACGTTGGCGATGCCTCCCGCCGTATCGCCAGTCGCCACCTTTTCCGGCTGCTGAGCCGGCTGCGGATCCTGGCCGGGAATGAGGCCGGCAAAGACAAAGCGCGGATCGTGATCCATTTCCAGGATATAGGGCGACTGCACCCGCATACGGCCGACCTCGTCGCGCGTTTCGCTGCGCACCTTGGCGCCCTTGGCGCTGCAGATATCGGCGGTAATGTCGGAAACCTGGTCTTGTCCCGCGCCGTAAGGCTTCAGCGAACCCAGCGTATCGTTGCCGGGAAACGGCGTGGTGAAACCCTTCTGCAAAAGGTTCGCCGTCGCATCGGCGCGCGCTGCGAGACTGTCGGTGCCGAGCACGACCGAGACGAGCGTATGGCCGTTGCGCGTCGCCGAACCGATCTGGTTGAAGCCCGAGGCGCAGATGAAGCCTGTCTTCATGCCGTCGGCGCCGGCGAAGCGGCCGATCAGCATGTTGAGGCTCGGCACGTTCTGCTGGCCGTTGGTGAAACCCTCAAGCGCGAAATACCCGGCATATTGCGGAAAATCGCGGCGCAGCGCCACGGTCAGTACCGCAAGGTCGCGCGCCGTCGTATACTGCCCTTTGCCGGGCAAGCCGTTCGGATTGACGAAATGCGAATCCGTCATGCCGAGCTTCAGCGCCTCGCCGTTCATCCGCGTCACGAAGGCTTCCTGGGTGCCGCCGACCGCTTCGGCGACCGCGACGGCAATGTCGTTGGCCGATTTCACCATCAGGATCTTCAGAGCGCTGTCGAGCGTCAGCTTCTGGCCCGGCTTGAAATACATCTTGGCGGCCGGCTGCGCGGCGGCGCGCTTGCTCATGACCACGGGCGTATCGAGGCTGATCTGGCCGGCGCGGATCGCGTCGAACACGGTATAGACGGTCATCAGCTTGGTCAGCGAGGCCGGATACCACTTGCGGAAGGCTTCTTCATGCTCGAGCACGCGGCCGGTCTGCACATCGACGAGAATATGCGGATTGGCCTGAGCAAGCGGAATGGAGGCAAGAAAACCGGCAGTCGCGGCGACCACGAAACTCAACGGCCGCAAAGCGGCAAACAAACGGAAGTGGCTCGTCGACACGGTTCGTCCTTCGGATATTCGGAAAATCTCGAAACCTTCACCTATTTATCCTATATGGCTATGACATGGCAAAGGTCATTGACTAAGTAATTTCCACAGCCTCATACGCAGCCTCACACCCCGGGCTCACACCCTCGTGATGCGATGAAAGATTGTCGGGATTTCATAACAGGAACGCGAATATGCCGATTTTGAACAGAGCCGCGGAATTGCAGGACGAAGTCGCCGAATGGCGCCGCCACATCCACGCCCGGCCCGAACTGCTTTTCGCGGTGGAAAACACGGCCGCCTTCGTCGCCGAAAAACTCAAGGAATTCGGCGTTGACGAGATCGTCACCGGCATCGGCCGCACCGGCGTCGTCGGCCTGATCAGGGGCAAGGGCGAAGGCCGCCGCACCGTCGGCCTGCGCGCCGACATGGACGCCCTGCCGCTGACCGAAATATCAGGCAAGCCCTGGGCTTCGAAGACGCCGGGCAAGATGCATGCCTGCGGCCATGACGGCCACACCGCCATGCTGCTCGGCGCCGCAAAGTACCTGGCCGAGACCCGCAATTTCAACGGCAATATCGCCGTCATCTTCCAGCCCGCCGAAGAAGGCGGCGGCGGCGGCAACCTGATGGTCAAGGACGGCATGATGGAGCGCTTCGGCATCGAAGAGGTTTACGGCATGCACAATCTGCCGGGCCTGCCGGTGGGACAGTTCGCCACGCGCAAGGGCGCGATCATGGCGGCGACCGACGAATTCACCGTCACCATCAAGGGCCGCGGCGGCCACGCCGCCCAGCCGCACCGGACGATCGACCCGATCGCCATTAGCGCCCAGATCGTCGCCAACCTGCAGATGATCGCCTCGCGCACCGCCGATCCGATCAGCTCGGTCGTCGTCTCGGTCACCAAGTTCAATGCCGGTTTCGCCCATAACGTCATACCGAACGATGCGACCTTCGCCGGCACGGTGCGCACGCTGGACGCCGAAGTACGCACGCTGGCCGAGACGCGGTTCCGGCAGATCGTCGAGGGCCTGGCCGCAGCCCACGGCGCCGAGGCCGAAATCAGCTTCCACCGCAACTACCCCGTCACTGTCAACCATCCTGACGAGACCGAACATGCGGTCGCCACCGCCACTTCAATCGCCGGCGAGGGCAACGTCAACGCCGAGATCGACCCGATGATGGGCGGCGAGGATTTCTCCTACATGCTGAACGCCCGCCCCGGCGCCTTCATCTTCATCGGCAACGGCGACAGCGCCGGCCTGCATAACCCGGCCTACGACTTCAACGACGAAGCCATCGCCCACGGCATCTCCTACTGGGTCCGCCTCGCCGAACAGCGCCTCGGCGTCTGACAACAATTAAGGCTTGGCTTCCCGCCAAGCCTTTTGTATGCATGGCATTCAGTGGTCCCGTAGCTCAGCAGGATAGAGCACCAGATTCCTAATCTGGGGGTCACGCGTTCGAATCGCGTCGGGATCACCATCTTGTCAATGACTTAACTAAAAGACCGTTGCTGCGTGTCACTGCCATTCTTCTCCGTTGCCAGCGATCCCACAGGAAAACGACGAATCCATGCAACACGGTGCGAGAACAGCATGGCTTATGCGTAAGCTGTAGTTCTAGAAGAGAACGGATCAAACACACAAAACCGACGCGGCTTCGGCACCTGAGAACGTGATATTTTCACAAAGGAAGTCGGATGGAATTTCGTCTCGTATTTGATGGTGACCTCCGTCCCCGAAAACGATCAAACCTTGAAGACATCCATCGAATCCGGATGGCGATTCATCCTCAAGTAGCGGCGTTGTTGCAGCATGAGCCGCTTTGTCACCTTCCGGAATGGCAAGGCGAGAAGAAACCAGGCAATCTAAGCGCTCAAACCGCGATCGATGAACAAGTCTTCATTGCGATTGCCTCAGAAGGCCTATTCATCCACGCCGAATTAGATATCCTCCTACTGCGCGCTCAGCCGCCGGGTATGCTCGTGTAAAACCTTGGAGATATAGATAATCGCATCAAGACACTTTTCGATGGCCTAAGAGTGCCAACCAAAAGTGAAGTGAACAACTTGAGAACAAGCGGCGTTACGATGCCCGAGAGAATTTTCTGCCTTATGGAAGACGACAATCTGATCAGCAAACTCAGTGTTTCTACCGATCGTCTACTCGGAGAGTTGAACGATGCTAATCGAACACTTGCGATCATAAATGTGAAGCTTCGTCCGACACGCGTGACCATGGATAACTTAGGCTTGATCGCATGACGGGGACTGACTTCACTGAGACTGCATCGGGTCAAATTTTGGCGGGCGCACACTCTATCTGAGCGCTGCGACAGAATCGCGATAATCAAGCCCGTAGTCTGACCTATCGGCACTGCTGCAGCCGCCTACTATCACAGTGCCTAGATATGCTCTGCGGTAATTGGTCTATCGCCAGCACGCGGCTAGTGCGAAAACCGTTCGATCTTCGGCGCGCCGCATTTACCGCCGCTTGGTTCAGGGCACCTGGCGATCGACCCTCCCCGTCCTCACCACCCGCCGCGTGCCCAGCCCCAACAGCGCGGCCACCATCCAGCCGCCGATAAAACCGATCGCACCCCAAACAAGGCCGGCGAAACTGACGGGCACACCCGGCACGAAATCCCGCCAGGTATTGGCGAAAACGACATCATCCGGCTCGCCCAACAGCACGAAGGGCTTGGCGACGGGGGCGGCGGTGCCGAGTTTCAGCTGCTGCGACAGCAGCGTTTCGTAGCGCGCAATCGTGCTTTGCATCGAGACGCCGCGGTCGCGCAGGAAATCGTCGGAGGATTGTGCATAGGTGTTCAGCGCCTGCTGTCGGTCGAGGTGGTGTGCGGCTGCCTGTCTGTTGAAATCCTCGACGATGATGCGCAATTCGTCGATCGCCCCGCCGATCCGCTGGCGGTATTGCTGGGCAAATTCCGGCGCCTGCGAAAAGACCGTGCCGCCGGCAAGCCCGGCGACGATGGCGATGATCCTGGCGATTGGTCCCATTCTCGATGCCTCCGGCTCTCCTCAGCGCCAACGCGCGTCGCGATCTTTCAGATACGCTGGTCGCGCTTTAGTTCTTTGTTTTACGCATGTCGTTATCGCAAAACCGCGGACACTTTTGCGCGACATGCTTTAACGATCCGCGGCCGCAAAGGTTTCTCTTCGACACAATCGGTAACGCTATGTGATTGAACCGAGAGCGCTTCCGGCGAGTTGCTCCCGTGACCAACTCAGAAAGAAAGACTTGTCATGAAACAGATTATCCTTGCCTGCACACTCGCCGCCGCATCCATTTTTTCCGCCATGCCGTCCCAGGCGGCCAGCGTCACCATCACCACGGATGACGCACGGCCCTACTATCGCCATGCCGAACGGCCCCACTATCGTTATGCGGAACGGCCCTATTATCGGGAGCACGTGAGGCCGCGCCACGTGTCCCGCGATTGCTTCACCAAGACGGAAAAAATTCGCCGTCACGGCCATACGGTCATCGAGGAAACCCGGGTCTGCCGATAGGCGATTCAAGCACGAAGCCCGGCTGATCAGCCCAGCCCCTAACGGAAATGTGGAATACTTTCTGTAGCAAATATCTGTCGCGAAACTCCAACTTTTGCGAGTGAGTTTCGCGACAAACCATCCTCGTGGAAGGGCAACACCGGCCTATAGTGGCTTTCGGAAGAACACGACGCGCTGAGTCTCCTCAAATCCCAAAGCGGCATGGAGCGCATGGCTGGCCGAATTCTCAAGCGGCGCGTCAGAGCCGAACTCGACACACCCAAGCGACTTCCCCCAATCGGCAACGGCATTGCACAGCAATCGTGCGATACCCTTTCGCCTGTCGACGGGCCGGACATAAATCCCTTCGAGGAATAGAACGGGCGAGCTGCTGCATCCATTCACATAATCATGTCGTAACGTGGCCTCAGCAAACCCGACGGCTTCATTCGCAGCATTTCGAGCGATGAACGCGACGGCTTCTCCACTTTCTGAAAGAAACGCCCGGCCCAACTCAGCTCGATGATCGTCAAGCGAGTGATGCGACCATAGCGCAACGCGAAGCTGCGCCCATGGCTCAACATCTTTTATAGTCCCAATCTCGATAGTCGATTCCATATTGCGGCTGCCTTCTTGTCGCAAAAATCCCAATTAACGCGACAGTTTGGGACAGGTGTGTGCGCAGAATGCTTCACGAAGATATTTCCGGCAAGATGAACCGCCCCAAACACCCATGCCACAGGGATTCGGCACCAGTATCTACTTGGATTCCACATTTCGGTTAGGGGCTGGGCTGATTAGCCGGGCTTTTTATTTGATCTCTCGATGCGGAACTTCGCCATATCAGCCGCGTTATTCGCCAAAAGGGAGTGAGTGTCATGCGTATCAAGATGAGTCTTTTGGCAATCGCCTATGTCGCCGTCAGCGCCGTGCTGCTTGCCATCGCCTATCACCCGCACGGGTCGGTTGCCCTGCAGAAGACCGATCGTATGGCCGGTTCGTCCTTCCTCGTCGAGCGCTTCGCCGGTTGATCGGCTGAGCGCTCATTGAGAGAGGACGACGCGAAAGCGCTCCCCGTCAATGCCGATCATTGATCGGAGGTCCGCCGAGCAGGATC
This sequence comes from Rhizobium sp. NZLR8, assembly GCF_019685025.1. Taxonomy (NCBI): domain Bacteria; kingdom Pseudomonadati; phylum Pseudomonadota; class Alphaproteobacteria; order Hyphomicrobiales; family Rhizobiaceae; genus Rhizobium; species Rhizobium sp. NZLR8. The sequence goes on along the minus strand of NZ_JABDVY010000005.1, from coordinate 416,451 downwards.
CGGTTCTGCACCGAATGCACACCTTCGACGGCCTTGGCAACCACGGTCGCCCGTTCGATCTCGCCGACCGTGCCGACGGTGCCGGTCAGCACGATCTGGTCGTTCTCCATCGTCACTTCAACATCGGCCGCATCGATGCCCCCGGCAATCGCCAGCGCATTGGCGACGGCCGCTTCGACCGATGCGCGATTGGAAATTTCCGCTTCCATCTCGGGCTCGAGCCCGTGAAATGTCTGCTCCTTGAAAACCATGATCCGTTCCTCCTTAAAGCCAGGGCGTCGATCCCGGGCGTCAAACCTGCGGAGGAAACGCCCGTCGGCCGGATTTGGTTGCAGCGCCGCTACCAGTTGAGGCGATAGCGCAGATTGACGCTGCCGGCCTCGCTCGCCGAAAACGGATTGTTGACCGAGGCATCGAGATTGAGGTTCGGCAGGATCGCCTGGTTGACGGCAACCGTGCTCGAAAAGTCGCCGCTGGCATTGCTGACGCCTGCGCCCGCCGAAAGCGACGTTCCCGTCCAGGGATGGATCAGCTTCAGCGCCTGCGAGGCCGTCACCGAGGCTTGTTTGATATCGACCGCGTCATATTGGACACTGATGGATCGGCTCGATTGCATGTCGAGCGAGTCCGACAGGATCCAGCTGCGTGAGCGGCTGAGCGTCAGCGCGCCGCTGCCGCGCAGCGTATCGACGTTGATGCTTGCGCCCCGCTGTGATTGGCCTGCCGGCGTAACGCTGGTCCTGTCGATCCGGCCCCAGAGCATCGCCTGTCCGGAATCGGGCAGCGGCGCCCCGCCTTTGGTCGACGCCAGGCCAATATCGGCACCGGCGCTGGTTTCCCATTCCGCCGGCAGACGAAAACCCATCGTCGCCTTGTAGGACCGGTCGGAGAGTTTGGCCGGCGACCAGATCAGCAGATCATCCGCCCTCGTCGCAGTGGCGAGCGAGGTTACGATGGCAAAAACAATGCACGCTATTTTGAATGTCGTCATGAAGTCCGAACGTTTCCAGACATGGCGCCGCAGCGCCGAAACCGACGCAGCAACGCGTATGAATGCGCTCGCAGCGAACGCGATGAAGGATTGCGGCCAAGCCGCCTATCCCGGTTTCATCCTCGATTTTAATGTTTGACCGGAAAGGCCAGCGGCACCTCAGTGCCTGTGCTTCTTGGGACGCCTCGGCGCCCCGAATTGACCATGCGGCCGTGAACGGCGCGACGGAATTTCGATTCCGCCAGCAACGCTACAAGGATCACACCCAGCCGCCGCTCTGTAAACCCCTTGAGGGATGAAATCTGCTGCACCGCACACTTGCCGCCCCCTCCAAAGCCTAGTAGAGCCTCAGCCTACGAGAGAAACTTTCGCGAAATTGCATATGATGACCGGCAAAACCGCGCCGCGGCGCCTCAGCATCTTCGGATCGACCGGCTCGATCGGCCAAAACACCCTCAATGTCGTCGATCACCTGGGCGGGCGGGAGAATTTCGAAATCTCCGTACTAACAGGCAACGGCAATGTCGAATTGCTGGCCCGGCAGGCGAAATCATCCGGCGCGCTGATGGCGGTGACGGCAAACGACCGGCATTACGAATCACTGAAGAGCGCACTTTCGGGCAGCGGCGTTGCCGTCGCGGGCGGAAAATCCGGCCTGATGGAAGCCGCAGACCGTGAAGCCGACTGGGTGATGGCGGCCATCGTCGGCACGGCGGGGCTGGCACCGACCCTTGCCGCCGCACGCCGCGGCGCCGATATCGCCCTTGCCAACAAGGAATGCCTGGTCTCGGCCGGCGATCTCTTCCTGGCAACGATCCGGGAAGGCGGCGGCAGGCTGCTTCCCGTCGACAGCGAGCACAATGCGATTTTCCAGGTGCTGGAAGAAAACCAGCGCCACGCCGTCGAGCGCGTCATTCTGACGGCCTCCGGCGGCCCCTTCCGCACCGCCTCGCGCCAGGAGATGGCCGGCGTGACGGTGGAAACCGCACGCGCCCACCCGAACTGGTCGATGGGATTGAAGATCTCGATCGACAGCGCCTCGATGTTCAACAAGGCGCTGGAGATGATCGAAGCCCGGCATCTCTTCAGCCTGAAGCCCGAACAGATCGAAGTCATCTTCCATCCGCAATCGATCATCCATTCGATGGTCGGTTATACCGACGGATCGGTGCTGGCCCAGCTCGGCGCCCCCGATATGCGCACGGCCATCGGTTATGCCTTGGCCTTTCCGCGCCGGCCGAACCTGCCGATCGAGCGGCTGGATTTCGCCAAGCTCGCCAGGCTGGATTTCGAGGCGCCGGATGAGCTGCGGTTTCCGGCATTGCGGCTGGCGCGCCTGGCGATGACGCGCGGCGGCGTTCAGGGCGCGGTGCTGAACGGCGCCAAGGAAGTGGCGCTCGAAGCCTTCATCGAAGGGCGGCTGTCCTTCCTTGCCATGGCCGAGATCACCGAGAGGGTGATGGACGACCTGGCCGGCCTGCTGCCGGCAGCCGATATGGACGATGTCTTCGCCGCCGACAGGCAGGCGCGGCAGCGGGCGTCGGAGCTGATGACCCTCGCGGTCGCCGGCTAAAGCGCGTCGCGATCTTTCAGATTCGCTCCTTGCGCTTTAGCTCTTTGTTTTTACGCATGTCGTTGCCGCAAAAGCGCTTCGCGCTTTGCCTGGGAAAACCGCAGCACACTTTTCGGCATCATGCTCTGTTACCGCAGCCGGTTGCCACCCTCATCGAACAATCGGCAATCCGACCGCTCGAACAGCAGGCTGACCTGCTCGCCCGCCGCAATGCTGATCGGCGAGCGATGCTCGACGGTGAGCGACTGACCATCGGCAAGCTGGCAATAGAGATATTGCGTTCCGCCGAGATACTCCGAAAAATCCACCTTGGCCGTCAGACTGCCCGCCAGGTCCGACGCCACCGTCAGATGTTCCGGCCGCAGGCCGAGCGTCACCGCCGCACCCACCGGCCTGTCTGCCGGCGGCAGGCCGCTTTCGATCTGCTTGCCGGCGACTTCGACCAGGCTTCCCTCGCCCCAGCGGGCATTCAAGAGGTTCATCCGGGGCGAGCCGATGAAGCCCGCCACGAAAGTATTGGCGGGGTTCTCGTAGATTTCCCGTGGCGTTCCGGCCTGTTCGACGCGGCCGTCGCGCAGCACGACGATCTTGTCGGCGAGCGTCATCGCCTCGGTCTGGTCGTGCGTGACATAGATCATCGTATTGCCGAGCTCGCGGTGCAGGCGGGCAATCTCGATGCGCATCGAAACCCTGAGTTCCGCATCGAGATTGGACAGCGGCTCGTCGAACAGGAAGACATCGGGCTTGCGCACGATCGCCCGGCCGATCGCCACACGCTGACGCTGGCCGCCGGAAAGCTGCCCGGGCCGCCGGTCGAGAAGATGGTCGATCTTCAGGATGGCCGAGGCTGCCTTGACGCGCGTCTCGATCTCGGCCGCATTGGTACGCGCCATCTTCAGCCCGAAAGCCAGATTGTCGCGCACGCTCATATGCGGGTAGAGCGCATAGGACTGGAAGACCATGGCGATACCGCGCTCGGACGGATCGAGATCGGTGACGTTGCGTCCCTTGATCTCGACCTCGCCGTCGGTGACATCTTCCAGGCCGGCGATCATCCGAAGCAGCGTCGATTTTCCACAGCCCGACGGGCCGACGAAGACGACGAATTCACCTTCTTCGATCGTCAGGTCGATCCCATGGACCACCGGCAGATTGCCATAGCTTTTTCGCACGTCCTGGAGCACGACGCTCTTGTTTGCCATACCGTTCGTCATCCCCAAACGACCTACTTGTCCGACTGGACCCAGACGAGCATCTCTCCCGGCCCGCGGTTGTCCCAGAGATGATAGGGCACGAAACGCGCGGTGGCGACCTGCCTTTCCGCCGGCGCCTGGCGATAGAGCGGTGTTCCCCAGTTCCGCGTCTCCTCGCGCTCGACCTTGAGATCAAGGGCGACGGCATCGTTGAGATCCCTAAGCACGACGGTTTCGGCGGCCGGGAGCTCGCGGGGCAGGATGATGGCGTTGAGATCTTCGCCATTGTCGGTCGTTTCGACGCAATAGACCAGCGGGCCGCGCATCAAGGCGACGCGGCCGGCATCCTGGCGCACCTTCGGATTGGCATATTGCGGGCGAAGTGCCAGCGGCAGATAGAGATCGATACGATCGCCGTCGGCCCATTGGCGGTCGATCCTGGCATATCCGTCGCGGATATTGGCGTCGAGATCGAGCACTGCTCCATTGACGCTGAGAGTGGCACCCTCCGCCCAGTCCGGAATGCGCAGCGACAGCGCGAATGTCGCCGGCGTCTGCAGCCTGGTGGTAAACGTCACCGCGCCGTCCCAGGGATAGTTGGTGGTCTGCTCAAGTTGCCCTTCAGCGCCGTTAGCAAGCTTCAGCCGTGCGGTGCTTTCGCCGTAGAGATGCACGGCGATTTCATCGTCGGCGACGGCATACATATACGAGCCGATCGAGGTCACCAGCCGGGCAATATTCGGCGGGCAGCAGGGGCAATGGTGCCATTTCCAGCGATGGTGTTTACCGGCACTTTCGAGCGGATTGTCGTAGAAGAAGGTCTTGCCGTCGGTCGATAGTCCTGGCAATGCGCCGTTATAAAGCGCCTGTTCCATGATGTCGGCATAGCGTCGGTCCGGGCCGCGCCCGAGCATGCGGCTTGCCCAGAACACCAGGCCGACCGAGGCGCAGGTTTCCGCGTAAGCCGTGGCGTTCGGCAGGTCATAATAATCGGTGAAACCTTCATTCGAGGCCGCCGGGCCGATGCCGCCGGTGATGTACATCTGCTTGGTGGTCAGATCGTCCCACAGTGTTTCCAGCGCCGCCGTCAGGCTGTCGTCCTTATATTCGGTGGCGATATCGGCCATGCCGGAATAGAGGTACATGGCGCGCACGGCGTGGCCGACGACCTTGGTCTGCTCGCGCACCGGCTGGTGCGCCTGCGCATATTCATAGGTCTTCTGATGATAGTCGGACAGGCTGCGGCCATCTTTTGCCGCCTCGGCCGTGAAGAAATGCGGCTCGGTGCCGCGCTCGTCGATGAAGAATTTCGACAGTTCGAGATATTTCTTTTCGCCGGTGACGCGGGCAAGCTTGACCAGCGCAAGCTCAACTTCCTCATGGCCGCAATAGCCGGGGAACTGGCCTTCACCATGGCCGAACATCGTGATCATATAATCGGCAAAGCGGCACATGATGTCGAGCAGCTTGCGTTTGCCGGTCGCCTGATAATAGGCGACCGCGGCTTCCATCAGGTGGCCGGCGCAATAAAGCTCGTGATGGTCGCGCAGGTTGGTCCAGCGGCGGGCGGGCTCGACACGCTGGAACCAGGCGTTGAGATAACCGTCCTTGTCCTGCAGCCTTTCATACATGTCGATGATCTCGTCGGCGCGCGCTTCCAGCTTCGGGTTCGGGCGGCGATAGAGCGAATAGGCGATGGTCTCGATCGACTTGCCGAGATCGGAATCCCAGAACATCTGCGTCGTCCCGCCCCAGGGCTGAATGGGAATGACGACGCCGGGGCTCGGCTGGGAGACATCGATCGCCGTCAGCATGCCGGCCTCGACGCAGCGGTCGAGTAGGGTCTCGGCGGTGGAATTGCAGACGGCGTCCTGCCATTTGCCCCAGAAGCCGCCGAGCTCCACATCGGGAACGGCGACGGGACGAAACTGGCGGTCGTTGCTTGATTTGGTCATGGGCTCGATTTTCCCTCAGTTATTTCACCGCGCCGGCCATCAGCCCGCGCATGTAGTAGCGTTGCAGGAGCAGGAAGACGATCAGGCAAGGGATCGTCATGACGACGACACCGGCCTGGACCGCTCCCCAGTTGATGGCGCCGAGCCGTCCGGCGCGAACCGCCGTCATCAGCACCGGCAGGGTGTATTTCTCATTGCTGGAGAGCAGCACCAGGGCTGCCAGAAACTCGTTCCAGGCATTGAGGAAGGCAAAGATCGCCACCGTCGCCACACCGGGAAGCACCAGCGGCAGCAGAACGCGGACCAAGAGCCTCAGGTCACGCGCGCCATCGATGCGTGCTGCCTCCTCGATCTCCTTCGGCACCGCATCGAAGGCGTTGCGCATCATGAAAACCGAGAAGGGCAGCTGCAGCGTCACATAGACCAGCGTCAGCCCGAGCAGCGAATTGTTGAGGCCGAGTTTTGCCAGGATGATAAAGAGCGGCGTCAGGATCGACTGGAACGGGATCATCAAAGTGGTGATGATCAGCACGAAGAGCGCATTCTTCAGCGGGAACCGATAGCGCGAGAAGCCATAGCCGGCGAGCAGGCTGACGCCGACGGTGAGCACCACGGTGGCGACCGAGACGAACAGCGAATTGATCATGTGCTGCCAGATGCCGGCGCCGAACGTATCGAGCAGCGCGTAGGAATCGATGCTGACACCGGATGTCGGCCACGGCGGCAGGGGCGGCAGGCTGGCCTCCGTGCCATGCCGGAAGGAGGACAACAGCGTGATCACGAAAGGCGCCAGGAAGAAGATCGAGATGGCGATGCCGGTGAGATGATAGGCCGACTTCACGCGGAAGGCTTTGCGCGCCCGGCGTTCTCGTGAGGTGATCATGGACGCTCCTCCCCGACACGCAGCAGCCAGAGCTGCACGATGCTGATGGCGACGAGGATGGCGAGCAGCACGATCGACAGCGCTGCGCCATAACCGAGATTGAACGACACGAAGGACTGATTGAAGATGTAGTAGACCACCGAGATCATCTTGTTCTGCGGTCCGCCCGAGGTCATGATGTAGAACTGATCGAAGGCGAGAATCGAGCCGGTGACGGAAACGATCAGCGCCAGCGCGATCGTCTTGCGCATCAACGGCAGCGTCAGATGCCGGAAACGCTGCCAGCGGCCGGCGCCGTCGATACGGGCGGCCTCCGTCAGCTCGGACGGAATGGCCTGCAGCCCCGTCAGAAGAATGATCATGGTGAAGCCGGCGATCTTCCAGACGACCATCACCACGATCGTCAGAAAGGCGGTGTCGAAGGTCGCCAGCAGATTGGGGCTCTTTTCGACCAGGCCGAGCGCCTTCAGGGCCGGGCCGATGAAGCCGCTATCGACATTGGCAAGCCACACCCAGAGCAGCGAGGCGGTGGCGAGGCCGACGACAACCGGCAGGAAGATCACCGTGCGATAGGCGCTAACGAACTGCCGTTCCTTCTCGACGAAGATCGCCAGCGGAAAGGCGACGGCGAAGATGGCGACGGTGACGATGAGCGTATAATAGGCGGTGAAATAGAGCGCCGTCATGAATCGGGTGTCGTTGACCATGCGGTAATAGTTGTTGAAGCCGATCCAGCGCGATGCCCCCATCAGCGGCCAGTTGTGCAGGCTCATCCATCCGGTGAAGAGCACCGGCATGAGGAAGAAAACGATGACCAGCGCCATGGCCGGCGCGATATAGGCAAGGCCGCGCCAGTTCGATTGGCGTCGTCGCCGGCGCCGGGGCAATAGGATCTCTGGACCGGAACCGGTCATCGAAACGCTCCGCATCTGTCGGTTGGGATTTGGCCGGGAAGCTGCCACCGCTCCCCGGCCGCGGCCGGGAGAGAGTTATTGGCCGCTATCGATGATCGATTGCATTTCCGACTGGGCGCTCGAAAACGCGCCGTCGACATCGTCGCCGAAGATCGCGGCGTTGGTGAAGCTCGCCCACGGCCCGTTGGCGCTGTTGATCAGGTCGTTGAACTGCAGCGTATAGGGGGTCTTGGCCACACTGATCGCTTTGAGGCCGACCTGCATGCGCGGGTCGAGACCTTGCAGCACCTTGTCGGCGATATCGCCGCGTGTCGGCAGGCTGCCGTACTTTGCCATGATCTTCTGGCCGTCCTCCGAATAGACATATTCGAGGAAGCCCTTCACCGCGTCGATCTTCTTCGTGCCCTTGGTGATGACGAAATTGTCGCCGCCGGCAAAGGACGACGGCTTGCCATCGACGCCCGGAATGAGGGTCACGCCGAAATTGATATCGGGATGCTCGGTCACCAGCGTGCCGATGGCAAAGGCGCCGAGGGTCTGCTGGCCGATCTTGCCATTGGTGAAGGTCAGGAAATTGGCGCCGGTGTCGCTGGCGGCACCCGCCGGCACCAGGTCCTTCTTGATCATGTTGCGGTAGATATCGACGGCCTTACGCATCTGCGGCGTATCGAGCGTTGCCTTTTTGCTGTCGGCCGACAGGATATCGGCGCCCGCACCCCAGGTGAGCGGCGTGAAGGTGAAGATCATGCAGCCGCCGCAGCCGCCGCCGGAGAAATAGAAGCCGTAGGTATCGTCACCGAGCGCCCGGATCTTCTCGGCGTTGGCGGTGATTTCATCCCAGTTGGCCGGCGCCTTTTCCGGGTCGAGACCGGCTTTCTTGTAGAGATCCTTGTTCCAGGCAAAGACCGATGTCTCCACCGAAAGCGGCAGGCCGTAAATCTTGTCCTGATAGGTGCCGAGGCGGACATGCGACGGCGACAGCGAGTTGAAATAGGGCAGCGATTTTGCCCAGTCCGTCAGGTCCTCCAGCTGGCCGGCGGCAGCAAAGGCAGGATTATAGATCAGATCCATCGACAGCGCGTCCGGCGCCTGTCCGCCGGCAATCGCCGTCGCATATTTCTGCACCAGTTCGGAGAACGGCACCTCGGTCATCACGACCTTGTTCTCATGGCCGGAATTATAGGCTTCGACGACTTTCTTGAAGGCGTCGCCGATGCCGGATCGAACCCACATTTCGACATTTTCAGCCGCCGACGCAGCCGAAAACAGACATAGACTGGCGATGCTGGTCGCCGCCAAAAGACGCTTGATCATGACACTCCTCCCGATATGGCGCATCTCCCTGCGCCTTTGCTCATTCCCTCGAGGTCTTACCCCCGCATGACTGCCGGACGATCAGCCGGCACGGCAATTTCCGCACGCCCGGCTCGACCGGCCGTCCTTCCGCAAGCGCCAACACCGTCAATCCGGCCTGCCGCCCGAGCTCCTTCAACTCCATATCCACCGTCGTCAGCGGCGGCCGGGTCTGGGCCGCGACAATCTCCCAATTGTCGAAGCCGATCACCGAGACATCCTGCGGCACCTTGACGCCGCGCTCGCGCAGCGCATCGGCGGCACCACGGGCAATCTGGTCATTGCCGCAGAACAGTGCGTCGGGCTTTTCTCCCGGCCTCTGCCAAAGCTGCTCCACCGCCTCATGGCCCCAGCTTTCCGACCAGACGCCGTAGAGCACCGGCTCGCGGTGGCCTGCCACCGCATGGTAGGCGCCGGCCCGCTCGCGCACCGAAAAGAACTCTTCCGGCCCGGTGATATGCGCAATCCGCCGCCGCCCGACCTTGGCCAGCCATTCCACCGCCAGTCTCGCGCCCTGTTCGTCGTCCGAACGGAAGGTAACGCTGTTCTGCGTCCCCTCGGTGAAGGCGTAGACGACAGGCACATGCAAGTTCGACAGATCGACAGGCAGACGCCTGTCCAGCCGCTTTCCCGTGGCGATGATGCCATCGACCTGCTTGTCGAGCATCGCATCGACATGGATCTGGGCGAGCGCCGGATCGTCCTCGATGGCGCAGAGGAAAACCGAAACCCCATGATCGACCAGAGCGTCCGAAATACCCGCCATCACAGGCAGGGTGAAACGGCCGTAGGTGTCGTTGGTCAAGAGCCCGATAGTGAAGCTGCGTTTGCTGAGAAGCCCTCTCGCCAGCGCATTCGGCCGATAGCCGATTTCGCCGGCGATCCGCTTCACCCGCTCGCGCGTTTCCGCGCCCATCCGGCCGGTGTCATTGAGCGCCTTCGACGCCGTCGAAATGCTCACCCCGGCAGCCGAGGCCACCTCATGGATGGTGATCCTGCCTCTTTTTCCTCCCGCTATGTTCAGAGTTTCCTCCTTCTGAAGTGGCTTGAGAAAAGCTTTTACCAACTGCTGTGTCAAGTGAGAAAAGGTTTTCTCACGCAAACCGGGAGATCCGGATCAGGGAAAGACCGTGCACGGATAAGTGCAAACGCAAAGGAGGATCCGAGCGCATCGATCGAACCGATGGTGATATATCGTGGTCTTGAGACCTAAGCAGCGCGAGTGAAATTCCAGGCGGGCGCAGGGAAGTTGCAGGGGCGCCCTTGCGGAAACAGGACGATCGCAGTCAGGACCTCCAATGGGAGGTCCTGAACTATGACGGAGCGATCATCGAAAAATCAGGCGACGTGCCTTGCCAGCGCGCAGCGCGACCAGAGCGAATGCAGCGCCTCGACCAGATGGGCGATATCGGCGTCGGAATGCAGCGGCGTCGGGGTGATGCGTAGCCGCTCGGTCTTCTTCGGCACGGTGGGATAGTTGATCGGCTGGACATAGACGCCGCAATTGTCGAGCAACAGGTCGGAGATCCACTTGCACTTGGCCGCATCGCCGACCAGCACCGGCACGATATGGCTCGGATTGGGCACATGCGGAATGCCGCGCTGATCGAGCAGCGCCCTGAGCTTGCGGACCCGGTCCTGATGGCGGGCGCGCTCGAACTGGCTGACCTTCAGGTGCTGGATCGAGGCGACCGCACCGGCGGCAAGCGCCGGCGGCAGCGCCGTGGTGAAGATGAAGCCCGAGGCAAACGAGCGGATGAAATCGCAAAGGGCTGCCGACGCGGCGATATAGCCGCCCATCACCCCGAAAGCCTTGCCGAGCGTGCCCTCGATCACCGTCAGCCGGTCCATCAGCCCCTCGCGCTCGGCTATGCCGCCGCCGCGCGGGCCGTACATGCCGACCGCATGCACTTCGTCGAGATAGGTCATCGCGCCGTATTTGTCGGCGAGGTCGCAGATTTCCTTGATCGGGGCGATATCGCCATCCATCGAATAGACGCTTTCGAAGGCAATCAGCTTCGGCGCCTTCGGATCGGCGGCCTTAAGCCTGGCTTCGAGATCGGCGACGTCATTGTGCTTCCAGATCACCTTGTCGCACTTGGCATGACGGATGCCCTCGATCATCGAGGCATGGTTCAGCGCGTCGGAGAAGATGATCAGGCCGGGAATTTTGGCGCCGAGCGTGCCGAGTGCCGCCCAGTTGGACACATAGCCCGAGGTGAAGATCAGTGCCGATTCCTTGGCGTGCAGATCGGCAAGTTCACGTTCGAGCATGACGTGATAGTGGGTGGTGCCAGAAATATTCCGGGTGCCTCCCGCACCCGCGCCACAGTGGTCGATGGCGCTTTTCATCGCCTCGATCACCTTCGGGTTCTGGCCCATGCCGAGATAATCGTTGGAGCACCAGACCGTGACTTCTTTTTCGCCATCGGCCGTATGGCGCGTCGCGCGCGGGAAATTACCGCGGTGGCGCTCGAGATCGGCAAAAACGCGGTAGCGGCCCTCGGCATGCAGCCCGTCTAGCTCGTTTTTGAAAAACGCTTCGAAATCCATCTTATGCTCCAGTATCGCGCGGCCGTTCTTGCCGACCGGACGTCCGCGCGTCAATGCTTACCCTTTGCTTTACCATCAACTGCGGCAAATGGCCCAGTTTTTTGAATGATTCCAGATAAAAAATCTGCATGTGGCGATCAATGAAATTGATCCGGCAGACCCGGCAGAGTTTGCCGATCGCCGCAAGCACGACGACGGCCGGTATCGCAAAAAAATCGGCGCGCCGGTGGACAACCCTTTCTTCCGACATAGTTTTCGGTCTAGCCTGAGAAAAATAAAAGGGACGACCTTTGCCCGTTGGGCAACAACCTCGGAGAAAAAAAGATGAAGAAAGCTGTCATACTCGCATTGGTCGGACTGTCGATCGCAAGCTGCACGCCGACCCAACAGGGCGCCGGCATCGGCGCTGCCTCAGGCGCCGTCATCGGCGGTGTAGTCACCGGCAATGTTCGTGGCGCTGCGGTCGGCGCCGCTATCGGCGGCGTATCCGGCGCGCTGATCGGCAGCGTCGCCGAACAGCCCGGCCAGTGCTACTATCGCGACCGCTACGGCCGCCGCTACATTGATAGCTGCCCGCGCTGAGAACCCCTTACAAACCGTCACATTCAGGAAATCCCGGACACACCTCCGGGATTTTTTGTACTAAATTAGAGCGCGGGCAATTTAAAATGGTACACCCCGCGCGTTTTTGTCGCTAAGCTGTTCACGGCTGGGCAACGAAGCTTCATTGTAGACGTAACCAAAAGCGGCGTATGCGGATTAGAGGGACAAGCCCGAAAACAGGTACTGCGTATCGGCGAACAGGCACCATGATGGTGGTCGCAGCGGCAGCTGCGTTCTCACCGGTCCTGATCGGCGACGCTTACGCCTTCAAGCTTTTCGGCATCACCATCTTCGGCAAGGACGAAGACGAAGGTCAACAGGTGCCCGATCCGGTGCGCTACCATGTCGACCTGAAGGCCGATACCGCCGATCCCGACCTGAAAGAAGCGCTGCAAAACAGTTCCCGTCTTGTCGGTGACCAGAAGCAGCCGGTTTCGGGCGATCTCGGCGTCGTCGTCAAGGCCCGCGACGACCGTGAGCGGCTGATCGCCACCCTGTATGAAAAAGCCCGTTATGGCGGCGTGGTGACGATCACCATCGACGGCAAGAATATCGACGACCTGCCGCCCAACCCGACATTCGACCGGTCCGCGCCGGTCCCGGTCACCGTCGACATTGCGCCCGGCCCGATCTTCAAGGTCAGGGAGGTGCAGTTCGGCGGCGATGCCGCAAACCACAATCCCGCCGATTACGATCTGGCTCCGGGCGCTCAGGCCGGCTCGCTTGCCATCATCAAGGCCGGCGACAAGATCGTCGAGCAGTTGAAGAGCGAGGGCCGGCCGTTTGCCAAGCTGACCGAACGCAAGGTCGTCGCCGATCACAACAGCGATACCGTCGATATCGTGCTTGCGGCCGAAGGTGGCCCGGTCGCCCCGATCGGCGATGTCGGCATCACCGGCGAGAAGACCGTCAAGCCAGGTTTCATCCAGCGTTATTCCCGGCTCGACAAGGGCGAAGCCTATTCCCCGGAGACGCTGAAGAAAGCCGGCGAGCGGCTTCGCGCCCTCGGCGTCTTTTCAAGCGTCACCATTCATGAAGCCGATGCGCTGGCGCCGGATGGCACCTTGCCGATGACGATCGAGGTCTCCGAAGGCAAGCGGCGCTATTTCGGCGTCGGCGCCCAATATTCGACCACCGACGGCTTCGGCGTTCAGGGCTATTGGGGCCACCGCAATCTGTTCGGCGAAGCCGAAACGCTGCGGATCGAGGGCTCGGTCTCGCGGCTTGGCGAAACCACGGATGTCGGCAACCTCGACTATTCCGCCGGTATCCTTTTCACCAAGCCCGGCGCTTTCTTCCCGGCCGCGACGCTGAAGGCCGGCATCGTTGCCAAGACCGAAAATCCGGATGCCTATAATGCAACGCTCGTCACCGCCTCGCTCGGCCTGTCTTACGAGCTGACCGACCGGGACACGATCTCGGCGAGCGGCGAGGTCAGCTGGGAACGCGACGACGACGCCTTCGGCACCAACGACTATCTGACCTTCACCCTGCCGCTGCAATATGACCGCGACGCACGCGACGACAAGTTCAACCCGACCGAGGGCTATCGCGCGACATTTTCGGCTAAGCCCGGTTACGAGATCTTCAACGCCACGCCCTATGCGGCATTCCAGGGCTCGATCTCCGGCTATCTGCCGTTCGGCGCCGAGGACGGCGTGGTGCTGGCCGGCAAGGTCGCCGCCGGTGTCCTGATCGGCGGCGGCGGCATCGAGAACATTCCCGCCACGCAGCGCTTCTTTGCCGGCGGCGGCGGCTCGGTGCGCGGATACAGCTATCAGGAAATCTCGCCCTATAACGACAATGGCGATCCGACCGGCGGCCGCTCCTATGTGACCGGTTCGCTGGAGGCCCGCATCAAGATCACCGATACGATCGGCATCGTGCCTTTCATCGATGTCGGCACGGTATCGGACAGCACCTTTCCCGGCTTTTCCGATATCCGCGCCGGCGCCGGCGCCGGGATACGATATGCGACGCCTTTCGGCCCGCTGCGGCTTGATTTTGCCATGCCGTTGAACAAGTACGAAGATGGCACAGATTATGGAATCTACGCCGGCATCGGCCAATCCTTCTAGAACAGGATGATTTTAGGCCCGGTCGGCCCAAAATCTGAATCCTGTTCTACATTAAAGAGTTAGAGCATGATGTCGTCCGAAAACCGCTCACACTTTTCGGCATCATGCTCTAGAATTGCCGATTCCGATTTGTGAGCCATCATGAAAACGGGGTAGTGTCCGCGCCGATGCAAACGCTGGCAAAAATCGTCAACTGGATCCTACGGCTCACCGCCTATGGCGTGGGCGCGTTCTTGATTCTTGCCGTCATGGCACTTGCGATCTTCGGCTTCACCGCCTTTGGCGCCCGCATCGTCACCGAAAAGATAGCCTCCACGCTTTCCAACCGGGACATGACGATTACCGTGCGTGAACCGCAAGGCCTTTTGACCGGCGGGCTTCGCGCCGCAGAGATCTCGATCTCCGACACCAGAGGCGTGTTTGCGGAAATTCATGGCATCGCGATCGACTGGAATCCGCTGGCGCTGCTGACTGGAACCTTCCATGCCAAACGTTTCGAAATCGAAACGATCGACGTGCTGCGCGAGCCGGTGCGCACCCTGCCCTCGCGGCCCGGAGCAGAAAATGCCGGCGGTTTCAGCCTCCCGATCAAGGTCGACATCGACCGCGTCGCGCTGCCCGACATCAAACTGGCCGCACCCTTTGCCGGGCGCGCTTTTGCGCTTGCTGCCGAAGGCAGTCTTTCAGCGAACGGCGATGGCGGCGAGGCGGTCGTCAATGTCAGCCGTCATGACGTCCCGGATGCGCGGCTCGCCGCCGACATCGCCTATGCGCCAGCCGAAAACCGGCTGCGGCTGAAGGCGCAGCTGTCTGAACCTAAGGGTGGGCTGCTGGCGGGCTTTCTTGGCCTGCCTGATGATCCTGCCGTCAACATCGATCTCGACGGCCAAGGACCGATATCCGACTGGAAAGGCAAATTGCAGGCGGCCCTCGACGGACAGCAGCGCGCCGCAATCGAAGGCCGGCATCAGATCAGCGCAGACGGACTGCACCATCTCGACCTCAAGGGCGGCGGCGACCTGAGCTCGCTGCTTCCCTCGGCTTTCCGGCCGCTTTTTGCCGGCCAGACCAATATCGATCTTGCCACCACCTTCGACAACCACGGCAAGATCGATATCCAGACCGGCAATATCGCCACCGGCAGCGTCGTCATCGCCGCCTCAGGCACCCTCGATCCGGCCGGCAACAACAGCCTGAACGCCAATCTGCTCGGCACGTCGGGGCCTGTCGATTTCCGCTGGCCGCTCGCCGAAGGCGAAGCGCGTTTCCTGATATCGGGCCTCAACCTGGGCCTGACCGGCGATGCGCAGGCGGCCCGGTTGAATGTCAGCGGCTCGCTCGATACCGCAACCTTGCCTCAGGCCGATATCGGCAATGTCAAGCTGACGGCAAAAAGCGACGCCTTCAATCTCGCCGCCCGTTCCGGCAGCATCCAGCTGCGCCTCGTTGCCGGCGACGCGACCTTTGCAGAGCCGAACCTCAATCGCGCCGTCCAGGGCCCGGTCACGATCGCCTCGCCTCTGCAGATAACGCCCGGCAGCATCGGCTTCAACGGCACCACCGTCGAAAGCGCCAATATCAACGGCAGCCTCAACGGCTCCTATCGGCTGACGGACCAAGTGCTGACCGGCAACGCCAAGCTCACCATCGCACCGACAGCCCTGCCGGCTGCGGTGACGGCCAGGTTCGACGGACCGATCTCGCTCGAAAGCCAGGTCGTCGGCACCATCCCGTCGAAATTCGCGTTGTCCAACCTCGTGCTCAAGTCCGGCACGCTTGAGGCCGCCGGCAGCGTGGTGCTCGACGGCTCGATGTTGAATGCCGATCTCTCCGGCCGGCTGCCTGACGTCGGCAAGCTGATCCCCGGCGCCATCGGTGGAGCGGCTTATGCGTTGAGAGTTGGCGGTGAGCTTCCCACAATCTCCGTGACGGCCAATCTCAAGGCCGCCAGCCTGCATATGGCCGACCGCACGCTCGGCAATCTCAATATCGACCTGTCGGGTGTCGCCGATCCCAAGGCGCCGCAGGGCAGGATCGCCGCCACCGGCACGATCGACGGCCAGCCGATCGGCATCAACGGCGACATCAGTTCGCAGGACGGCAGCATTATCCTTCCGGCGCTGACCGCCGATATCGGCGGCAACCGGCTGACCGGCAATGTCGAATTCTCGCCCTCCCTGGAGCCGACAGGCGCACTGACCTTCGATTTCCCCAATATCGGCCTGCTCGCCGCACTCGGCGGACAGAAGGCCGACGGCGACCTCAAGGGTTCGCTCGGCGTCACGAGCAACAGTGGCAAGATCGCGCTCAAGCTGCTGGCGACCGGCGCCTCGATCCGCCGCGATACGCTTGCTATCGTCAAGCCGGATATCGACGTCACGGTCAGCGATCTCAGCGCCCTTGCGGTAAACGGCACGGTCAAGGCCGACGAGGTGAATGCCGGGTCGAACAGGCTTGCCGGCCTTTCGCTCGGCTTTACCAAGCAGCAGAACCATACCGATTTCGATCTCAATGCCGCCTATGACGGCAATCCGGTGCTGGCGGCCGGCAATATCGAGGCGGCAGGCGGCACGATCGGCGTAAACCTCGATCGCTTCTCGGCCAGCCCGCGCAATATCCCGGTCGAACTCGCGGCACCGACACAGGTCGCAATCGTCGGCGGCACCGCCAATCTGAACGGGCTGACGCTGAAGACCGGCACCGGCTCGGTGAGCGTCACCGGTTCGGCCGGCGAGACGCTGAAGCTTGATGCCGACATCCACGAACTGCCGGCAGCGCTTGCCAACGGTTTCGTGCCGAACCTTTCGGCCGGCGGCACGATTTCCGGAACGATTGCAGTGACGGGAACGCCGGCCGCACCTGTTGCCGACTTCAAGCTCGACTGGAAGGATGCGACGACCGGCCAGACCAAGGGGGCCGGGATCGGGCCGCTCGGCATCACCGCCGGCGGAAAATTCGCCGACAACAAACTCGGTTTCGACACCGCAGTCGCGGGAGATGACGGCCTTTCGCTGAAGGCCGCCGGCAATGTCGCACTCGCCGACCCGAAGGCGCCGGTCCTGGACGTCGACGCCGATATCGTCAATCTGCCGGCCCGCATCGCCAATGGTTTCGTTCCCGATCTGGCCGCCGAAGGCACGATTACCGGAAAGGTCTCGGCCGCCGGCCTCCTCAATGCGCCGACCGCCAATTTCGATCTCGATTGGAAAGATGCTGCGACCAGCCAGTCGAAACGCGCCGGTCTTGCCGATCTCGCGATGAAGGCTTCAGGAAAATTCGCCGACAACAAACTCGACTTCGACGCGGCGATATCAGGCGCCGACAAGCTGTCGGTAAACGCAACCGGCAATCTCGCCATGACAGGCACGACGATCGGCAACGTCAAGCTCGATGCCGCGCTGGCGAATGTCCCGGCAGCGATCGCCAATAGCTTCGTCGCCGATCTCGCCGCCGAAGGCATGATCTCGGGAAAGCTCTCGGCCGCAGGTTCGCTTGCCGCCCCGACCGCCAATTTCGACCTTGATTGGAAAGGTGCTGCAACGAGCCACACCAAGCGTGCCGGCATTGCGGCCCTTGGCGTCACCGCATCCGGAAAATTCGCCGACAACAAGCTGGATTTCAACGCGGCAGCAAGCGGCGCCGACAGCCTCTCGCTCAGGGCAAACGGCAATGTCGCCATCACAGGCACGACGATCGGTAACGTCAACGTCGACGCCGCACTGGCCAATGTCCCGGCCGGCATCGCCAACGGCTTCGTCGCCGATCTTGCAGCGGAAGGCGCCATTACCGGAACGGTCTCGGCCACCGGATCCCTTTCCGCTCCGGCCGCCGATTTCGACCTCAATTGGAAAAACGCCGCGACCAGCCACACGAAACACGCCGGCCTTGCCAGCCTCGACGTGACCGCATCGGGAAAATTCGCCGAAAACAAGCTGGATTTCGATACGGCAGTTAGCGGCGATAATGGCCTGTCGCTGAAGGCCGCAGGCAATGTCGCGCTTGCCGGCACGGCGATCGACAGCCTCAAGCTCGACGCCGCGATCGCCAAGGTTCCGGCCGCTCTCGCCAACGCCTTCGTTCCGGATCTCGAAGCAGGCGGCACGATCTCAGGCACGATATCCGCCGCCGGGACTCCTGCAGCACCGAATGCCGACTTCAAGCTCGACTGGACCGATGCCGCAACCCGGCAGACGAAGAGCGCTCATCTCTCCGGCCTGGCGCTGACCGCATCGGGACACTTTGCCGACGACAAGCTCGATTTCGATGCCGATCTCGGCGGCAAGGATGGCCTCTCGCTGAAAGCCACCGGCAATGTCGCCATGTCGGGCACGTCGATCCGCAACCTCGACGTCAAGGCCGACCTTGCCAACCTGCCGGCAGCCCTTGCCAACGACTTCGTCCCCGGTCTCGCCGCTGAGGGAACGGTGTCCGGAACGGCATCCGCCTCCGGCGCGCTGCCCAAACCCGCCGTCGATTTCAGGCTCGACTGGAAGAACGCCGCAACCGCTCAGACCAGAAGCAGCGGCCTTTCCGGCCTGAGTGCCGCGGCATCCGGAAAATACGCCAATGACAGGGTCGACTTCGATGCCAACCTCGCCGGCAAAGACGGGGTGTTGGCCAAGGCGACAGGCGGTGTCACGATCGCGGGAACAGCGATCCGGGATCTTTCGATCAATGCCGATATTCCGGCGCTGCCAGCCAATATCGCCAATGCATTCGTTCCAGGTCTCGGCGCCGATGGCACGCTTTCGGCGAGCGCCGTCACGTCGGGAACGCCGGCAAATCCGATCGTTGATTTCAAGCTCGACTGGAAGGATGCCGCGACCAGCCACACCAAGGCTGCCGGCCTTTCCCGCCTGGCGCTGACGGCAACGGGAAAATACGCCGGTGACCGGCTCGATTTCGATGCCGCCCTCAACGGCAGCGGCGGCATTGCGCTTAAGGCCGCCGGCAATCTCGCCATTGCAGGCACGACGATCCAGTCGATCGACGTCACGGCCAACGCTGCCGATCTTCCGGCTGCCATTGCCAACGGCTTTGTTCCGGGCCTTGCAGCCGAGGGCGCGGTCTCGGCGACGGTCAAGGCCACCGGCGCGCTATCGGCGCCCTCAGTCGATTTCAAGGTCGACTGGAAGAACGCCGCGACGAGCCAGACAAAAGGCGCCGGCCTTTCGCCATTCACCATCGGTGCATCCGGCAAACTTGCCGGAAACAAGCTGACGGTCGACACCAGCCTTGCCGGCGACGCCGGCATGTCGCTGAAGGGTGGCGGCAGTGTTGTGATCACAGGCAATCGCGCCATCGACATGCGCTTCAACGGCAATCTTCCTTTCGCCGTGCTCGGCGCGCCGCTGGCGCAACAGGGCCTCGTCGCCGACGGCGTCGCCACCGTCAATCTGCAGGTTGGCGGAACGGCGGCCGCACCCGTCATCAACGGCACCGTCTCGACATCAGGCGCAAAGCTCGTCGACGTCCGGCGCAATCTCGCCGTCAACAATCTGGCGGCAACCGTGAGCTTCAACGGCAGCCAGGCCGTGATCTCGCGCCTCAGCGGCAACGTTGGCGGCGGCGGCACGATTTCGGCAAGCGGCACCATCGGCATCCAGCCGGCCGGTGGCTTTCCCGCCGACATTTCGATCAAACTCGACAAGGCGGTCTATGTCGACGGAACGCTCGTCGTCTCCACGGTTAACGGCACGATCGCCCTGCGCGGGCCGATGATGAATTCGACGCTGAGCGGCAAGCTTCGTCTGGACAAGACCTCGATCACCATCCCAGAAAAATTGCCGACCTCGCTCAGTGAAATCGATATCCGGCATAAGAATGCGCCGCGGGCGGTGCTTGCGCAGCTGCGCGACGACGGCGAGCGGAAACCCGGCGAAAAATCCTCGACGATCACCCTCGATCTCGAAATCGACGCGCCCTCGCATATTTTCGTGCGCGGCCGCGGCATCGATGCCGAGCTCGGCGGCGGTGTGACGATCCGCGGAACGGCGGCAGCGCCGATCGTGACCGGCGGCTTCACCATGCGCCGCGGTCGCTTGACCATTCTCAACCGCCGCCTGGATTTCACCGACAAGAGCCGGATCACCTTTGCCGGCAACTTGACGCCGGCGCTCGATATGGAAGCAACCTCCGCTTCCGGCTCGACGACGCTGACCGTCGACGTGGCTGGCCTTGCCACCGACCCCGCGATCACCTTTTCCTCCTCGCCACAGCTGCCGCAGGACGAGGTGCTGGCGCAGCTGATCTTTGGCCAGTCGATGTCAAAGCTCTCGCCGGTGCAGATCGCCCAGCTCGCCGACGCCGTCAGCCAGCTGGCTGGCAACCGCTCCAACTCGCTTTTCGAAGGCCTGCGCAACCAGCTCGGCGTCGACGATCTCGACATCAGCACCGATTCCAAGGGCCAGACCAGCGTCAGCGTCGGCCGCTATCTCAACGACCGCACCTATTTCGAATTGCAGCAGGGCGGCTCGGCCGGCGCCAAGGCGATAATCAACCTCGATGTCGGCCGCGGCGTCAAACTGCGCGGCGCTGCCGGCGGCAATGGTGCGGGAGAAGCGGGCATCGTCTACGAACGGGAATATTGAGCCGGCTTAGAAACCCGTCTTGCTCGTCTTGAGAAGGATGTTGGTCTCGGTTGAGTTGATGCCATTGATCAGCCGGATGCGGCGCAGCGTCTCGTCGAATGAGGCAAGGTCGCGATCCTCGAGTTCGGCGACGAAATCCCATTTGCCGTTGGTGCTGTGAAGCGCGCGCACTTGCGGCACCCCCCTCAACTGATCGGCCACCCTGTCGGCGAGCTTGCCGAGCACCTCGATCATGACGATGGCGCGCACCCCGGCGGACCGGGTCTCGTGACCGGTGCGGATGGTGAAGCCGACGATGGTGCCGCCGGCGACCAGCCGGTCGATACGGGCGGCAACCGTTGCCCGCGATGCGCCAGTCATCGCCGCAAGCGAGGAGACGGAAATCCGGGCATTGTGGCGAAGTGCACTCAGAAGCTCAGTATCGAGATCATCCACGCTAATCACTTTGTCAAAAGTGGTTTATCAATATGCGCAATCATACTCCATTTCTGACATTTTTCCATCTTTTTGCCGCCAGCCGTTTAACCCACTATCGCCTCAAACAGGCCTCAACACGGAGCCCCTTAGATGAATGCCCAATCGCAATCTGTCACCCTCATCGGCGCGCCGCTGGAAGAAGGCTCCGGCCGCAGGGGCGCTGCCATGGGGCCTGCGGCCCTGCGCATTGCCGGCGTCGACCAGACATTGATCGAGCTTGGCCATGACGTCGCCGACAGCGGCGATCTCAGGATCGTGCCGGCGATGGATCTGCCGAACCATCCGAAAGCCCATAATCTTAGGATCGTCGGCGCCTTCACGCGGGCTCTCGAAAGCAGCGTCCACGACGTGGCCGCCTCCGGCCGTTTTCCGCTGATCCTCGGCGGCGACCATAGCCTTTCCATGGGCACTGTCTCCGGCATGGCCCGTTACGCCGCCAGCAAAGGCCGGCCGCTCTTCGTGCTTTGGCTCGATGCCCACACCGATTTCAATTCCCCGGCCACCTCGCCCTCCGGTAATATTCACGGCATGCCCGTCGCCTTCTTCTGCGGCGAGGCGGAGTTTGCCCAGATCCTGCCGAAGGATCGCCCGTTCGTTGACCCGAAGAATGTCTTCCAGGTCGGCATCCGTTCGGTCGATGCGCGCGAACGCGAGGAGATCCACGAACATGGCGTCAACGTTTTTGATATGCGCGCCATCGACGAGCAGGGCATCGGTGCCATCATGCGAGAGATCGTCAGTGTCGTCGCCAAGGCGAACGGCCTGCTGCATGTCAGCCTCGACCTCGATTTCCTCGACCCCGAAATCGCCCCCGGCGTCGGCACGACAGTGCCTGGCGGCGCGACCTTTCGCGAGGCGCATCTGGTGATGGAAATGCTTTCGGACAGCGGCCTCGTTTCGTCGCTCGATCTCGTTGAACTCAATCCGTTTCTCGACGATCGCGGCAAGAGCGCCCGCATTCTGGTGGAGCTGACGGCAAGCCTCTTCGGCCGCCGCATCTTCGATCGCCCGACACGCGCTGCATAAAAAGGGGAAGAACCATGAACACCTCGGAAAAACTGATCGCCACCGAACAGCGGCTCGGCGCCAACAACTACAAGCCGCTCGACGTGGTGCTGACGCGCGGTGAAGGTGTTCATGTCTGGGATACCGACGGCAATCGTTATCTCGATTGCCTCTCGGCCTACTCCGCCGTCAACCAGGGCCATTGCCATCCGAAGATCCTCGCCGCCATGGTCGAGCAGGCGGGCAGGCTGACACTCACCTCCCGCGCCTTCCGCAACGATCAGCTCGCCTATCTCTACGAAGAACTCGCGGCCCTCACCGGCTCGCACAAGATCCTGCCGATGAATTCCGGCGCCGAGGCGGTGGAAACTGCCATCAAGGCGGTTCGCAAATGGGGATACGAGGTCAAGGGCGTACCGGAAGGCAAGGCGGAGATCATCGTCTGCGCCGATAATTTCCATGGCCGGACGCTGAGCATCATCAGCTTCTCCACGGACCCCGACGCCCGCACCGGCTTCGGCCCCTACACCGCCGGTTTCCGCATCATTCCCTTCGGCGATGCCGAGGCTTTCGCCGCCGCAATCAACGGCAATACGGTGGCCGCCCTGATCGAGCCGATCCAGGGGGAAGCCGGCGTCGTCATCCCGCCGGCCGGCTATTTCACCCGCATCCGCGAGCTCTGCACGGCAAACAACGTCACCCTCATTCTCGACGAGATTCAGACCGGCCTCGGCCGCACCGGCAAGCTGCTGGCCGAGGAACACGAAGGCATCGAGGCCGATGTGACGCTGATCGGCAAGGCGCTGTCCGGCGGCTTCTATCCCGTCTCGGCCGTGCTTTCCAATTCCGAGGTTCTGGGTGTGCTCAAGCCCGGGCAGCACGGCTCGACCTTCGGCGGCAATCCGCTCGCCTGCGCGGTGGCGCGCACCGCCCTGAAGGTACTGACGGAAGAGGGCATGATCGAGAACGCCGCTGATATGGGCGACTATTTCCTCGAAGGCCTCAAGTCGATCCGTTCGAACATCGTCAGGGACGTGCGCGGCCGCGGCCTGATGATGGCCGTCGAGCTGGAACCCGAAGCCGGCGGCGCACGGCAATATTGCCATGCGCTGAAGGAGCGCGGCCTTCTCGCCAAGGATACCCACGACCATACGATCCGCCTCGCCCCGCCCTTGATCATATCAAGGGAGCAGGTGGATTGGGCGGTCTCGCAGATTGAAAAGACGATCACCTGAGCCGGATCGTCGAGTTGTTCGGCGCCGGTCACGCATTTGCAGGCGCCGGCTTCCACCCGAGGCAGAAAACCTTTGCAATCTGGTCTGCCAATTTAGATTTGGGCAACACTCTTCCGTTACTGTCGTCAATAACCGTAACGATGCTTCGCACAAAGCAAAGTCATCGCGTGGTGTGAAGGCAAAGCTGGTCCGTGCCAATGGTGGCGCGCCTGCTTCTGCCCTGGCTTACGACAGTTGGGAAGAATTCTATGGCCACGATCAATTCCACTAGCTTCAGCGGCGATACGCTCGAGATCATTGCCTTCCGCCTGCATGATCAGGAATTCTGCGTCAAGACCACGACCATCCGCGAAATCCGTGGCTGGGCGCCGTCGACGCCGATCCCGCATGCGCCGGCCGATGTCATCGGCGTCATGAACCTGCGCGGCTCGGTGATCCCGATCATCGACCTCGCTTACAAGCTCGGCATGAAGAGCACCGTTGCCAACGAGCGTAGCGCCATTGTCGTCGCCGAAGTTCACAGCATGGTCATCGGCATGCTCGTCGACCGCGTCTCGGATATTCTCACTATCTCGTCCAGCCAGGTCCAGCCGGTACCTGAGGTGACCGCGTCCTTCGACCGCGCCTATTGTGAAGGCATCATCGCTTCGGAAAACGGCATGATCTGCTTCCTGAACCTTGCCAAGATGTTCAAGGAAAACGAAACAGACGAACTGGCCGCGTGATCCGCTCAAACTATTCAACTATTGAAAACCGCCCACTTCGGGCGGTTTTTTATTGCCGCCCCGAGCAGATTGGCTGTGTCAGCGTCGCATCATATTATTAGCAATATCTTTTATACGCAATTTTAACCACGCTCCCTCAGCATGGTGATGCATACGGATGATAAGTCTCCGGCGCAGTGGGAGTGATAACCGACTACCGGTTCGTCCCGGCTCCGCATACCTTGTCCGCCCCCTCGCTTCTCCGGCCGAAACAGCAAAAGCTGTGCATCTCAAAGGGACAGGAATGTTTGGTCTTACCTCCGATTCGAAATACATTCTTGACGCCATCTCCAAATCGCAGGCGATCATCGAATTCGATCTCAAGGGAAATATTCTCACGGCGAATGAGAATTTCTGCAACGCGCTTGGTTACCGTCTGAACGAGATCGTCGGCAAGCATCACAGCATGTTTTGCGAGCCGGCCTATACAGCGACGCCCGAATATCGCGCCTTCTGGGCGCGGCTTGGACGCGGCGAATATGACGCCGGCGCTTATAAGCGGCTCGCCAAGGGCAACAGGGAGATATGGATCCAGGCTTCCTATAACCCTGTTTCAAAGGGCGGAAAGCCATACAAGGTGGTGAAGTTTGCCGCCGATATCACCGCCGCGAAGAAGCAGGCGGTCGAAGATTCCGGCAAGCTCGAAGCGATCTCGCGCTCGCAGGCGGTGATCGAATTCACCCCGAAGGGCGAAATCCTGACCGCCAATGAAAATTTCTGTCAGGCCATGGGATATTCCCTGGCCGAAATCACCGGCAAACATCACAGCATCTTCTGCGACCCGGCATATACCCGCACCGAGGATTACAGCAGCTTCTGGCGACGTCTCGCCAATGGCGAATTCATCGCCAACGAATTCGTCCGTTTCGGCAAGGGTGGCCGCGAAATCTGGATTCAGGCCGCCTATAACCCGATCGTCGATGCCGACGGCAAGGTCTACAAGGTGGTGAAGTTCGCAACCGACGTCACCCAGCGGATGAGCGCGATATCCCTGCTCGCCGGCGCGCTGCGTCAGCTTTCCGAAGGCGATCTGACGAGGACGGTGGACACACCCTTCGTCCCCTCGATGGAGCAATTGCGCCAGGATTTCAATACCGCGGTCAGAGGTCTTGCCGAGACGATGAAGACGATCGGCGAGAATGCCAGTGCGATCGCCGCCGGCTCGAGCGAGATCGGCGGATCGGCGGATTCTTTCTCCAAGCGGACGGAACAGCAGGCCGCATCGATCGAAGAGACCGCAGCCGCGCTGGAGGAGATCACCACCACCGTCAACGATTCCAGCCGCCGCGCCGATGAGGCGGGCCGCCTCGTCGCCGTGACCAAGCAGGGCGCCGAGCAGTCGGGCGTCGTGGTCCGCAACGCCGTCGCCGCCATGGACCAGATCGAGCAGTCCTCGCGCGAAATCACCAACATCATCGGCGTCATCGACGATATCGCCTTCCAGACCAACCTCCTGGCGCTGAATGCCGGCGTCGAGGCAGCCCGCGCCGGCGAGGCCGGCAAGGGCTTCGCCGTGGTGGCCCAGGAGGTCCGCGAGCTCGCCCAGCGCTCTGCCAAAGCCGCCAAGGAGATCAAGGCGCTGATCAATACGTCGAGCGATCTCGTCAAGAACGGCGTCGGCCTCGTCGGCCAGACCGGCAAGGCGCTCGAGCAGATCGTCACACAGGTCGGCGATATCAACGGCAACGTCGTCGCCATCGTCGAAGCCTCAAAGGAACAGGCAACCGGCCTTAAGGAAATCAACCAGGCGGTCAATACGCTAGACCAGGCAACCCAGCAGAACGCCGCCATGGTCGAGGAAAGCACCGCCGCCAGCCATAACCTGGCAAAGGAAGCCGAAATGCTGCGGGTCCTGCTGGCAAGGTTCCGCCTGCCCGGTCAGACCCGGACCCCGGCCCAGCAGACTGCCGGCAGGCTAGACGCAAGACAGGCAGGCTCGCCGGCGCTGCATCTGGTTTCGCGTGTCGCAAAGGCGCACGGCGCTACTACTGCAAGCGCACAGAGCTGGGAAGAGTTTTGATGTCAGTCTTCCGGCACATCGCCATTATACGGTGCCGCCGCACGGCGGCACTTTGATCGTACTACGCAGCATACGCGGTAAAGAGCGTCGCAGGAGGCCGATGCGACGCGCAGCTTGCCCCCGTCCATGAGCCGATCAATACTACCGGGCCTGGTTTGCGTCCGGCTCGGGCTTCCGGATCAAGGGAGCGGCCTGAAGCACCAGTGCATCCAGGCCATTCTCCTGGGTTTCCAGGATTTCGAACAATTGCCGCCGCATGCGCGGCTCCCAGAATTTGTTGATATGGGTGGCGACGCCCTCGACGGCCTCGCTTGCCGGCTGGCTCTTGAAAAAAGTGGCGATCTGGTTTGCCATGTAAACGAGCTTGGTCTTGGTATCATGCGACATCGGCAATGCTTCCGGGCGAGATGCGGTGCGGGTGGGTGAAAATCTCGAAATCCTCGCCGCGCACTAGCGCGACGAGCGTCATGCCGGCCGCTGCGGCGGTGCGGATGGCAAGAGCGGTCGGCGCTGAGATGGCGATCAGCACCGGGCTGCCGAGGATCGCCGCCTTCTGCACCATCTCCAGGGAAAGCCGGCTGGTGACGACGACGGCGCCGTCCGCGCCCCTTTCGCCCGACCCGATAACGGCGCCGCAGAGCTTGTCCAAAGCATTGTGCCGGCCGACATCTTCGCGCACCGCAACCAATCCCCGGCCGGGAAGATAAAAGCCGGCGCCATGCACCGCCCGCGTTTCGCGATGCAGCGGCTGGGCTTCGTTCAGAAGTAAAACGGCCCGCACGATATCGGCATGCGACAGCGACAGCGACGATGCCGAGACATCGGGCACCGACCGCACCGCCTGCTCGATCGATTCGATGCCGCAGAGCCCGCAGCCGACCGGTCCCGCCATGCTGCGGCGGCGTGCCCGTAGCCGGTCAGCGACATCGTCGACAAGGCTCACCTGAACATCGATCCCCTGCTCACCCTCGACGACCTCGATGTCGGAGATCTCCGCCGGTCCGGTAATGATCCCTTCGGTCAGACTGAACCCGACGGCAAAATCCTTAAGATCGGCCGGCGTCGCCATCATCACCGCGTGTGAGCTGCCGCCATAGGAGAAGGCAATCGGCACCTCTTCCGGCACGATACGCGAACCGGTCTGCAGGATGCCATTGCGGCGCGCGGTTTCGGGAGCGCGGGTGGTGACGGCGAAGGTCATGATGCAAGCCCCTCCTTGCCAAACCACCCCCACATCGTCACTCCGCTGCCTCGAGCTTGCCGGCGATACGGCGCGATTGCCGCGCCTGCTCGTCATATTCGAGCTGCCATTCGCTCGGCCCGTTGGAGGGCGAGACCTGCACCGCCGTCACCTTGTACTCAGGGCAGTTCGTCGCCCAGTCGGAGAAATCGGTGGTGATGACGTTCGCCTGCGTATTGGGATGATGGAAGGTCGTATAGACGACACCCGGCGCAACACGATCGGTAATCAGGGATCTCAGCGTGGTGTCGCCGGAGCGGCTGCCGAGCTTTACCCAGTCGCCGTCGCGAATGCCGCGCTGCTCGGCATCGTGCGGATGGATCTCCAGCCGGTCTTCGGCGTGCCAGACGACATTTTCGGTCCGCCGCGTCTGCGCCCCGACATTGTACTGGCTGAGGATGCGGCCAGTGGTGAGCAGCAGCGGGAAGCGCGGGCCGGTGCGCTCGTCGGTCGCGACATATTCGGTGCGGATGAACTTGCCCTTGCCGCGCACGAAGCCGTCGACATGCATGATCGGCGAGCCGAGCGGGGTCTTCTCGTTGCAGGGCCACTGCACCGAGCCGATCTTGTCGAGATAGTCATAGGAGACCATCGCAAAGCTTGGCGTCGTCGCGGCGATCTCGTCCATGATCTCCGACGGATGGGTGTAATTCCAGTCGAGCCCCATCGCCTGGGCAAGCTTCTGCGTCACCTCCCAGTCGCCATAACCGTTGCGCGGCGACATCACCTTGCGCACGCGGTTGATGCGGCGCTCGGCATTGGTGAAGGTGCCGTCCTTCTCGAGGAAGGTCGAGCCCGGCAGGAAGACATGGGCGTAATTGGCGGTCTCGTTGAGGAACAGGTCCTGCACGACAACGCATTCCATCGCCGCAAGCCCGGCTGCGACATGTTTGGTATCCGGATCGGACTGGAGAATGTCCTCGCCCTGAACGTAGAGGCCTTTGAAGGAGCCATCGACCGCCGCATCCAGCATGTTCGGAATGCGCAGGCCCGGCTCTTTGTCGAGCTTCACGCCCCAGAGTTTCTCGAAGATATCGCGCGTCGCATCGTCGGAAATATGCCGGTAGCCCGGCAGTTCGTGCGGGAAAGAGCCCATATCGCAGGAGCCCTGCACGTTGTTCTGGCCGCGCAGCGGGTTCACGCCGACACCGGGACGGCCGATATTGCCGGTCGCCATCGCCAGGTTGGCGATTGCGATGACCGTGGTCGAGCCCTGGCTGTGTTCGGTAACGCCGAGACCGTAGTAGATCGCGCCATTGCCGCCCTTGGCAAAGAGCCTTGCCGCGCCACGCAGATCCGCCGCCGGCACGCCGGTGAAGATCTCGGTCTGCTCGGGACTGTGTTGCGGTTCGGCGACGAAGGCGGCCCAGTCCTCGAATTCCGACCAGTCGCAGCGCTCGCGGATAAACTTCTCGTCAAAGAGCCCTTCGGCGACGATCACATGCGCCAGCGCCGTCATCACCGCAACGTTGGTGCCGGGTTTCAGCGGCAGGTGGTAGGAAGCCTCGACATGCGGCGAGCGGACGATATCGGTTCGACGCGGATCGATGACGATGAGCTTGGCCCCCTGGCGGAGCCGCTTCTTCAATCGCGAGCCGAACACCGGATGCCCCTCCGTCGGATTGGCGCCGATGATGACGACGACATCAGAATGCTCGACACTGTCGAAATTCTGCGTTCCGGCCGAAGTTCCGAACGTCTGGCCGAGACCGTAGCCGGTCGGCGAATGGCAGACGCGGGCGCAGGTATCGACATTATTGTTGCCGAAGCCGGCGCGGATCAGCTTCTGCACCAGGTAGGTTTCTTCATTGGTGCAGCGCGAGGAGGTGATACCGCCGATCGCCTCGCGGCCGTATTGATACTGGATGCGGCGGAACTCCGACGCCACATGCGCGATGGCTTCGTCCCAGCTGACCTCCCGCCAGGGATCGCTGACCTTTTCGCGGATCATCGGGTTGAGGATCCGGTCCTTGTGGGTGGAATAGCCGTAAGCGAAGCGGCCCTTGACGCAGGAATGGCCGCGATTGGCCTGGCCGTCTTTCCACGGCACCATGCGCACCAGTTCCTCGCCGCGCATTTCCGCCTTGAACGAGCAGCCGACGCCGCAATAGGCGCAGGTGGTGACGGCCGAATGTTCCGGCTGGCCGATCTCTATCACCGACTTCTCCGTCAGCGTCGCCGTCGGACAGGCCTGGACGCAGGCGCCGCAGGAGACGCATTCGGATTCCATGAAATTCTCGTGCATGCCGGGGGATACGCGCGAACCAAAACCGCGTCCCTCAATCGTCAGCGCGAAGGTGCCCTGCACTTCCTCGCAGGCGCGCACGCAGCGCGAACAGACGATGCACTTGGAGGGATCATAGGTGAAATAGGGATTGGACTCGTCCTTCGGCATCCATTTCAGATTGATGTCGCCATTGCTGCGCGCCTTGACGTGGTTGTCGCCCTCGTAGCCGTAGCGCACATCGCGCAGGCCGACGGCACCAGCCATGTCCTGCAATTCGCAATCGCCGTTGGCAGCGCAGGTCAGACAGTCGAGCGGATGGTCGGAAATATAGAGTTCCATCACGCCGCGGCGGATGTCCTTCAGCCGACCCGTCTGCGTATGCACCACCATGTTTGCCGCCACCGGGGTCGTGCAGGAGGCAGGTGTGCCGTTGCGTCCCTCGATCTCGACGAGGCAGAGCCGGCAGGAGCCGAAAGCGTCGACCATATCGGTGGCACAGAGCTTCGGCACCTTGATGCCGGCCTCCATCGAGGCCCGCATGATGGAGGTACCTTCCGGCACGTTGATCTGCTGCCCATCGATGGTGAGCGTCACCATCGCCTCGGATTTCGAAGCCGGGGTGCCGTAGTCGATTTCATGGATGAGCGACATGGTCGGCCTCTTGTACGGAAGTGGAAATGCGCGATGCAGGAAAGAGTGTGGGTGCGACGTGAGATGTCATCACTCAGCCGCCTCCACCATCGGCGCCGGCGAAAAATCCTCCGGGAAATGCGTCATCGCACTCACGACGGGATAAGGCGTGAAACCGCCGAGCGCACAGAGCGAACCGAACTTCATCGTGTTGCAGAGATCGGCAAGCAGCGCCCGGTTCTTCTCCGGCTCGATGCCTTGGGCGATCTTGTCGGCCGTCTCGACGCCGCGTGTCGAGCCGATGCGGCAGGGCGTGCACTTGCCGCAGCTTTCGATTGCGCAGAATTCCATGGCGAAACGCGCCTGCTTCAGCATATCGGCGGTGTCGTCGAAGACGACGATGCCGGCATGGCCGATCAACCCGTCCTTGGCGGCGAAGGATTCATAATCGAACGGCGTGTCGAACAGCGCCCGCGGGAAATAGGCACCAAGCGGCCCGCCGACCTGCACGGCCTTGACCGGTCGCCCCGTCGCCGTGCCGCCGCCGATCCCGTCGACGATATCTCCGAGCGAAAGACCGAAGGCCGTTTCATAAAGCCCGCCATATCTGACATTGCCGGCGATCTGCAGCGGAATGGTGCCACGCGAGCGGCCCATGCCGAAATCGCGATAGAATGCGGCACCCTTTTCCATGATCACCGGCACGGAGGCGAGCGAGATCACGTTGTTGATGACGGTAGGACAGTTAAACAGCCCCTGATGCGCCGGCAGCGGCGGCTTGGCGCGCACGACGCCGCGCTTGCCTTCGAGGCTGTTCAGCAGCGCCGTTTCCTCGCCGCAGACATAGGCGCCGGCCCCGATGCGCACCTCGATATCGAAGGCACGGCCGGAGCCGAGCACCGATAGGCCGAGAATAGCGGCCTGGCGCGCGATGCCGACAGCCTCGCTCATCACCGCGATCGCATGCGGATATTCCGACCGCGTGTAGACGTAACCTTTCGTCGCTCCGGTGGCGAGGCCTGATATCGCCATGCCCTCGATCAGCACGAAGGGATCACCCTCCATGATCATCCGGTCGGCAAAAGTGCCGCTGTCGCCCTCATCGGCATTGCAAACGATATATTTGCGTTCGCCGGCGGCATCGAGAACGGTCTTCCACTTGATGCCTGTGGGAAAGCCGGCGCCGCCCCGTCCGCGCAGGCCGGAATCGGTGACTTCCTTGACGACCTCGGCTGGTGACATCGAAACGGCGCGGCGAAGACCGGCAAGACCGCCATGCGCCTCGTAATCGGCGAGCGAAAGCGGATCGGTGATGCCGCAGCGGGCAAAGGTCAGGCGGGTCTGTCCTTTGAGGAACGGGAGGTCTTCAACCTCCCCGAGACAGAGCGGGTGATCGCCACCATCAGCCATCCCGGCGTCGAACAGGCCAGGCACATCCTTTGCCTTCACCGGCCCGTAGCCGATCCGCTTGCCGGCAAGCTCGATCTCGACCAGCGGCTCCAGCCAGAACATTCCGCGCGAGCCGTTGCGCACGATCTCGGCATCGAGGCCGCGGGCGGCGATCTCCTGGGCAATCGCCTTTGCCACCATCTCGGCCCCGAGCGCCAGCGCTGCGGCATCGCGCGGAACATATATCCTGACCGTCATCGGCGTGCCTCCGCGACAAGTTCCGCGGCCAACTGATCGTCGATCCGGCCATAGACCTCGCCATCGAGCATCGCCGCCGGCGCGCAGGCGCAGAGCCCGAGACAGTAGACCGGCTCCAGCGTCACGGCGCCATCGAGCGTCGTCTGATGGAAATCGATGCCGAGCAGCGTCTTGAGGCGTTCGGCCAGCGCATCGCCGCCCATCGACTGACAGGCTTCGGCGCGACAGAGCTTCAGCACATGCCGCCCAGTGGGATGGTCGCGATAATCGTGATAGAAGGTCATCACGCCATGCACCTCGGCGCGGGAGAGGTTCAATTCCTCTGCAATAACAGGCAGGGCTTCCGGCGGCACATAGCCGAATTCTTCCTGAACCTGATGCAGAATGGGAAGCAGCGGCCCTTCGAGAAAGCGAAGATCGGCGATGATGGAACGGGTGCGCGTTGTGATATCGCCTTCGGCGATATGAATGGTCATAAGGTAGCTCTCCCAGCGGCTAGAGCATTTCCGTTTTTCTTCGAATCACGAAAATGCTCTATCTCTTTGTTTTTACGCAATTCCGAACGCAAAACCGCTTCACACTTTTGCTGGAATTGCTCTAGCGCGTTGCGGAATGGGCGCGCTCCCCCAGCCGAACGCTATTCCGCAAGCAACATCTCAGGGAAGCCGCCGGCAATCAATAAAGCTATCTCGTGGATCGATAGGTTTTTTCTATCAGAGTTCTTCATCCTGCACGAGCACCCGCGCTTCGTGCAGCAAGGCCGACACGAGCGGCGTAAACGGCTCGCGATACGGCGCGACAAGCCCGACCAGATGATGCGCCTCCGGCTCGACGATCGGGATCATCCGAATTTCCACTGGAAATCCAAAGGATTTCGCGACGTTGCGCGGCATGATGCTCGCCCAGCGCCCGGTCCTGACATGCGAGAACAGCACGATCATCGAGTTGGATTCGAGCGTCGGATGTACCGTGGCGCCGGCTTCCGTCAGGTGCCGGTTGATGATGCGACGGTTCTGCATGTCGGCCGTCAATAGACAAAGCCGAAGATCACCAACCTCGCGCCAGGTCACGTTGTCGCGATCAGACAAAGGGCTGCCTGCAGCCGTGATCAGATTATAGCGCTCGGCATAAAGCGGAACCGTCGTAACACGGCCGAGCGGTTCGTTTTCGAGATAGGTGATGCCGGCATCAATTTCGAGATTCTCGAGCATGCTCAGCACCTGCAGCGAATTGCGCGAGACGATCGAGAAGGTCACGCCGGGGTGCCGTTCCTGAAAAGGCGTGGTGATACGCGAAAGCATGGCAAGCGCGGTCGGAATGGCGGCGAGGCGAATGTGGCCGGAAAGGCCGCGGCGCGCGGCGCGCATCTCTTCGCGCATGGTGCGGGCATCGCCGACGATGCGCCGGGCCCATTCCAGCACGCGCTGGCCTTCCGGCGTCAGCCCCTGGAACCGCGAGCCGCGCTGCACCAGCATGACGCCCAATTGATCCTCGAGCTGCCGGATAGCCGCCGAGAGCGTCGGCTGCGAGATCCCGCACTCCTCGGCGGCACGGCCGAAGTGCTTTTCATTGGCAAGGGCGATAAAAAATTCCAGCTTGTCGATCATCCGGTCTCCCGCGACATTTCGCGTCCGGCCTCATCTTCGACATAGCAGCCGTGCTTCGCAAGGGCGGGTACTAATGCATGCCGCCAAAAGTGTGCAGCGGTTTTGGGACGACGACATGCATAAAACAAAGAATTAAAGCGCGTCGCATGAATCAAGTTTTATGCGACGCGCTTTAACAGTTTTCCGCAGCCGGAAAAAGATCGAACAGCGATTCGAGAAAACCCAGCACGTTGACATTGCCGATGCTGTAATAAACCTGCCTGCCCTGACGGCGCGTATTGACCAGGCCTTCGAGCCTCAAACGCGCAAGTTGCTGCGAGACCATCGCCTGCTGTATGCCGAGAATATTTTCGATTTCACCGACCGTTCGCTCCTCTTTCGCCAGTATGCAGAGGATCAGAAGTCGGGTGTGATGCGCCAAAGCTTTCAGCAGGTCGCTCGCTTCATGGGCTTTTCCAGCGAGTTTATGCAACTCCTGGCCGGTCATACCCGGCTCCGGTTTAGGCAACGGCATTCGATATCTCGGAAGGAGGCGGTGAGGTAGATCAGTACAATAGCATATTCGCACAAGCGAATTGGTCAATAGTGATGAAATGCCAAAAAAGGTCCAAGTAAATCAGCAGATAAGCTGTCCGCCATTGATCTCGATCACCTGGCCGGTGATGTATCCCGAGAGTGAGGGAGCTGCCAGGAACAGATAGGCGGGAGCGCAATCCTCCGCCGTGCCGAGTCGCTGCAGGGGGATGGATTTCCGGGTCTGCTCCAGCTTTTCTTTGGAGGAATAGCGCTCGTGGAAATCCGTCTCGATCGTTCCCGGCGAGACGCAGTTGACGCGGATGCCATCCGGGGCAAGCTCGCGGGCGAGCGCCTTGGAATAGGTCGCAACAAAGGCCTTCGAGGCCGAATATATCGAAGAGCCGGGGCTTCCGCCGGTCAGCGCCGAAATCGAAACAGTGTTGATGACGGCAGCGCCCTCGGCCGCCTTCAATGCCGGCAGCAATGCCCGCGTCAGCGCCACCACCGAAGTCTGGTTGAGCCGTATGACTGCCTCATATTCTGCGTCGGTCAGCGTGGCAGCGGGAAACCGGCCAAGCATGGTGCCGGCATTGTTGACGAGCACATGCACCCTGTCGAAGAAAGCGAGGACATCGTCGGCAAATTGCGCCGCCCCACCGATGGCGGAGAAATCGGCGTGCAGCAGCAGCGCCCGTCTTTCCGATTCAGCGGTCAGCAGGAAATCCGGCAGATCCCGTCCCGGCTTGCGCCCGGTATGGACAATCACCTTCGCGCCGCAGTCCAGAAACTGCCGGGCGACTTCAAGGCCGATGCCGCGGCCGGCGCCGGTCACGACGACATTGCGATTTTCGAACAATCTGGGATGAAACACGAAGCCGTCCTCCTCGCGGACAGTGCCGCCGGTTGCGTCACTCGCCCTTAACATATGAGCGCACCGACCGAAAGAAAGGCGCGCACCGATCTTTCCGGGGAAAACCAGGACTAGTTTTCGGCCTCCAGAAGCCGCGCACCCGGCCCTTCCTTGCCAAGCCGGTCGCAGGGATTACGCAGCGGACAGCTTTCGATCGACAGGCAGCCGCAACCGATGCAGCCGGTCAATCGGTCGCGCAACAGGCTGAGCCGCCTGATTCGCGCGTCGAGATCATCCTTCCAGCGCGCCGACAGCGTCTGCCAGTCGGCAACGGTCGGCGTTCGTCCCTGCGGCAGGGACTCGAACGCTGACTGGATTTCCGAAAGCGGAATGCCGACACGCTGCGCCACCTTGATGATGCCGAGACGGCGAAGCACATCGCGCCCATAGCGCCGCTGGTTGCCGCGGGAGCGGATGCTCGAGATCAACCCTTTGGTCTCGTAAAAATGCAGCGCCGAGACGGCGAGGCCGCTGCGCTCCGCCACTTCACCGACTGTCAGGAGCCTGCCGAGCGGCGTCGCAGGAATCGTATCCATCGCCTATTGACCTCAATATTAGTTGAGGTTTTATACCTGTTGCTCCTGCAATCGTAAAGTCCAATCGCAACAAGGAGCGACACATGAAAACACCCACCAGGCTGGCGGTCATCTACGGGAGCACGAGGGAAGCATCTGCGACCGGGTGGTCAAGTGGCTGACGGAGGAGCTCATCCGCTTCCCGCAATTCGATATCGACATCATCGACCCGCTGGATTTTGCGCTGCCGACCACCCGCGAATTGGCACATCCCGAAATCGCCAGGCTCGCCGAGCGGCTCGGCATGGCGGACGCGTTCATCATCGTCACGCCGGAATACAATCACAGCTTCACCGCCTCGCTGAAATTCGTCATCGATTTCTTCTTCGAGCCTTGGCAGGGCAAGCCGGTCGCCTTCGTTTCCTATGGCGGTATTTCCGGCGGCCTGCGCGCGGTAGAGCAGCTGCGCCTCGTCTTTGCCGAACTCCACGCCGTCACGATCCGCGATTCGGTCAGCTTCGCTGCGCCATGGAACCGCTTCGACGCGGAAGGCAGGCTCGACACTCCCGACGACGCGCTGCGCTTGCTCGGCCGAATGATGGCAAGGCTGGAATGGTGGACACGGGCGCTCGCCACCGCCCGTATCGATCGTCCCTATGCCGATATCGCCGCCTGAGACAGAAAGCTCCGGTTCCGTTCCCAGCAGGTACGGAACCTCTGGGAACACCCGGGCAGGACCTCGGTCCGGGTGTTGTCCGTCATATCAGGTTCATTCCGACCACGCGGACGGGTCTGCAATTTTGCGGTTGCGGGAAGAAAACCGCGATGATAGTTTCCGCCGAAATAACAGGGGAGCTCCGTATCGCCGGGGCTGAGATGCGAGGCGCAAGCCTCTGGACCCTTCAAAGCTGATCTGGGTAATGCCAGCGGAGCGAGGTTCAGATGTTCTCAGGCGCACAAGTGTCACTCTATCCGATGTCCGGCAATTTCGTCGGCATCATTCTCGATGCCGTCAAGGCGTTCGACCCCTATCGCGACCGGCTTCGCATCGAGACCGATGATATCTCCACCCTGCTGGTCGGCCCGCCTGATGTCCTCTTCGCGGCCATGCGCGATCTTTTCGTCGTCGCCGCCAATACCGGCGAGCATTGCGTGCTGTCCGCCGCGGTCTCACGCGGCTGCCCAGGTGAGCCCGACGACGCCATCTGCGGCGTCAAGCCCTCTGCCGGCCGGGCGGAGCCGCTTGCCGACCGGATTACATCAGCCCTTGCCGCCGTTGAAACCACCACGGAGACCGGACAGCCGGCGGCCGCGCAATTCTCGCTCTACGTCATGGGAACCGGCAGCCATATGGACGAGATCTATGGCTGCATCGATTTCTTGAAGCGCTCCGGCACCTTCGACCACGCCAAGAATTTCTGTACCCGGCTGGGGGGAGATGCCGGCGCCGTCTTCGCGACCATTCATGAGGCCTTCTATCGCTTCGGCGACCCGGTGGGACACGTGACGCTCGACATCACGGTCTCCGCCAATACAGCGCCGCGCGTCTTAGCAGACGCGCAAGGGACGCCGTAACACTTTAAATTGCTGCATAATTTTCCCTTAAATCGATTCCGATTTAAGGAATTATGCAGTGCCCGACGAAAGCCTGAAATCGAACGCTGATGACATCGCCACAACCATCGGATTCGCGCCTTGCCGCGCTCCGCGCCGCTCTCTACCGGGGCATACCGGCCTTTCTCGCGGGCTGCGCGTTTTTGGCGGCATGGGAACTCTATGTCGATCTTTCCGGCATCAAACCTTCCATCCTGCCGGCGCCTTCGCGCATTGTCATCCAGGGCTGGCTGAACCGTGAGGCGCTAATATCAAACACCTGGCCGACGCTGGGTGCGACACTCGGCGGTTTCGCGCTGTCGCTTGCCTTCGCCTTCGCCGCTTCGATCCTGATGGATTTCGTGTCTTTCATGCGCCGGGCATTGCTACCGATTTTCATCGCCAGCCAGACGCTGCCGCTGGTGGCGATCGCGCCCCTTGTCGTCCTCTGGTTCGGTTTCGGCCTGTTGCCGAAGATCCTGCTGGTGGCGCTCGTCACCTTCTTTCCGCTGTTGGTCGCCCTGCTGCAGGGCTATCAATCGACCGACCGCGACATCGCCGAATTGCTGAACTCGATGAAGGCGAGCCGCTGGCGGATTTTCCGCCTGGCGCGGCTTCCCTCCGCGCTGCCCTATTTCTTCGCCGGCCTCAGGATCTCGATCACCTATGCCGTCGTCGGCGCGATCTTTGCCGAATATGCCGGCGCCGCCCGCGGCCTCGGCATCTATATCCTCAACGCCAAGAACAATTTCCGCCCCGATCTCGTGCTTGCCGCCGTCGTCATCAGCGCCGCGCTCACACTCTGCCTCTTCGGGCTGACGCTATTGATCCAGCGCCTCGTCATGCCCTGGCAACGATCCCAGGAGTCGCGGCGATGAGCGATACGATGGTCGAACTGCGCAACATCTCGAAGTCCTTCGACGGCATGAAGGTGCTGGGCGATATTTCGCTCACTGTGGCAAACGGCGAGTTCGTTTCGATCGTCGGCCCGTCCGGCTCAGGAAAGTCGACGGTGCTCCGATTGCTGACACAGGCGCTTCGCCCCGATTCCGGCACCGTGCTTTTCAAGGACGCGCCGCTGGAACGGGCGCCGCATTCATTCGCCTTCATGCCGCAGCGCGATGCGCTGATGCCCTGGCGCCGGATCATCGACAATGCGGCACTTGGCCTCGAAGTGCGTGGCATGAGCCGCCGCGCTGCCCGCGCCACTGTGGCGCCACTGTTTGAGCGCTTCGGCCTTGCCGGTTTTGAACACCATTATCCATCCGAACTATCAGGCGGCATGCGCCAGCGCGCCGCCCTGCTGCGCACTGTCGTCCAGACCCAGGACATGCTGCTGCTCGACGAGCCGTTCGGCGCGCTCGACGCGCTGACGCGCACACAGATCCAGGAATGGCTGCAGAGCATGTGGACCGAACACCGCTGGACGGCGCTGCTGATCACCCACGACGTCCGCGAGGCCGTGTTCCTCTCCGACCGGATCTACGTGCTTTCGGCCCGCCCGGCGCGTATCATCCGCGAATTCCACGTTCCCCTGCCCCGTCCGAGAAGCCTTGCCGATCTCGGCTCGCCGGCGGCCCAGGCGATCGAAACCGAAATCCTGCAAACACTGCTTCATCCGCTCGAACAGGATGATTTTAGGCCGGTCGGCTTAAAATCTGAATCCTGTTCTACATTATAGAGTTAGAGCATGATGTCGTGAGAAAACCGCTCACACTTTTCGGCATCATGCTCTAGAGACCTGAGGAGGTCACCATGCTGCTTCTCACCCGTCGCCAGACGATCTTAGCCGCCATCGCCGCAAGCCTTGCCGGCCGCCCGGCCTTCGGCCAGTCAGCGCCCGCAAAGGTGCGCATGGCGCTCGATTGGACACCCAACACCAACCATATCGGCATCTATGTCGCCAAGGCGAGGGGCTTCTATACCGCCGCCGGCCTCGACGTCGAGATCCTTCCCTATGCCGACACCAGCGCCGGAACGCTGGTGTCGAACGGCGTCGCCGATTTCGGCATCAGCAGCGAGATCGAGGCCCTCATGCAGCGCGCCGCCGGCGGCGACGTGAAGATGGTCTACGGCGTCGTCCAGACCGAAACAGCGCGCCTTATCTACAAGGGCGGACGCGACGACATCAAAAGCCCTAGAGATCTCGACGGCAAGACCTATGGCGGCTTCGGCGGAACCTGGGAGAGCGCTTTGATCTCCGCGATGATCCGCAACGATGGCGGCAAAGGCGAGGTCAAGACCGTCACGCTCGGCACTTCCGCCTACGAGGCGCTGGACAATGGC
This sequence comes from Rhizobium sp. NZLR8, assembly GCF_019685025.1. NCBI lineage: Bacteria > Pseudomonadati > Pseudomonadota > Alphaproteobacteria > Hyphomicrobiales > Rhizobiaceae > Rhizobium > Rhizobium sp. NZLR8. The sequence continues at coordinate 377,093 of NZ_JABDVY010000005.1, read as the reverse complement.
TCGATCGATTTCACACTGGAGATCTACACCTGGGAAGGCATCGCCGCCGAGCTGGAAAAACGCAAGATCGGCCGCTTCCACTATGCCGACTATGGCGTTCCCGACGAACAGACGACGGTCATCGTCTCCAGCGACGCCTATCTCTCGGCAAATCAGGAAAATGCCCGCGCTTTCATTCAGGCAACGCGAAAGGGTTATGCCTATTCCGTCGATCATCCCGACGAAGCCTGCGCGCTGCTGATATCAGGAAGCAACGGCGCGCTGATGAACACGGAACTGGTGAAAGCTTCGCAGAAGGCATTGATCGACGGACACTTCCTGAAGTCCGAGGCCGGCGTAATCGGCACCCTCGACCCGGCCAAGGCCGATGCCATCGGCGGCTTCCTGGTCGCGAACGGCATCCTGGTCGACGCGAATGGCGCCGTACTCAAGGAGAAGCCGGACTTCTCCGCCTATTATACCAACGAACTGCTGGCCTGAGCCATTCCCGCCTTGCCCATCGCGGTTTTCCGCGGAAAAGCCCTTGGGCACTGCATAATTTCTTAAATCGGAATCGATATAAGAAAAAATTATGCAGTTATTCAAAGTGTTACAGTGCCACGCGTCTGAAAGGCGCGCGGCGCTGTAAGGCGAGGGACAAGATGCGCCAACAGGAGAGACTGGCCGGAGCGGACTTTCTGCGCGCGGCAGCCTGTCTGCTGGTGTTCGCCCACCATCTCGCGCTCCGGCTGGATATGCGCAGAATTCCCGACGAACTGGGACCCACCGCAAACATCCTCCGCTTCGGCAATTTCGGCGTTGCCATCTTCTTCGTGCTTAGCGGCTTTCTTCTTGCCCATCCCTTCTGGCGCGCGATCGACGACGGCAGCACCATGCCCAGCCTCCGCCATTACACAATCCGCAGGGCGGCACGCATCGCTCCGGGCTTCTGGGTGGCCGCAACCGTCAGCTTCACCCTCAGCCTGACGCTGCTTGCTCTGCCGCTGACGGCGGAGCTCGCCTTCCGCTATGTCTCCGGGCTACTGTTCATGAGCCAGTGGCATTGGCGCACATTCTTTCCCGTCGAAGCCGACGGGCCGCTCTGGTCCATTCCCTTCGAGGTCACCAGCTATGTGCTCCTGCCTCTCTGCTTTTTCCTGCTATTTCGTTTGCCCATCCTGAGGCAGCGTCCGTTGCTTGCCCGCTTTGCCTGGCTCTGCGTCATCACCGCTGTACTCTTGGCCCATGTGCTGATCCTCACCGTCTTTCCGCTCGACGATATCGGACGCGGCTGGCAATACGGCTTCCAAGGCGGGGCAAAGGAGTGGATGCCGCGATATAATCCGATCGGCTTCTTCGCCATCTTCGCATTGGGCGCGCTTGCCGCCGGCGTCGAAGTCATGCTCCCAAGAAGGCCCTCCGCCTGGTTCGATGCCGCAGCGCTGCTGGCCCTCGCTGTTGCCGGTTACCGTCTCGTCATATCGCCCGGCGGCTCCGCCGAAGCTTACGGCTGGCTCGAAATCCCCTATGGCTTCCCGGTCTTTCCGCTGGCGATCGCAACGGCGCTCGTTTCGCTCTGCCATTCGCAACGCCTCGGCAGGCTGCTCGACAACGCGCCTGTCCGCTACATCGCGAAAATCTCATTCGGCATCTATATCTGGCAGGAAATCATCCTGATATCGATCCAAAGGCTCGACCCGGGCTCATTCGGCGTTTCCTCGGAAATTGTCGTCACCGGCTGGCTGCAGTCTTGTGGATTGGCAGCCGCGCTCGTCCTTCTGGTCGCAAGTCTCAGCTATCATATGCTGGAAAAGCCTGCGATCGATGTCGGCAATCGCCTGACATCCCGCCAATCCAATCGGGCTACTCCTTTTAAAGTATAATTCTCCAGCAAGCTCAACTACTGGCATTATCTTTAAAAGGAAATACTCCCATTTTTGGTCTCATTCGGGTTAGCAATTTCTTATTTAGACCGATGACAAACGATACGAGAGCATGTATTTGTCTCTCTTCAGTTCAGTATCGCATCTAAACTTGTGGACCTTGCGTTATGAATGCTTTTACTTCGAAGACGAATTCACGCTTCGATCCGTCTCAGCGTCAGGACAAAACCAAGACCCTGGTTATCGCCAACTCCAACATTCGCCAGCCGGATAGCTTTTCCCTTGTCGAAAGAAAGATGATCGTGCGGCTGGGCACGAAGCGGATGTTCGATATCGTCGCCTCGGTCAGCGCCCTCATCGTGCTGGCGCCGTTTTTTCTGGCAATCGCTGTCTTCATCAAACTCGACGATGGCGGTCCGGTATTTTTCCGCCAGATCCGCTGGGGGCTCCACGGCCGGAAGATCACGGTGTTCAAGTTCCGCTCGATGCGCGCCGACGCTTGTGATCCGAGCGGCATTCAGCAGACCGTCAAGGGCGACAGCCGGATGACAGCTATCGGCGCGGTGCTTCGCAGGACCAACATCGACGAGCTGCCGCAGCTTTTCAACGTCCTGTTGGGCGAGATGTCGCTGGTCGGTCCGCGCTGCCATGCTGTCAATATGCGCGCAGCCGGCAGGCTCTACGAGGAGCTGGTGCCGGACTACCACCAACGCCACATCATGCGCCCGGGCATCACCGGCCTGGCGCAGACACGCGGCTGGCGCGGCCCGACGGCACGGCCATTGCAAGCGCGCGCCCGCATCGCCTGCGATATCTACTATGTCAGGCATTTCAGCCTGCTGCTCGACTTGAAGATTCTCTTGAAGACGCTCGTCATCGAGCTGCGTGGCGGCACCGGCTACTGAGACGGCTACGTCTTCCTTTGAAGCCGCCGATGGACATTGCCTGACCATTCCGAGGTATGAACCAACAAAAAAGGCGGCTGTTGTAGCCGCCTTTGATCGTTGCAGTCGATTGCGATCAATCCTGCTGGACGACGCCGCTCAGATGCGTCAGCTCCATGATGAAATGCTCGAGCTTCGACTTGTGCTCATGCAGCTCGGTATTCTCGAGTTCCGCGCGGGCGGCCTCGATGCGACGGGTCAACTCGTCCTTGTGAAGTTCCTCGACCGGAACAGCGGATTCGGCAAGCAATGTGCAGCCGGTCGGCAGGATATCGGCAAAACCGCCGAATACGACGTAATCCTGCTTCTTGCCGGAAGCCGAACGGACGCTTACGACACCAGGCTTGACCGTCGTCATTGTCGGCGCGTGGTGCGCCATGACAGTCATCTCGCCCTCGGTTGCGGGAATGACGACCTCAGTCACCATCTCCGACAGCAGCAGACGCTCCGGCGAAACGAGCTCAAAGTTGAAATTGTCAGCCATCAGTGACTTACCTTCTCGGCTATGGCTTTCGCATCTTGCAATTGGGTCCCGCAAAACGGGCAGTGCATTATCGCTTGGTCGAGATAACCGAGGCCTTCTTCGCTCTGGACAAGGCCGACCACCATCATCAGCACACCATTATCGGCGCGATAGACGGTCGGCGCTGCCGGCTCCGGAAGATCCGCCACGACCCCTTTCAGGGAGTCGCAGCAGAATATCTCGTCTAGCGCGTCGCTCATCAAACAGCTGCGAGCTTCTTGGCCTTTTCGATCGCTTCTTCCATCGAGCCGACCATGTAGAAGGCAGCTTCCGGCAGGTGATCGTATTCACCGTTGACCAGGCCCTTGAAGCCCTTGATCGTGTCTTCAAGAGCAACCAGCTTGCCCGGCGAGCCGGTGAAGACTTCGGCGACGAAGAACGGCTGCGACAGGAAACGCTCGATCTTGCGGGCGCGAGCAACAGCGATCTTGTCCTCTTCGGACAGTTCATCCATGCCAAGGATGGCGATGATGTCCTGCAGCGCCTTGTAACGCTGCAGCGTCGACTGAACCTTACGGGCGACGTCGTAATGCTCTTCGCCGACGACCAGCGGATCGAGCATGCGCGAGGTCGAGTCGAGCGGATCGACGGCCGGGTAGATGCCCTTTTCGGCGATCGAGCGCGACAGAACCGTCGTTGCGTCAAGGTGCGCGAACGAGGTTGCCGGCGCCGGGTCGGTCAAGTCGTCGGCCGGAACGTAGATGGCCTGGACCGAAGTGATCGAGCCGGTTGTCGTCGTAGTGATGCGCTCCTGCATCTGGCCCATGTCGGTGGCAAGCGTCGGCTGATAACCGACGGCCGACGGGATGCGGCCGAGCAGAGCCGACACTTCGGAACCTGCCTGGGTGAAGCGGAAGATGTTGTCGACGAAAAACAGAACGTCCTGGCCCTGGTCGCGGAAGTGCTCGGCGACCGTCAGGCCGGTCAGAGCGACGCGGGCGCGAGCGCCCGGCGGTTCGTTCATCTGGCCGTAAACCAGCGCGGCCTTCGAGCCTTCGCCGCCGCCATGCTTGTTGACGTTCGATTCGATCATTTCATGGTAAAGGTCGTTGCCTTCGCGGGTGCGTTCACCGACGCCCGCAAAAACTGAATAACCACCATGCGCCTTGGCGACGTTGTTGATCAGTTCCATGATCAACACGGTCTTGCCGACGCCGGCGCCGCCGAAGAGGCCGATCTTGCCGCCGCGTGCATAGGGGGCGAGAAGGTCGACGACCTTGATGCCGGTGACGAGGATCTGCGCTTCCGTCGACTGCTCGACATAGGACGGTGCATCCTGGTGGATGGCGCGCTTGTGCGCGGTGACCAGCGGACCAGCCTCGTCGACCGGTTCACCGATGACGTTCATGATACGACCGAGCGTCTCGTTGCCGACCGGAACCATGATCGGAGCACCAGTATCGCTGACTACCTGGCCGCGGACGAGACCTTCGCTTGAGTCCATCGCGATGGTACGGACTTCGTTTTCGCCAAGGTGCTGTGCAACTTCGAGAACCAGACGGACGCCGTTGTTGCTGGTTTCCAGCGCGTTCAGGATCTTCGGCAGTTCGCCTTCGAAAGCAACGTCGACGACGGCGCCGATAACCTGTGTGACTCTGCCGACAGAGCCGATCTTGGGGGTAGCTGCCTCAGCCATTTTCTGACCCTCTTTTCCTAGCCTCAGAGCGCTTCCGCGCCCGAAATGATTTCAATGAGTTCCTTGGTGATCTGCGCCTGACGCTGGCGGTTGTAGCTCAGCGTCAGTTTGTTGATCATCTCACCGGCATTACGCGTCGCATTGTCCATAGCGCTCATCTTCGCACCCATCTCGCCTGCGACATTCTCAAGGAGCGCGCGGAAGATCTGAACGGAGATGTTGCGCGGGATCAGATCTTCGAGGATCGATGCCGGATCCGGCTCATATTCGTAGACGGCGCCGGCATGCTCGGCATCTTCGTTCTGCGCCGCACCGGTCGAAGCCGGAATGAGCTGCTGCGCCGTCGGGATCTGACTGATCACCGACTTGAACTCGGAATAGAACAGCGTGCAAACGTCGAATTCGCCAGCTTCGTACATCTCGATGATGCGCTTGCCGAGCTGATCCGCATTCTCGAACCCGATGCGCTTGACGTCGCGCAATTCCTTGCGCTCGATGATCAACGAAGCATATTCGCGGCGAAGGATGTCGTAACCCTTCTTGCCGACGGTGAAGATCTTGACCGTCTTGCCCTCGGCAAGCAGCCTGCGCACATGATCGCGGGCAAAGCGCGCGATCTGCGAATTGAAGCCGCCGCACAGACCGCGTTCGGCCGTGCAGACCACCAGCAGATGAACCTGGTCCTTGCCGGTGCCGGTCATCAGCGTCGGTGCGCCGTCCGCATCGGTGACGGCCTTGGCGATGTTCGCCAGAACCGCACCCATGCGCTGCGAATAGGGCCGGGCGGCCTCGGCCGCCTCCTGCGCACGCCGAAGCTTCGCCGCGGCGACCATTTTCATCGCCTTGGTGATCTTCTGCGTCGCCTTGACGGAGGCGATCCGGTTTTTCAGATCCTTAAGTGAAGGCATCCGTGATCCGTCCTAACTTAGGGCCTGATTACGCGAAAGACTTTGCGAAGCTATCGAGAGCAGCGGTGAGCTTGCCCCTGGTATCGTCGCTGATTGCCTTTTCAGTGCGGATCGCGTCGAGGATGGCGGAGCCTTCCGAACGCAGATAAGAGAGGAAGCCCTGCTCGAATTTGCCGACCGAAGCGACTGGCAGCTTGTCGAGAAAGCCGTTGACGCCGGCAAAAATCACCGCGACCTGTTCTTCCGTCTTCAGCGGCGAGAACTGCGGCTGCTTCAGGAGTTCGGTCAGGCGTGCACCGCGGTTCAACAGGCGCTGCGTCGCAGCGTCGAGGTCCGAACCGAACTGGGCAAAGGCGGCCATTTCGCGATACTGGGCGAGTTCACCCTTGATCGAACCCGCAACCTGCTTCATCGCCTTGATCTGTGCGGCGGAACCAACGCGGGAAACCGACAGACCGACGTTCACCGCCGGGCGGATACCCTGGTAGAACAGGTCGGTTTCAAGGAAGATCTGGCCGTCGGTGATCGAGATCACGTTGGTCGGAATGAAGGCCGACACGTCGTTGCCCTGCGTTTCGATGACCGGAAGAGCGGTCAGCGAACCGGCGCCCTGGTCGTCGTTCATCTTCGCAGCGCGCTCGAGCAGGCGCGAGTGCAGGTAGAAAACGTCGCCCGGATAGGCTTCGCGGCCCGGCGGGCGGCGCAGCAGCAGCGACATCTGGCGGTAGGAAACGGCCTGCTTGGACAGGTCGTCGTAACCGATCAGCGCATGCATGCCGTTGTCGCGGAAATATTCGCCCATGGCGCAGCCGGCAAACGGAGCCAGATACTGCATCGGAGCCGGATCGGAAGCAGTCGCCGCGACGATGATCGAATACTTCAGCGCGCCGCGCTCTTCGAGCACCTTGACGAACTGAGCGACGGTCGAGCGCTTCTGGCCGATGGCGACGTAGACGCAGTAAAGCTTTTCGCCTTCCGGACCGTTGTCGTGAATGGCCTTCTGGTTGAGGAAGGCGTCGAGAAGGATCGCGGTCTTGCCGGTCTGACGGTCGCCGATAACCAGCTCGCGCTGGCCGCGGCCGACCGGGATCAGCGCGTCGATAGCCTTGAGGCCGGTCGACATCGGCTCATGAACCGACTTGCGCGGAATGATGCCGGGTGCCTTGATGTCGACACGCGAACGGCGCGTCGCATTGATCGGGCCTTTGCCGTCGATCGGGTTGCCAAGCGCGTCGACGACGCGGCCGAGCAGTTCCGGACCGACGGGAACGTCGACGATGGCGCCAGTCCGCTTGACGGTGTCGCCTTCTTTGATGTCACGGTCGGAGCCGAAGATGACGACGCCGACATTGTCGGATTCGAGGTTCAGCGCCATGCCGCGGATGCCGCCGGGGAACTCGACCATTTCACCGGCCTGGACATTGTCCAGACCGTAGACGCGGGCGATACCGTCACCGACGGAGAGAACCTGGCCGACTTCCGAGACTTCTGCCTCTTTGCCGAAATTTTTGATCTGGTCTTTGAGAATTGCGGAAATTTCCGCGGCGCGGATATCCATCAGCCAACCTCTTTCAATGCGAGCTTAAGAGTGGAGAGTTTGGTACGAAGAGACGTATCAATCTGGCGGGACCCGACCTTGACGATCAGACCACCAAGAATTGACGGATCAACCGTGACGGCAATCGTCACGTCTTTGCCGGTAACGCTCTTGAGTGCCACCTTCAATTCGGTTTCCTGCGCTTGCGAAAGCGCGTGTGCCGAGGTGACCTCGGCGGAGATTTCACCGCGATGGTTCGCGGCGATGATACGGAAGGCCTTGATCATGCCCGGCAGGGCAAACAGGCGGCGGTTGCGCGCCACGACCTTCAGGAAATTGGCGAAGAAGCCGCCGATTCCGGCCTTCTCGCTGATGGCGGTGATCGCCTTCAGCTGGTCCTCGGCAGAGAAAACCGGGCTTGCGACGAAACGCTTTAGGTCGGCGCTCTCATCCAGCATCGCCTGGAAACGGTCAAGATCGGCGGTGACGCTGTCGACAGCGCCCTGCTCGAGCGCCAGATCGAAAAGCGACGACGCATAGCGCTCGGCAACACCAGATGTAAGCTGGGACGTGTCTGCCACTGGCACAAATTTCCCTGATTTCAACCCAAAATCCGGCTCTCGGCGGACGCCGAACCTATGATCTTGAATTCGTTTTGATTTCCCCCAGAAATCACAAGAGAAGCCTCTTGCTTCTTCCGAAATTCGGGGTCCGTCTAACATAGGATGTTCGGACTCGCAACACGCGTAACGCCCGAATACGCCTTTCACATGAATTTCTGTTGGCAAAATTGCGCAATGGCCTGAAAGCCGGCCGGGGAAGTCGCCGGCCGGCCGATAGATTCACGTCTGGGTGAAGCCGAAAACATAGAGCAGTGGCAGCGCCGCCAAAGCAATTTGCACAACCAGGAGTAAATAGTTGACGAGATTACTCCCCTTATCGGACAGGATCGATATGATCCGGGCAAAGGCCGCCATCGCAAAGGAGGCGCCGAGCGCCATGTAGATCCAGTTTTGGGCGAGCATGATCGCCGACAGGCCGAAGCCGAGATAAAAACCGCCCATCGAGCGTCCCTCGCCATATCCTTCCGGCCGCCCGTCCTGCGCCTGCAGGCCGAGAAGACGGAAAGTAGGGCCTGGCGCAAACATCATGATGAAGCCGGCGAGCGCCGTGAAAGCGGCTGAGCAGAACGCTAGCTGCTCGCCGAGTTCGGTCGGAAAATAGAATTCCATGTATCGCCCCAAATCACCCGGAAGAATTAATGTTTTATGACATGGGCCGGAAAAGGAGGAAATGGCGGCGTTATGATTTATAGGAAACTTTGCGGATCAATATCGAGCTGCACCTGTACCGACCCGCGCTCCTTGGGCGATTGCGACAGCATCGCCCGCAAAAACCCCTGCATGTCCGAGTTGCGCCGGCCGTGCACCAGGAGGCGGAAGCGATGGCGGCCGCGCACCAGCGCCAGCGGCGCCTCGGCCGGGCCAAGCACCGAAATGCCTGAAACCTGCGGCGCCGCATTGCGCATGCCGCGCGCGTGGTTTTCGGCATCATGGCGGGTCTCGGCCGAAACGATGATCGAGGCGAGCCTGCCGAAGGGCGGCAATATAGCGCGTTCGCGTTCGGTGATCTCGCGCTCATAGAAGGCGTCGGAATCGCCTGAGACAATCGCCTGCATGACAGGGTGCTGCGGCTGATAGGTCTGCAGCAGCCCATGGCTCTTGAGGCCGGTGCGCCCGGCCCGGCCCGTCACCTGCGACAAAAGCTGAAAGGTGCGCTCGGCGGCGCGCGGGTCGCCATTGGCCAGGCCGAGATCGGCATCGATGATGCCGACCAGCGTCATCAGCGGAAAATTATGCCCCTTGGCGACGAGCTGGGTGCCGATGACGATATCGGCCTCCCCCTTGGCGATCGCCTCCAGCTCCAGCCGCAGCCGCTTGACCCCGCCCATGATATCCGAGGAGAGGACGATCGTTCGCGCCTCCGGGAAATGCCGTTCCACCTCCTCGGCAATGCGCTCGACGCCTGGCCCGCAGGCAACAAGATGGTCGAGCGTGCCGCATTCCGGGCACGCCTCCGGCGTGCGCTCGGCATGGCCGCATTGATGGCATTGCAGCTGCTTGCGGAAGCGATGCTCGACCAGCCAGCTCGAACATTGCGGACATTGGAAGCGATGGCCGCAGACCCGGCAGAGCGTCAGCGGCGCATAACCGCGCCGGTTGAGAAAGAGCAGCGCCTGTTGGCGTTTCTCCACCGTCTTGCCGATCGCCCGGATCAGCACCGGCGACAGGAAGCCGCCGCGTTCCGGCCCGTGCCGGCGCATGTCGACCAGATGCAGGTCCGGCAGCGCCGCATCGCCGAAACGCGTCGGCAGGTGGACGGTGCTGTAGCGCCCGCTCTGCCCATTGACCTGGCTTTCGACCGACGGCGTCGCCGACACCAGAATGACGGGAAAATCGCCGATCCGGCCGCGCACCACAGCCATATCGCGGGCATTGTAGAAGACGCGGTCCTCCTGCTTGTAGGCAGGATCGTGCTCCTCGTCGACGATGATCAGGCCGAGATCCTCGAACGGCAGGAACAGCGCCGAGCGGGCGCCGGCGACGACACGCACCTCGCCGGTCACCGCCTGGCGCCAGACCTTTTCGCGCATGCGCGGCGCAAGATCGGAATGCCATTCGGCTGGTTTCGCCCCGAAGCGATCCTGGAAACGCTCCATGAAACTTGCCGTCAGCGCGATCTCCGGCAGCAGGATCAGCACCTGCTTGCCGCGTTTCAGCGTTTCGGCAATCGCCTCGAAATAGACCTCGGTCTTGCCGGAGCCGGTCACCCCGTCGATCAGCGACACCGAGAATTCGCCCTTGCGGACGTCGGAAACGATCTCTTCGGCTGCCGCCTTCTGCGGCCCTTCGAGGCGTGCGGCGGCAAAATCCGGATCGGGCATCGCCACCACCGGCGGCGGCGGCAAAAATATCGTATCGAATATGCCAAGCGTGATTAGCCCGTCGACGACGCTGGTCGACACACCCGCCGCATGCGCAAGGCCGCTGCGGGTCCAGGACAAGCCGTCGGAGGCCGTGTCGAGCACCCGGGCGCGCGCCGGCGTCATCCGCTCCGGTTCGCCGCCGACGAGTTTCAACCCCTCCACCATCGGCTCCGGCTCGAAGGCATTTGGCACCCTGAGCGCCATGCGGGCGACGAGGCCGGGCGGCGAGAGCGTATAGGTCGCGACCCAATCGATGAATTCCCGCATCTCCCGGGAAAGCGGCGGGCAGTCGAAGACATGGCTGATCGGCCGGAGCTTCTTCGGATCGACCCCATCCTCGCCGCCGTCCCAGACGACGCCGATGACCTGCCGCGACCCGAGCGGCACCTGCACGACCGAGCCGGGCTCGACCGCCATGCCATCAGGCACCGAATAAGAATAGGGTTTTGGCGCCGGCATCGGCACCAGCACGGGAACCGTTCGGTTCGCGGGCGGTGCCTCGAAAAGCGCGCCAAAGAGATCGGACGAATCTGTGCTCATCGGGCGAGACCATGCCCGCAAATCGATGCAATTGGAACCGCAAAGACGGGACGCACATCGGGCGCAGAATCCGGCGCAGGAAGATTCCGCGCGATCGCCCGTTCCCATACGGAAAGCTTGCTGGACGAGCGATTGGCCGCATACATTGCCGAAAAGATCTTTGTTCGAAATGCCGAAGCGCTGTTCTTCGGCCGTTGAATTGGAGAGCACCAATGGCCAGACTGACCGAAGATGCCAAGGGCGTCTATGTGATCGCCGTAACCCCGTTCACCGATGACGGCGCGCTCGATCTCGCCAGTATCGACAGCATGGTCGATTTCTACGAGGGCGCCGGCGTCACCGGCCTGACGGTGCTTGGGCAACTCGGCGAGGCCCCGAAGCTGACCGCGGAGGAATCGCGGACCGTGGTCGAGCGTGTGCTGAAGCGCCTCGACGGACGTCTTCCCGTCGTCGTCGGAGTTTCGGCGCCGGGGCTTGCTCCGATGCGCGAACTTGCCGAAGCCGTCATCGGCAAGGGTGCTGCCGGCGTCATGGTCGCGCCGCCCTGGACCGTCAAGACCGACGACCAGGCTTTCGCCTTCTACCAATCGGTCGGTGAAGTCCTGGGCGATACGCCCTTCGTGCTGCAGGATTATCCGCTCACCACCAACGTGACGATCGCGCCCAAGGTTATCGAGCGCATCGTCAATGAGGTGCCGAATTGCGTCATGCTCAAGCACGAGGATTGGCCGGGCCTTTCAAAAATCACCGCGCTTCGCGCCGCCAGCGACAAGGGCACCATGCGGCGCATCTCCATCCTTTGCGGCAATGGCGGACTTTTCCTGCCCGAAGAGATGGGCCGCGGCGCCGATGGCGCGATGACCGGCTTTTGTTATCCTGAGATGATGGTTGGCGTCGTCGGGGCCTATGCGGCCGGTAACCTCGATCGTGCCCATGCGATTTTCGACGCCTATCTGCCGCTCGCCCGCTACGAACAACAGCAGGGCATCGGCCTTGCCTCGCGCAAATATGTGCTCGCCAAGCGCGGCGTGATCAAATCCGCCACCCTGCGCAAGCCGGGCGCCAAGCTCTCGGCGCTCGATGTTGCCGATGTCGAGCGGTTGCTGGCGCGTCAGGCCATCCGCCTCAAGGAGATCGTTGCGTGAGGCTTAAAACGTGAAGAATCAGCCCGAAACATCATGAGGACGACCGGAGGGAATGTGGGGGAGGATTTCGAGACAATGTGTATCGCCGTCCCGCTCGTAGAGCTGAAATCCAAGCGCCTGCCAAAATTTGGCCGCGTCGGCATTTCCCGCATGAACGGTGACGATACCGCAGAAGGCCCGCGCATGATCCAGCAGAGCCAGGGCCAGCATCCGGCCGATGCCATGCCGGCGTATCTCTGGACGGATGTAAAAACGTCGCATTCGCAACGCTCCGGATAGGGTGGGTTCGATGGTCAGGCCTCCGATACCGGCGAGCGCCTCCCCGACATAGGCGCCGAGCAGCCTTTCGCCGTCACGCTCGAATCTGAGGTCTCCAGCCGACCATTCGGCGATAACGCGGCTGATATGGAGATGGCCCTCTTGCCGGGCCTCGCTTTCGAGGTCTGCGATCTCCCGCGGCAATCGATCGCGGATCACGCGGATATCGACCGTCATGGCAAAGCCGATGGATTTAAAGTCCTTTGTTTTATGCATGTCGTCATCCCGGAACCGCAGCACACTCGCCGACGACATGCATTAGACTGCAGGAACGGAAAGCTTGCGAGGCATCGCCGCAGCCGGCGGGCCGACCGGCATGAAAGTCGCGTCGCCATTGGCTGCCATGTCGTGCACCGTATGCTTCTCCAGCGCCTTCGTCACGTCGTTGAGGTCGCCGTCCAGATGTTCGGCCGGAATGAGATTGCCGATGACGAAATCGAAGCGATCGCCGCGTTTGTTCAACAGTTCGTGGAACACCGTCATGTCGCGAAGCTCCGTCGACCATTTCGCCAGCCAGTAGAACAGGCCGGAATTACGCGCCGTCATATGGACGGGAAGGATCGGCAGATTGTATTTGCGCGCCAGCCCGACGGCCGAGGTTTTCCATGGACGTTCGTTGAGCCGGCCGTTCGCCCAGTAGGCGATGCGGCCTGACGGGAAGAGCACCGTCGCCTTGCCTTGCCGCACAGCGTGATTGGTCAACTGCAGCGTTTCGCGTGCCTTGAGCTTGCTCTTGTACTCCTCCCGCCATTCGACGGGGATGATCATCTCGGCAAACCGCGGATTGACGCGGATGGCATCGCGATTGGCGAAAAACATCATATCCGGCCGACGCGCTTTCAGCAGATCGAACACGGCGACACCATCGGCGATGCCTGTGGGATGGTTGCTGACGAGGATGAAGCCGCCGGTATCGGGGATGCGTTCGCCATTGGTGATGCCGATATCGAGTTTCAGCACGTCGCTCAGATATTCGAACGACTGGAAGCCCGGCATCTTGGCGACGGCATTGGCGAATTCGATCGCCTTGTTGTAGCGCAGCAGCGTGTAGAGAAACGGCCGCATAACCGGCCAGAGCGGATTCTTCACGATCCTCTGGCCGCGTTCCGCAATCAGCCTATCGACGATATGACCGGGTTTTCCCTGTGAAACGAGAGCGATCGCTTCCGCGAGCTGTCCGAAAGCCGTCATGGAATCGCGCCGTGCCATGAAAGATCCTGTCTATGGGTATAAAGCTATCGCAGTAAAATATGATCTAGGGATGACAAGGGTTTGGCCGGCATTAGCAATTCCATAACCGTTCCTGCTCGAAATTGGCGGACTTGAAGGCAAATTCAAGGCCAGCGATGTGAATGAACTGCTTGTTATCGCCGATTCGCGCCTGATGGCGGAACGGGCCGCGTGGCTCGAAAACCTCGCCAGCGAGCGCCGTCTTTCCGAGCACACGCTCGATGCCTATGAGCGCGACACCCGCCAGTTCCTAACCTTCCTGACCGGCCACCTCGCCGGCCCGGCGACGCTTGGCGATATAAGGGAATTGCGCCCCGCCGATTTCCGCGCCTTTCTCGCAGCCAGGCGCAAGCAGGGCTCCGGGGCCCGCTCGCTCGGCCGCAATCTTGCCGGCCTTCGTTCGCTGCTGCGCCACTTGGAAAAGAAGGGTCTGGTCAATGCCGCCGGCGCCAGCGCGATACGCTCGCCGAAACAGCCGAAATCGCTGCCCAAGCCGCTGTCGGACACGCAGGCGATCACCGTCGTCAGCAATGAAGCCCAGCTCCATGACGAACCCTGGATCGCCGCGCGCGATGCGGCTGTCATGACGCTGCTCTACGGCTGCGGCCTACGCATCTCCGAAGCGCTGGGTCTCGTTCCCTCCGACCTGCAAAAGGGCGCCACAGCGCTGCGCATCACCGGCAAGGGCAACAAGACGCGGCTGGTGCCGCTGCTGTCGGTGGTTTTCGACGCCGTCGAGAAATACCGCACGCTCTGCCCCTATCACCTCGAACCCGGCGAGCCCCTTTTTCGCGGCGCCCGCGGCGGCAAGCTGCAGCCGGCGATCATCCAGCGCGCCATGCAGAAGCTGCGCAGTGCCTTCGGCCTGCCGGAGACCGCGACACCCCATGCGTTGCGCCACTCCTTCGCCACCCACCTGCTTGCCGGCGGCGGCGACCTGCGCACCATCCAGGAACTGCTCGGCCACGCCAGCCTTTCCACAACGCAGGTCTATACCGGCGTCGATGCGTCGCGGCTGCTCGAGGTGTATGATCGGGCGCACCCGCGCGCTTAGAACCTTTTCTGATCAGATTGAAAATTCTGCCGGAGCAAGAAAGACTCTAAGCTTTCGTTAACGCATTCTCTTAAAGGAATATGCGCAAGCCGGGCGTAGAGCATGAAACCACAAGGCATGTGACCGGAACATCATCATGACGACATCGATCGGCCGCCGGACTTTTCTCGCAGCACCCGGCAATCTGCTGCTCTGGCTGATTGCCGCCTTTCACATGCTGCTTCTTGCGGCCCTGTTTGTGGCCTTTCTCGCTGCGCGACCGGCTGCGGCCGAAGAGGCGGCCTGCACCGGCCGCAATCTGATGGTCGAGCTGCAGCAGAACGACCCCGCCCGCTATGCCGAGGCGCTGAAGGAAGCCGACGCAACCCCGAACGGCAAGGGCATCTTCTGGAAGATCGAGAAGCCGGGGCTTGCGCCGTCATGGCTGCTCGGCAGCATGCATGTTACCGACCCGCGTGTTCTGGCCCTGCCGCAGCGCGCCCAGGCAGCCCACGACGCCGCCGACACGATCATCATCGAATCCGACGAGATCCTCGACGAAAGGAAGGCGACCGCCGCCCTGCTCGCAAAGCCGGAGCTGACGATGTTCACCGACGGCACGACGATCGACAAGCTGCTCTCCCCCGAGGACTACAAGCGCCTCGAAGCCGGTTTGAAGCAGCGCGGGATCCCGCTCAGTGCCGTTTCCCGCATGCGGCCTTGGATGATTTCGAGCGCCGTTGCCCTGCCGGCCTGCGAGATCGCCCGCAAGGCGAAAGGCGTGCAGTTCCTCGACCAGAAGATTGCCACCGACGCCGTTGCCGAAGGCAAGCAGGTGAAGGGGCTGGAAACCCTTGCCGAACAGATCCAAGCCATGGCCGACCTGCCGGTCGAATTCCATCTGAAGTCGCTGATCGAGACGCTGGAGCTCGGCGACAAGATGAGCGATGTCGTGGAAACAATGACCGACCTCTATCTCTCCGGCGAGATCGGCATGACCATGCCGATGCTGAAGACCGTGACGCCGGAGAAGGAAGGCGAAGATGACGACTATGCCGCCTTCGAACAGCGCGTCATCCTCGACCGCAACAAGGTGATGGCCGAGCGCGCCGCCCCGATCCTCGACGGCGGCAACGTCTTCATGGCGGTCGGCGCCCTGCACCTGCCCGGCAAGGCCGGCGTCATCGAACTGCTGCGCCGGCAGGGCTTCACGGTCAGTGCGGTGAACTGAACCAGCAATCAGCCGAACGTCATGCGGCGCAGCACATTGGTTTTCCAATAGAAATGATGGACGAGCGCGCCGGCGACATGCGCCGCGATCAGCGCCCAGAGAATGATCTTCAGGATATCCGCGTGGAGCGAACCGGCGGGATTGATGCCGAAATAGTAGGCGGCGATGCCCGTAAGCGGCATGGCGAAGATCAGGATATAGAGACCGGCATGGGCAAGCCGCGCGGCAAGACGGAAGATCGCCGGTTCCTTGGCGGCCTCGGCCGGCACGCCTTTGGTAACACGCAGCCCGAGCCGGACGATCGCAAGCAGCAGGATGGCGATGCCGACATAAGCATGGATATTCGCCGACGAAACCTGCTCCGGCGTCGGCACCTGCCCCCTGCGCATCAGCCGATGCCAGACATTCATGCCGTCGGGAAACAGCAGATTGAAGAAGATCAGCAGCGCCACCGTCCAATGAAGGAAGCGCTGGCTGAGACTGTAAGCCATGATGGACGGCTGCTGCATTTTCTCGACCTTCGTCAGATGTTGATCTCAGCGATTCTCAACAACTAGACTAGAGCATGATGCCGAAAAGTGTGCGCGGTTTTCGGACAACGTCATGCTCTAACTCTTTAATTTAGAACAGGATGATTCCAGGCCAACCGGGCCTAAAATCATCCTGTTATAGGGTAATCCATTGGCTAGGTTGTTCCCAAGCGGTTTGTCTTGCGCCACTCTTCGTACTCTCCGCGGGCATCGGCATGCAGCGGATAGTAGCGCTGCAACGACCCACCTTCCATAAGCTTCACTCGCGAGAACTCCTCCCAATCGTGATGCTTTTGCGATTCTTCGATGACCTTCGAGGCCATTGCGACCGGAAGCATCACCACGCCGTCATCGTCGGCGACGATGATGTCTCCGGGGATTACCGTGACACCGCCGCAGGCAATCGGGACGTTGACGGCGTTGGGATAGATGCCGGTCTGCACATGATAGTTGGGTGTCCAGCCGCGCAGCCATAAAGGCAGATCCAGCTTCTCGACATTGGGCCGATCGCGCATGCAGCCATCGATCACGATGCCAGCGCCGCCTCTGCCTTTGAAATAGGTCGACATCATATCGCCGAAGACGCCAGAACTCATGTCGCCGCGCGCGTCGACGACGACCACATCGCCCTCCTGCACGTGATAAAGCACATGGCGGTGCAACTGCGTCTCCGGATCTGCATATTCTCCCTCGTTAAAAAGGTCCGGCCGCTGCGGCAGGAATTGAAGCGTCAGGGCGGGCCCGACGATCGACTTCCCGTGATTCTGCGCCACGGGACCGACCATGTGCGGATTGCGGAAGCCCATGTGGCCAAGCGTGCCGGCAACGGTCGCGGCGCCGATTTCTTTCAGTGCGTCGATCAGCTCTTTGGGCGGTCGCGTAATGTCGGGCGTATGTGTCATTTTGTGCTCCGGTGGATGAAACTACCAGTTGGTGACAGAACCGTCGCGGCGCTTCAGGTGAGGCGCTTCCCAGAAACGAAAGCTCTCCGCCTTGACCGCCTCTTCGTTGACCTCGACGCCGAGCCCCGGCAGATCGTTGACCGGATAGTCGGGACCGTCGAGCCGTGGTTGCACGGGGAAGAAGTCGGAATTATCGAAGCCCAGCTTCGCTTCGGGCGCCCTGGTCTCGAGCCAAGCGAAATTCGGTACCGCGGCGGCGAGATGGATGGTCGCGGCCGTGCAGACGGGGCCGAGGGGATTGTGCGGCATCAGGTCCACATAGTGCGCCTCGCTCCAACCAGCGACCTTCATCGCTTCGGTGAGCCCGCCAACATTGCAAACATCGAGCCGGTTGAATTGATGTATGCCACGCTCGATGTAGGGCCGGAATTGCCACTTGCTGGCAAATTCCTCGCCGATGGCGAACGGGATGTCGGTCATCGTGCGCAGGGATTCGTAGGCCTCGGGTGTCTCGTCTCGTATCGGCTCCTCGAGGAAATCAAGCACGCCACGGCCGAGCTTGTTACAGAAGCTCGCCGCTTCTGCCACCGACAGCCGATGATGGTAATCGATGCCGAGGACGACCTCGTCGCCCAGCGCCTGGCGCGCCTTGTTTAGCATAGCTGCGGTAGCGCCGATCGACTCCCGCGGCTCAAAGACGTCCTTGCTGTTTTGCCCGATGGGGAAGAAGCGGATCGCCTGCCACCCTTGTGCGCGTAGTTCGCGGGCTCGCTCGATGGCAACATCGCCCTCGGCCTCGTCACCGGTCGAGGCGAAGGTCGGAATGCGGTCGCGCTGCTTGCCGCCCAGCAATTCGTAGGCCGGCACCCCCAGCGCCTTGCCCTTGATGTCGTGAAGGGCAATGTCGATGGCTGAAATCGCCGCCTGCAGAACGCGCCCTCCTTCGAAGTATTGGCTGCGATAAACTTCTTGCCAGATCCGACCAATCTGCATCGGGTCGCGGCCGATGAGAAACTCGCGATAGTGCTCGATCGCGCCGGCCACGGCCTTCTCGCGACCGCTCAAGCCGCTCTCGCCCCAGCCGAAGATGCCGTTGTCGGTCTCGACCTTGACCAGCATCTGGTTGCGCGTTCCTACCCATACTGGATAGGGC
The DNA here is from genome assembly GCF_019685025.1 of Rhizobium sp. NZLR8. Classification (NCBI taxonomy): domain Bacteria; kingdom Pseudomonadati; phylum Pseudomonadota; class Alphaproteobacteria; order Hyphomicrobiales; family Rhizobiaceae; genus Rhizobium; species Rhizobium sp. NZLR8. Next base: position 358,615 of record NZ_JABDVY010000005.1, on the reverse strand, counting down.
TTGATCGCCGTGATTTTAAGCTTCGTAGTCATCAACGCCCTCGTTTCACACACATCCGCTTGGTCTCAGTTGGCCTTGAGGGCCATTTCTGTTTCTCCGTCGAACAAATGCATCCGCTCTTGATCGAACTCGAGCCAAATCTGTTCGTCGGGTGCGACGGCAATGGTCGGCGGCACGCTGACATTGACGATGGCGCCGGACAGCAACGCCTGTACGAAGGTGACGTCTCCGGTCGGCTCCACCGTGTAGGCCTTTGCCGGGATGCTTCCAGGCATCGCACTCTTGTGCAGCTTGATCGTGGAGTGACGTGCGCCGAGCACGATTTTCTTGGTGGTTGCCTTGGCGACCTTCTGGGCGTTGTTTGGCGAGAGTTCGAGGCACCAGCCCTCCGCGCTGGTCAACACGGTGTTGCCGCTTGCCGTTGATGCCTCCAGCGGAACAAGGCTCATCGCCGGGCTGCCGACGAAGCTGGCGACGAACATGTTCACCGGATGGGCAAAGACCTGCGCCGGTGAATCGTATTGCTGCAGGTAGCCGCCATTCATCACCGCCATCCTGTCGGCCATCGTGACCGCTTCGAGCTGGTCGTGCGTCACGTAGATGATCGTTGCTTTGAGGTCCTGGTGGAAACGCTTGATCTCCGACCGCATCTGCACGCGCAACTTTGCGTCGAGGTTGGAGAGTGGTTCATCCATCAGGAATACCGCTGGATCGCGAACGAGGGCACGGCCCAGCGCCACGCGCTGCTGTTGCCCGCCCGAAAGTTCGCGTGGCTTGCGCTCAAGCAGCTGCGTCATGTCGAGCACGCGCGCTGCTTCCTTGACCCTCTTGTCGATCTCGTCCCTTGGCAGTTTGCGCATCTGCAACGGGAACGCCAGATTTTTGTAGACCGATTTCTGCGGATAGAGCGCGTAGTTCTGGAACACCATTGCGATGTCCCGGTCCTTGGGGTCGAGGTCGTTGACCACCCGCTCGCCGATGACGATGTCGCCGGATGTGATGGGGATGAGCCCTGCCACAAGATTGAGTGTGGTGGTCTTGCCGCAGCCTGAAGGGCCGACGAGCGCAACGAATTCGCCGTCGTTGACCGTCAGCGAAACATTGTTGACAGCTTTGAAGCTGCCATAGGTCTTGACCAGATCTTTGAGGACCACGTGGGCCACCGGCAACTCCCCTAGTGCTTGACTGCGCCTTCCGTGAGGGCGCGTACGAAGTATCGTTGCAGGACGAGGAACAGGACCACGACGGGCACGCTCATCATGAAGCTGGCCGCCATCAGACCCGGAAAGTCCGTTGTATTTTCCGAGAAGAAGCGCTGAATGCCGACCGGCAGCGTCAACTGATCGTTCTTGGAGAGGAAGGTGTAGGCGTAGATGTACTCGTTCCACGCGCCAATGAAGGAATAGATCGCCGTGGCGATAATTCCTGGCGCCGAGAGCGGCATCACGATCAGGAAAAAGGCCTGGAACCGCGTTGCCCCGTCGATGCGCGCCGCCTGCTCGAGTTGCACCGGGATATTGTCGTAGAAGCCCTTGAGGAGCCAGATTGCCAGCGGCAGGCCGAATGTGAGGTAGGTGAGGACGAGCGACCCATGCGTGTTCACCAGCCCGATCGCGCGCATCAGGATGAAGAGCGGCACGAGAAAGATCACTGCCGGGAACATGTTCCGAAGCAAGACGGCGAAGAACAGAAAGTTCCGGCCCGGGAAGGTGAAGCGTGAAAACGCGTAGGCCGCAGGAACTGCCACGATCACCGAAAGGATGGTCGTGGCGGTGGAGACGAAAAGGCTGTTCCAAAAGAAGCGCAGGAAGTCCTGGCCGACGCTGTTTTGCGGATCGAGCAGCTTTTGGTAGCTGGCGAGGGTGGGGTGGTCTGGCCACCATTGCGGCGGGAATTGCATGGCCGCGAAGCCGGACTTGATCGAGGTGATCAGCATCCAGATCATCGGTAATGCGGTGTAAAGCAGCATGAACACAAGGAAGATGCGTCCGCCCCACCGCCATCCATCGATGCGCATACGGCGACGCGCCCGGCCTCGATGAGCAGTCTCGGCAATCGTGCTCATCAACTCCCGTCCTTTTGCTCGTTGCCGCTCAGCGCACGGACGTAGAAGTAGCCGAGCGACATCAGGATCAGGAACAGCAGCACCGAATAGGCCGATGCCACTCCCCAGCGCTGGCGGCCGAAGGCGAGTTCATAAATATGGGTGATCCAGATATGCGATGCATTCGACGGCCCGCCGCCGGTCATGATCCAGGGGATGATGAAAGAATTGAAGTTGGCCACTGCCAGCAGAAGGATCGTCACAGTCGAGACGTTTCTCAAGTGCGGGAAGGTGACGTGCCAGAACCGCTGCCATGCATTGGCTCCGTCGACTTTTGCGGCGCGTAGCAACTGGTCGGGAACCGTCTGCAGGCCAGCCATCATCATGATCATGGCAAAGGGAAACTCTCGCCAGATATTGACGACGATCAGCGAGGGCAGCACCGTGCTGACGCTGTCGATGAAATTCGGCGGCCGGTCGGCCAATCCGAGGCCGACCAGCACCGCCCCAATGATCCCAAAGTCCGAATGGTAGATCCACTTCCAGATATAGGACGCGGCGACCGCGCTGATGACCCAGGGAATGATCAGGACGGCGCGCAGGATGCCACGGCCGACAAAGTCACGATGGAGCGCCAGGGCGCTGGCAAACCCCAGGACAAATGAGATGAAAGTGGATCCCAGTGTCCAGATAAGAGTGTTCGAGGTGACCTTCCAGAACACCGGACTTGTGAGGATGGAGATGTAGTTGTCGAGGCCGATGAAAATCTTGTCCCGCAGCTGCAGGCCAGGCGGTGTGTTGAAGAACGACAGTTCGATCGTGTAGTAGATAGGGTAGGCTATGACGATGAGCATCACGGCGATCGCAGGAAGCACGTACGCGTAGTCAGCGCGATGCTGCCAAATCTTTCGCAGCACGCCGGACCTATCGAGTTGCGGTCTTCGTCGAGCCTCGGCCTTGCCAGTCAAGATCGTCACAGTGCCGCGCCCTTATTCTTCGGAGCAAACCGGCTGCAATCGAGGCGCAGCCGGTCAGATCGTCTGGCTTGGACTAGAGTCCGCCGTCCATCAGGTCTTTTACCTTCTTGGCTGCGTCATCAGCCGCTTGGTCGACGGTCATGGCTCCGGTCAGGGCATTCTGCAGCATGTCCGGGACGATGATGTTCATGATCTCGGGGGACTGTGGCAGCGCCGGGAACGGGATGCCGTATGGCAGCATCGAGGTCGTGACATCAAGGAACTTGATACTATCAAGACGTTCCTTCATCCATTTGGTCTTGAAGCCGTTAAGGTTTCCCGGGTTCGAGCCGGCATAGGCCATCTTCAGCGACCATTCGGGGCTCGTCCACATGCAGATGATAGCCTTTGCAGCCGCCTCGTCTACCTTGCCGCCCTCGACATATTCGGGCTTCAGGATGTGAATGTTGGAGCCGCCAAACACGACGGCACGCTTGCCGTCGGGGCCAGTCGGAATCAGGCCGTAGCGCATGTTGTCGATTACGGTCTGCGCCTTGTCCTTGTCGGTATCCGTCGCCTTTTTCTGCAGGTCGAGCATGACGTTGTAGTCGGACGGGTGCGAGATCATCATGCCGAGCTGGCCAGCGAGGAAGAGCGGCTGGTTGTCGGCCTGCTGGTTGGTGAGCGCCGAAACCGGAACCGACTTGTCGCGAACATACATATCGTAGGAGGCTTGCAATGCCGCCTTGCTCTGCGGACTGTTGAGTTCGACCTCCTTATAGGTCGGGTTGGCGGTAGCTTCGTCGAAGACGCCACCACCATAGGCCCATAGCTGCGGCATGAAACGGTACGGCGTATTGCCGGCATTCTTGCGAGCCACGAGACCGTAACCGGCAATGCCGAGCTTGTCGTGGATCTGTTTGGAATCCTTGACGACGTCGTCCCAGGTTGCCGGAGCCTTATCCGGATCGAGGCCTGCACGCTTGAAGATGTCGGCGTTCCAGATGAACGCCATCGTCTCGTTGTTGGTGGGAATGCCGTAAGTCACCCCCTCCCAGGTTACAGCCTTCATTGCGCCCGGCCAGAAATCCTCGGTCGAATACCCTACATCCTCGGGTTTGAGCGGCTGCAAATAGCCCTTTGAGGCGAACTCGGTGCCGCCCAGGATTTGCAGGCGGACCGCCATGGGCGCAGCATTGCCAAGGAGCGCGGTCCGGAACTTGTCCAGCAGGTCATTATAGGTGAGGGCTTGTTCCTCAAGCTCGATGTTTGGATAGGTTTTGCGGAAGGTCTCGAAGAACTCCTTGTAATACTGGCGCAGGAGGTCGGGGTCGCCCTCGAACACGCCCTGATACCAGAAAGTCAGTCGCCCCTTATAGTCGAGCGGAGTGACCTTGGCGCAATCGGCCGCCGTGTCAAAATCCTGTGTGCCAGCAATCGAACGCACATATTGCGGCGACCACTTGCTCAAGTCGACCGACGCTCCGAGCGCCGACGCGGACATCAACGACATCATCAAAGCAGTGGAAACAGTGCCGCGCAGGACGGCACCACCGAATGAAATCCTCGACATAGGTATCCTCCAGGTTCTCCCATGCCGCTCTGCATCGAGGCGAGCGGTCTTTGCTCATTGGCTGCGGGTCGTTTTCAGCCAATGTATCTCTTTGGACAGATCATACGTTTTCAGATCGAAGATTGCCTGTCAACTGGAGAAATCGTACATTGTTTAGATAATCGTCGCGTGATATCGAAGCAATATATGTATTGATGGGGACAGCTTTGGCCGAAACAAGCGATTTTAAAGCGCAGCCACCCGAGGGGATCGACGCTATCGGGGCCTCCAGCGAGGGCGCCTCGCTTTATCAGTTGATCAGGGACGACATTATTGAAGGGCGGCTCGCTGCCAACGAACGGCTTGTCGTCACCGATCTCGCCCGGCGCCACGGCACCTCGACCAACCCGGTGCGAGAGGCTCTGCAACTATTGCGCGGGGAGGGCTTCGTCACCCTCGTTCCCAACCGCGGGGCGCGCGTCCGGCCCATAGATCAGGATTTTGTTCGGGACATCTACGAAATAGGAGTCTTGATCGAGCCGGCACTGACGCGATGGTTCGTGAATATGGCCACCGTCGAGGACATTGCTGAACTCGAACGCATCCAGGGCTTGATCGAAGAGAACAACTTCGCCGACACGTTCAGGCACAGCGAGCTGGACACCGCCTTTCACACCGTAATGTACCAAAGGCACTACAACCGCCATGCCGCCGAGCTTTGGTGGAAGCATCGCGAAGTGCTTCGAGCCGTGAGCCGGCGTTTCAACTTCACGCTCGCCCGGCGTGCCGCGATCCTTAGCGAGCATCGCGAGCTCATCGCGCATGTAAAAGCGGGAAATGCGAACGAGGCAGGCGAACTCATCGCACGCCATGTCGAGGGCTCCGGCCGGCACATCCTCGAACACATGCGTGCGCGAAACGCCGCTCGGGCAGGATAGAGGCCTCGAATATCGTTATCCCGACCACTTCAGATAAAGGCAGTTGAGATGAAAATCACCAGCGTTCGGCCGTGGCTGATCAAGTCCGATGCTTCTTATTGGGGAGAGTATCTGTTCGTCGAAGTGACGACCGACGAGGGGGTGAGCGGCTGGGGAGAAATCACCACCACGACAAGGCTCGCTAATCGCGCCCTCTGCACGATCCTGCGGCAGATCGGTGCCGCTGTGACAGGCGAGGACCCGGCGCGTATTGAGTATCTGTGGCACAAGATATTCCGCAGCTTCACCTACATGGGCAGTCGGGGTGCCGCAGTCGAATGCGTGAGCGCCATCGACATAGCCCTCTGGGATATCCGAGGCAAGGTCCTGGGTAAGCCGATTTACGAACTGTTGGGTGGACCGGTACGCGATGAAATTGCGCTCTACACCCATCCCAACCTGGCCAAATTTACCAGCAACGAGGCTGTGGTCCGCGAAATTCGAGACATCGTCGAGTCCGGCCACACGGCGCTCAAGTTCGATCCTTTCCCCCACCAAGGCCGCACCGCCGATGGACAGTTTCGCGAACAGCGGGACGGCTACCTCGATGGCAGCATGACCCGCAAAGATGAGCGCGAAGCCGCCGAACTCACTGCTCTGATCCGCGAAACGGCGGGCTCTGATGTCGACATCCTCATCGATGCGCACGGCCGGTTCGACGTTCCCACCGCCATTCGCCTTTGTCGAAGCCTCGAGGAAGCTGGTCAGATCGACTGGTTCGAGGAGCCCTGTCCACCGGAGAGCCTCAACGCTCTCAGACAGGTCCGTGAGAAGGTCAGCGCCGCTATCTCGTGGGGCGAACGCGGCCACACGAAGTGGGATTTCGTGCCGGTGCTCGAAAACAAGCTCGCTGACTACATCATGCCTGATGTCACATGGACCGGCGGTATTACCGAACTCAAGAAGATTTCTGCCCTATGCGAAGCCTACTACATCCCGGTCTCGCCGCATGACGCCGCAGGGCCGATCAATGTGGTTGCGGGAGCGCAGGTGATGATGACCGTTCCCAACTTCTACAAACTCGAAACGTCGGAGTGGAACCTGGGTAAATACGATCACCTCATCGACAGACCACTCGATGTTTCGAACGGTAGCCTCAAGCTTACGCCCAAGCCCGGTCTCGGCGTCGAAATGAACCGCGACTACCTTCAAAACCACGAGATAGAGCTGGACTAGCAACCCAGCGTGCACGGCGATGAGCCCAGCCGACCAAAACGAGGATAAATCATGCCAGAGGCAGATGGAGCCGACGAGGCGCTCAATCGGGTGAACACGCATTCCAAGCCGTCCGATCTTCGCATCACCGACATGCGGGTAGCCGAAATTGTCGGCGCGCCGTTCACCTCAGTGCTGCTTAAGATTTACACCAACCAGGGCATCGTCGGGCTTGGCGAGGTGCGCGACGGCGCCAGCGCCACCTACGCGCTGATGCTGAAGAGCCGGTTGCTTGGCGAGAACCCTTGCGACATCGACCGCCTGTTTCGCCGGATCAAGCAGTTCGGGGGGCACGGCCGGCAAGGCGGTGGCGTATCGGCGATTGAAATCGCGTTGTGGGATCTTGCCGGCAAGGCCTATGGCGTCCCCATCTACCAGATGCTCGGCGGTCGTTTTCGGGAGAAAGTGCGCGTCTACTGCGATACCGACGCCACCGTGCCGAGCGGCACCGAGACTGGTAAGCGCCTCAAGCAGCGCATGGAGCTCGGCTTCACCTTCCTCAAGATGGACTTAGGACTGATGCAGATCGCAGATGTGCCCGGTGCCGTCGTCTTTCCTGCCGGCTCACTGGAAGGATACCGCGATCCTCCCAATCGCGGGCCGCTGAAGACCATTGAAGAGCGGCGTGTCCGCAACGCTGCGTACGATTTGCATAACGTCCAGCACCCGTTTACCGGCCTCCACTTTTCCGACAAGGGCCTCGACCTGCTTGAGCAATACATCGCCGAGGTTCGTGAGGTCATCGGCATGGATGTGCCGCTCGCCATCGATCATATCGGCCATATCTCGATGCAGAACGGCATTCGCCTCGCCCGGCGAATTGAAAAATACGTGCCGGCCTGGCTCGAAGATGTGATCCCATGGCAGTATACCGAGCAATACCGACAACTGCAGGACGCCACCACGGTGCCGATCTGCACTGGCGAGGACATATACCTCAAGGAGGGCTTCGAGCCTCTGCTCAACAGCGGCGGCGTCTCCGTTATCCACCCGGACCTGCTCACCAGCGGGGGCATCCTCGAAACCAAGAAGATTGGTGATATGGCGCAGGACCAGGGCGTCGCCATGGCCATCCATATGGCAGAAAGTCCAATCGCCGCAATGGCCGCGGCACATGTCGCGACCGCGACCGAAAATTTCATGGCGCTCGAATACCATTCCGCCGATGTCGACTGGTGGGACGATATCGTCACGGGCCTTCCCCGGCCGCTGGTGAAGAATGGCTTCATCACTGTCTCGGACAAGCCCGGCCTGGGGATTGACGACGTTGTCGACGAGGTGATCTCGCAGCATCTGCAGCCGGGCGTCACCGGCATTTGGCAGCCTACGGATCACTGGGACGATGAGTATTCCTGGGATCGCACCTGGAGCTGAGGCGAAAAGGAACGAAGATGAAGATCACCGATCTCCGCTGCGCCGTTATTGGCAAACACCCGATCGTGCGCATCGTTACGGACGAGGGCCTCTATGGCTTGGGCGAAGTCGAATTCACCAAGTCCTACCTCAAGCCCTTTGTGCTGCATTTCCACGAGGCGCTGGTCGGCGAGGATCCGACCGACGTCGAGAGAGTCATGCTGAAGATCCGCCAACGCGGCTCTTTCAAGCCGTACGGCGCGGCGGTGAGCGCTATCGAGCATGCGCTGTGGGATATTGCTGGCAAGGCCGCGGGCGTGCCCGCCTATAAACTGCTCGGCGGCAAGGTGCGGGACAAGGTGCGCGTCTACAACGGCTCAGTTCGCCAGAAGCGCACGGGCGACCGGCCGGAGGATTACGCCGCTGACGTCAAATGGATGATGGAGCAGCCGCAGAACTTCTTCATGGTCAAGCAAGGAATCTCGTTCCACTCCAACATGAAGGACACCATCGAGGGCTTCCACTACGGCGTGACGCAGAACAAGGCCGGCTATCACGGCGCCATGGATCAAGGCGTGATCAGCGAGCGCGGTTTCAATCACATGCTCGACTGCGTGATCGCGATGAAGGAAGTGCTAGGCGACAAAGTCAGCCTGGCGCTCGACTGCGGCCCGGGCTGGATGCTGCCCGATGCAATTAAGTTCGCTCGCGCGGTCGAGAAGTACAATTTGATGTGGCTCGAGGACATGCTGACCGGCGACTACGTGCCGTGGGTCAATCCGCAGGCCTACCGGGAACTGACAACCTCCACCTCGACGCCAATCCACACTGGTGAGCAGATCTACCTGCGGCACAATTTCAAAGAACTGATCGAGACGCAGGCGGTACGCGTCATCGGCCCCGATCCAGCGGACGTTGGCGGCATTGCCGAGCTCAAATGGGTCGCCGAGCATGCCTACATGCATTCGATCCTGATGGCACCGCACGGCACCGCTAACGGCCTGCTGGGCCTCGGCGCGTTGATCAATGTCTGCGCCACGTTGCCGGCAAATTACGTCGCGTTCGAATATCCGACCGCTTCCGACCCCTGGTGGGAGGATCTTGTCATCGGCTTGCCGCCGCAGATCGTGAAGGACAGCATGGTGGACCTACTGGAAGCGCCGGGGCTGGGCGTCGATATCGACGCTGAAGGAGCCAGGAGATATCTCAGGGAAGAGGATGCAGGCTTTTTCGACTGAACCTCCCTCCACCTGCCGTGCCCATCTTGTCGGGCGTAAGGGAATAGGGTTGTCGAAATAAGCGGCATCGACCTGTAAGCAGGGAATGGCGGTTCGATGCCGCCTTTGCGCACCGCGTCGAAAGCGCTGAAGGTTTAGTCTAAAAAAGCCGCCCGCCTTCCGGCAAGCGGCTGTATGCTTTGTTACGATATGTAGGATTACATATGGATCGGCTTGAAGAAGGTCGCGAGCGCGGCCTCCTTCACCGCTTCCGACATGGTCGGATGCGCGTGGCAGGTACGGCCGAGATCTTCCGACGAGCCGCCGAACTCCATCAGCACGGTGATCTCGTGGATCATCTCGCCGGCGCCGAAGCCGACGATATGGCCGCCGAGCACCCGGTCGGTTTCCTTGTCGGCAAGGATCTTGACGAAACCGTCTGTCGCCAGCATCGCGCGGGCGCGGCCATTGGCCGTGAACGGGAACTTGCCGACCTTGTAGGCGATGCCCGCGGCCTTCAGTTCTTCCTCGGTCTTGCCGACCGACGCGATCTCCGGCTGCGTGTAGACGACGCTCGGAATCACCTCGTAATTGACGTGCCCATGCTGGCCGGCGAGAATTTCGGCGAGCGCCACACCCTCGTCTTCCGCCTTGTGCGCCAGCATCGGACCCTTGACCACGTCGCCGATCGCATAGATGCCGGCGACATTGGTCTTGAAGTGACCGTCGATCTCGACGCGGCCGCGATTGTCAAGCGTAACACCGGCCTCTTCCAGGCCGAGACCCGCTGTATAGGGCTTGCGGCCGGTGGCGATTAGCACGACGTCGGCGTCGAGCGTCACCTTGTCACCGCCCTTGGCCGGCTCGAATGTGATCTTGGCGCACTTGTCGCCCTTTTCGACGCCGGTCACCTTGGCGCCGAGATGGAAATCGATGCCCTGCTTGGCGAGCATGCGCTGGAACTGTTTGGAGACTTCGCCGTCCATGCCGCCGAGAATGGTGTCGAGATATTCGACGACGGTGACCTTGGCGCCAAGCCGCGACCAGACCGAGCCGAGTTCGAGCCCGATGACGCCGCCGCCGACGACGATCAGCGTTTCCGGCACCTTTTCCAGCGCGATGCCGCCGGTGGACGAGATGATGGTCTTCTCATCGATCTCGACCTGCACGCCGGGAATGCCGGCAATGTCGGAGCCGGTGGCAATGACGATGTTCTTGCCTTCGATCTCCTGCACCTTGCCGTCGTCGGCGATGACGGCAACCTTGCCTGCCGAGACGATCTTGCCGCTGCCCTGGAAGGCATCGATCTTGTTTTTCTTGAAGAGGAAGGCGACGCCGTCGACATTCGACTTCACCGTGGCGTCCTTGTGGGCCATCATATTGCCGAGGTTGAGCGTCGGCGCCGGGACGTCGATCCCGAGAGCGCTCATGCCGTGGCCGGCCTGATGGAACATTTCGGAGGCATGCAGCAGGGCCTTCGACGGAATGCAGCCGACGTTCAGGCAAGTGCCGCCATAGGTCGCGCGCTTTTCGACGACAGCGACCTTGAGGCCGAGCTGGGCTGCTTTGACGGCGCAGACATAGCCGCCCGGGCCGGTGCCGATAATGATCACATCGTAGGACATTGCTTCTTTCCCTTTGGATTTTTCGTTTAGTCGGCCGCGCGCGACAGCGCGAGGCGGAAGCCGAAGCCGACGAGCGCCGCTCCGGTGATGCGGTTGAACCATTTGCCGCTGGCAATGAAGCGGTCACGGATCGCCTTGACCGTGAAGAAATAGGAAACGCCGGCAAACCAAGCGATCAGCGCCGTCGCCATGCCGATGCCGTACGAGAACTGGATCAGCGCCGGCGTGTCGTGATGCACGAGCGTCGAAAACAGCGACAGGAAGAACAGCACCGGCTTCGGGTTCAGCGCATTGGTGATGAAACCCATGCCGAGGCATTTCAGCATCGAGACCGGCTTGCGATCCTCGGCCGTCACCTCGATCTCCTGCACCTTGAAGCCGGGGTCGCGGAACGACTTGATGCCGAGATAGACCAGATAGGCGACACCAGCCCATTTGATGACCGCAAACAGCATCAGCGATTTCGAGACGATCAGGCCGAGGCCGAGGATCGTGTAGCTGATATGAAAGAGCAGCGAGAAGCCCATGCCGAGCCCGGTCATGATAGCGGCGCGCCGCCCATGCACGATGCTCTGGCGCAAAATGACGGCGAAATCGGCCCCCGGCACGACGATGAAGATCGAGAAGACGGCCATAAGGCCGAGGAATTCGAGGATGTAAGGCATGCTGTTTTCGCCCTGTCTTTTAGCGGCCGCCGCTCACGTTAAGGATCGCGCCGGTTATATAGGAAGCCGAAGGGGATAGAAGATAGAGGATCGCATCCGCCACCTCCTCGGGCGTGCCGCTGCGCTGCATCGGGATCGATGGCGCCATTTCACGGGCCCGGTCCGGCAGCCCGCCGGATGCATGGAGATCGGTTTCGATGACGCCGGGCCTGATAGCGTTCACGCGGATGCCCTCGGCGGCGACCTCGCGCGAAAGCCCGATGGTGAACGTGTCGATCGCACCTTTCGAGGCGGCATAATCGACATATTGCGTTGGCGAACCGAGGATCGCCGCCATCGACGAGACGTTGACGATCGCGCCGCCCCGCCCACTATAGCGGCTCGACATGCGGCGCACGGCCTCTGCGGCGCAGAGCATGGAGCCGGTTACATTGATGCGCATCATGCGTTCGATCCGCTCTGCCGCCATCTCGTCGACGCGCTGCGGATAGTCGACGACGCCGGCATTGTTGACGAGCCCGTCGAGCCGGCCGAAATGCCGATCGACCGCTGCAAACATCGCGACGATATCCGCAGCCTTGCCGACATCGCCCGCAATCGCCACGGCATCGCCGCCGTCTTCGGCAATCGCTGCAACGACGGCATCGGCGGCTTTGCGGTTGGAAGCGTAATTCACCGCAACACGCCAGCCCTGGCGCGCGGCGAGCCGCGAGACGGCCGCGCCGATGCCCCGGCTTCCGCCGGTCACGAGAACAACCGGTGCATTACTCATATCGCGCACTCCTTGAATGTCAGCACGTCCCAGGGCGCCAAGGTAGCCTTGCCCTCGCCCCAGGCGCTGGATTGGCGGATGGCGGGACCGAGACCGGGGAACACGAGCTTTTCGGCCGCCGCGGCACCTTCCGGCTGCAGATTGTCCATCTCGCCCTTGGCATCCATGCCATAGACGGCGCCTTGCCAGACGGTGCAGGCATTAAGATCGGCACCGGTCGCGTCACCCTCGGGGCAATTGAACATCAAGATGCCAATGGCGCGCACCGGATCTTCCGACGGCATGACATAGCCTTCCATCACCACCGGCGTCTTGAGAGCACTGACCTTGAACTGGTTGCTCGCCGCGGCCGACTGTGAATTCAGCGGGGCAAAGCGCAACTCGTATGCCCCGTCGCGATCGACGTAAATGGCCTGTTCCTGCTTGCAGGCGGCGCAGAGCGTCGATAACGGAACGGCGAAAAACGCGGCGGCTGCGATCGCAGCCATGCCTTTCCGTTTCGCCGTGATCCCAATCCTCCTGCTCATTGCAGCTTCGACTCCTTCCGCCCGTCGGCATTCTCGACAACGCTGAAATCCGTCAGCAGCACCAGCGCCCGGCCATCGCGATCGAGCCCCCAGAAAACCGGATAGAAGCCGTCGCCCCAACCGCTCCAGAATATCGCGACATTGCCCTTCTTGCCGGCGACCGGCCGGTGCAGCGCGTAACTGCCCTTGTTGGCGTCGAGGTCGGATGCCAGCACGTCGTCGTAATAATTGATGTCGGCGTCAGGCTTTTGCGCCTGCACCTGCGCTTCACGTTCTCCGATCAGACCAAGCGTCTCGGCATCCATGTAACAGCCGAGGCCGGCATCGACGGGGTAACCGAAGATCTCGCCGTCCTTCAGTGTCGCTACATCCTGCCCGGGCAGGACCGCAAGCTCCCAGTGATCCGGCTTGCCCGCGGCAAACCGCATGCTGGCGGCCGCGATGCGTCCGAAGGCCTGGTAGAGTGTCACCGGATATTCGCCCGGCGCAACCGTTCTTGCCAGCGCCGGACGATCGGGCTGAGCGAGCGGATCGGCCGCAACGATGCGCCCCGAGGTCAGCTCGACATTGCCCATATGGATCACGCCGATCGACCGGCCGGAGAGTTCGGCGTCGCTGAGCGCCACCAGTTCGAAATTGCTGCTTGCCTTGCTGATATCTAAGCCGGCCGCCGTTGCTGAAACCGGGACATGCGCGGCGGCAGCGCAGAGAAGAAGACGCGCCGCTCGCATGATCCGGTTTCGCATGGAAAGCTCCCTTAAAGATCGAGAACCAGACGTTCCGGATCTTCCAGGCTTTCCTTGACGCGCACGAGGAAGGTGACCGCTTCCTTGCCGTCGACGATGCGGTGATCGTAGGACAGCGCCAGATACATCATCGGACGGATAACCACCTGGCCGCCGATCGCCACCGGACGCTCCTGGATCTTGTGCATGCCGAGAATGCCGGACTGCGGCGCATTGAGGATCGGCGAGGACATCAGCGAACCGTAGACGCCGCCATTGGTGATGGTGAAGGTGCCGCCCTGCATGTCGGCCATGGAGAGCGAGCCGTCACGGGCTGCCTTGGCAAGACGGCCGAGTTCCTTCTCGATTTCGGCGATCGACATCTGATCGGCGTCACGGATGACGGGAACGACGAGGCCCTTGTCGGTGCCGACGGCCATGCCGACATGGCAATAGTTCTTGTAGATGAGGTCGGTGCCGTCGATCTCGGCGTTGACCGTCGGCAATTCCTTCAGCGCATGCGTCACCGCCTTGGTGAAGAAGCCCATGAAGCCGAGCTTGACGCCATGCTTCTTCTCGAAAATATCCTTGTACTTGTTGCGCAGGTCCATGACCGCCTTCATGTCCACCTCATTGTAGGTGGTCAGCATCGCGGCGGTGTTCTGCGCATCCTTCAGGCGCTTGGCGATCGTCTGGCGCAGGCGCGTCATCTTCACGCGCTCTTCGCGCGAGGCATCCTCGACCGTCGACGGGCCGCGCGGGGCGGCAGGCGTTGCAGCCGGTGCTGCCGCCGGAGCCGAAATGCCCTTGGCGACGGCAGCGATGACATCGCCCTTCAGCACCTGGCCGCGCTTGCCGCTGCCATCGACCTGATCGGCCGAAATGTTGTTTTCAGCAAGCATCTTCGAAGCCGCCGGTGCCGGCGGCATGGTGGAGACGGAAGCGCTCGACGATGCGGCAGCAGCGGCAACCGGCGCCGGCTGAGCAGGAGCAGCCGCGGCTGGCAGGACAGGAGCGGCGGCCGGTGCCGCAGCAGCGGGCGCGGCAGCAGCAGCACCTTCGGCGATCTGGCCGAGCAGCGCGCCGAGGCCGACGGTCTCGCCGGCGGCGACAACGATTTCCGAAAGCGTGCCGGAGGTCGGCGCTGGAACTTCGATGGTCACCTTGTCGGTTTCAAGCTCGAGAATCGGCTCGTCGGCCTTGATGGCGTCGCCGACCTTCTTGAACCAGGTGCCGACGGTTGCCTCGCTGACGGATTCACCGAGAGTTGGAACGCGGATTTCTGTGGCCATTGTTCAGATCCTGATTTCGTGTGTGTTCATTTAATGCGTTTCAGACGGCGGGCGGCCGCAAGATGATCGAGGGCATCGGCAGGATATCGAAACGGAAACCGAAACCGGAAGCGATGATCGGATCGCTGTCGGCAAGAACCTGTGCCGCCGCTTGATCCTCAACTTCGACGATCGCCATGCCGAAGGCGCCTTCGCCCTCAAACACCGGACCGACGACGATCGCCGATCCCGCAAGGGCGTGCCGGTGCCAGTATTCGACATGGCGTTTCATCGCCGCCATTTCCTCTCCGGTCCCGTCATGCGGGAAAGTGGGGCGCGGCGGCAGCAGTCTCAGAAAGAAATAAGCCACTGCGCCCCCCTTGTGTTAACCGCCCAATGCATCCTCGAGGAATGCGGCGAGCTGCGACAGATGCTTTGACATCAGGCCCGTCGCCGGCGAGGCGGCGGCCGGACGGCCGGTATAACGGACGCGCTGATACTTTGCATCGATATGGGCAAGCACCCATTCGAGGAAGGGGTCGATGAACGACCATGCGCCCATGTTCTTCGGCTCTTCCTGGCACCAGACCATCTCGGCATTGCGGAAGCGCGACAGCTCGTTGATCAGCGCCTTTGCCGGGAACGGATAGAGCTGTTCGACACGCAAGAGATAGATGTCGTCGATGCCGCGCTTTTCACGCTCTTCGAGAAGATCGTAATAGACCTTGCCGGAGCACATGACGACACGGCGGATCTTGTTGTCCTTCTGCAGCTTGATCGGGCCGTCCTTGATCACTTCGGCATCGTCCCAGAGCAGGCGATGGAAGGCGGATTCTCCGGCCATTTCGGCAAGCGTCGAGACTGCCCGCTTGTGGCGCAGCAGCGACTTCGGCGTCATCAGGACCAGCGGCTTGCGGAAGTCGCGCTTCAGCTGCCGGCGCAGGATGTGGAAGTAGTTCGCCGGCGTCGTGACGTTGGCGACCTGCATGTTATCCTCCGCGCAAAGCTGCAGGAAACGCTCGAGGCGGGCCGAGGAGTGTTCCGGACCTTGGCCCTCATAGCCATGCGGCAAGAGGCAGACGAGGCCCGACATGCGCAGCCATTTGCGTTCGCCCGACGAGATGAACTGGTCGAAGACCACCTGCGCACCGTTGGCAAAATCGCCGAACTGCGCTTCCCAGAGCGTCAACGCATTCGGGCGGGCAAGCGAGTAGCCATATTCGAAACCGAGCACGGCCTCTTCCGAAAGCATCGAATTGATGACTTCGTAGCGACCCTGCGTTGGCGAGAGATTGGCGAGCGGGATGTAGCGTTCCTCGGTTTCCTGATCGTAGAGAACCGAGTGGCGCTGCGAGAAGGTGCCGCGTTCGCAATCCTGGCCGGACAGGCGGATCTTGCTACCTTCGACGCAGAGCGCCCCGAAGGAGAGCGCTTCAGCCATCGCCCAGTCGATACCTTCGCCGGTGGCGATCATATTGGCGCGGTTTTCCATGAAGCGCTGGATCGTGCGGTGTGCAGTGAAGCCCGCCGGAATCTCCGAGAGCTTGCGGCCGATATCCTTCAGCGTCTTCATCGGCACGGCGGTCTTTCCGCGGCGCTGCTCGTCGGCATTGTCGGCCGCGCGCAGGCCCGACCACTCGCCGTCAAGCCAGTCGGCCTTGTTCGGCTTGTAGTGCTGGCCGGCCTCGAACTCCTGTTCGAGATGGGCGCGCCAGTCGGCCTTCATCTTCTCGACTTCACCTTCGGTGAGCAGGCCCTCGGCGACTAGGCGCGCCGCATAGATCTGCAGCACGGTCTTGTGGCCGCGGATCACCTTGTACATCTTCGGCTGCGTGAAGGACGGTTCGTCGCCTTCATTGTGGCCGTAGCGGCGATAGCAGAACAGGTCGAGCACGACCGGCTTGTGGAACTTCATGCGGAATTCGGTCGCGATCTTGGCCGCATAGACCACCGCTTCCGGATCGTCGCCGTTGACGTGGAAGATCGGCGCCTCGATCATCTTGGCGACGTCGGACGGATAGGGCGACGAACGCGAGAAGGCGGGGTTCGTCGTGAAGCCGATCTGGTTGTTGATGATGACGTGCATGGTGCCGGCGACGCGGTGGCCGCGCAGGCCGGAAAGGCCGAGGATTTCGGCAATGACGCCCTGGCCGGCGAAGGCTGCGTCGCCATGGATCAGAAGCGGCAGAACCTTGGCACGCTCGGAAAGCGGAATGATGTCGCCGTCCCAGACGGTAGCATTCATGTCCTGCTTGGCGCGGACCTTGCCCATGACGACGGGATCGACGATTTCAAGATGCGACGGGTTGGCTGTCAGCGAGACATGCACCTTGTTGCCGTCGAATTCGCGGTCTGAGGAGGCCCCGAGATGATACTTGACGTCGCCCGAGCCTTCGACTTCGTCGGGTGCGGCCGAGCCGCCCTTGAACTCGTGGAAGATCGCCCGGTGTGGCTTGCCCATGACCTGCGAGAGCACGTTGAGCCGGCCGCGATGGGCCATTCCGAACACGGCTTCCTTGAGGCCGAGATGGCCACCGCGCTTGAGGATCTGCTCGAGCGCCGGGATCAGCGATTCGCCGCCGTCGAGGCCGAAACGCTTGGTGCCCTTGAACTTGACGTCGAGGAACTGTTCGTAGCCTTCGGCTTCGGCGAGCTTGGCGAGGATTGCCTTCTTGCCTTCAGGCGAGAAAGCGACGCCCTTGTCCGGCCCTTCGATACGCTCCTGGATCCAGGCCTTCTCTTCCGGATTGGAGATATGCATGAATTCGACGCCGAGCGTCGAGCAATAGGTGCGCTCGAGGATATCGATCATCTCGCGGATGGTCGCGTGTTCCAAGCCGAGCACGTTGTCGATGAAGATCCTGCGGTCGTAATCGGCGGCCGTGAAGCCGTAATTCTCCGGCGACAGCTCGCGATAGTCGTCGACGGGAGCGGCGATGCCGAGCGGGTCAAGCTTGGCATGCAGGTGGCCGCGCATGCGGTAGGCGCGGATCATCATGATGGCGCGCACGGAATCGCGCGTCGCCTGCAGCACGTCGGTGCTGTCGGCAGGCTTGCCCTCGGCTTCGGCCTTGGCCTTGACCTTGGTCTCGATAACCTTCTCGACGATACCCCAGTCGCCGTCGAGAGCCGACACCAGATCGCCGCCGGCCGCCAGCGGCCAGTTCTTCCTGCGCCAGGAAGCCCCCTTGGCCGCCCTCTTCACATCGCTGGGATCCTCCTCCAGCGCCTTGAAGAAGGTCCGCCACTGATCGTCGACCGACGCGGGGTCCTCTTCGTAGCGCGCATGCAGCTGCTCGATATAGGCAGCGTTGGCGCCATCCAGAAACGAGGTGATCTGAAACTGCTCGTTGGCTTCTTGCCGTGCCATGGTGATATGCGGACGCTGCCGCCCGCCTCCTGACTTTGATGAATTTGCCGGCTTGCTCGCCGGCTGCCGCATTCCGATTGCCGCCTGTCCGCGGCGCATCTGCATGTCTCGTGCCGTCAAGACCGGGCGGAAGGCGCAGATGCCGCTCCTCCGCCCGGGTATAAGTTGGTTTAGCCCTTGAGGACTTCAACCAGCGTCTTGCCGAGGCGGGCCGGAGACGGCGACACCTTGATGCCTGCCGATTCCATCGCCGCGATCTTCGATTCCGCATCGCCCTTGCCGCCGGAAACCACAGCGCCGGCATGGCCCATGGTGCGGCCCTTCGGCGCCGTGCGGCCGGCAATGAAGCCAGCCATGGGCTTGCTGCGGCCCTTCTTGGCTTCATCCTTGAGGAACTGCGCAGCATCTTCCTCTGCCGAACCGCCGATTTCGCCGATCATGATGATCGACTGGGTGGCTTGGTCGGCCAGGAACATTTCCAGGACGTCGATGAATTCGGTGCCCTTGACCGGGTCGCCGCCGATGCCGACGGCCGTGGTCTGGCCGAGGCCTTCGTTGGAGGTCTGAAACACGGCTTCATAGGTCAGCGTGCCCGAGCGGGACACGATACCGACCGAGCCCTTGCGGAAGATGGAGCCCGGCATGATGCCAATCTTGCATTCTTCCGGCGTCATGATGCCTGGGCAGTTCGGGCCGAGCAGGCGCGACTTGGAGCGGTCGAGGCGAGCCTTGACGCGAACCATGTCCATGACCGGGATGCCTTCGGTAATGCAGGTGATGAACGGGATCTCGGCATCGATCGCCTCGATGATCGCGTCGGCGGCACCGGCCGGCGGAACATAGATGACGGACGCGTCGGCGCCGGTCTTTTCCTTGCCCTCGGCAACGGTTGCGAAGATCGGCAGGTTCTCGCCCTTTGCGCCGGTCCAGGTTTCGCCGCCCTTCTTCGGGTGGATACCGCCGACCATCTGCGTGCCGTAATAGGCGAGCGCCTGTTCGGTGTGGAACGTTCCGGTCTTGCCGGTCAGACCCTGAACGAGGATCTTGGTGTCTTTATTGACGAGAATAGACATGCGAGGCCTTTGTCTAGGAGAGGTTGGAAGACGTGGGGGACGAGCGACGATAGATGCCGCTGACGACCTCCTGCCAAGTATCGCTGCCTGCAGGCGAAAAGCTGACGCCCATCCGGTAGCAGTCTTCATTTTCAAATGTGAATGCGGTGCGCTGTCTGCCGCGCGGCGAAGCCTTCATCAGCACGAGTTCCTTGCCGTTCCATTCGCCGGAAGCTGGCGACGGTGGCGCGAAGCCCGCGCTGTCGAACTGGTAGAGCTTGTAGGTCTGGTCCGAAGCATCGAAGCCGAAAACATTTCGGGCCTCGAACGAAACAGCCCCATCGCGCGACTGGCGATAGCGCTGCTCGAGGAAGAACCCGCCGAACAGCGCCTCGCCGGAAAGTTTAGCACTGGCCTTACCTTCAGTCGTCCACGCCGACCCTGCGACGCGCTCCTCCCCTTCCCATACGCCGGCAAAGGCATTGAGACGGATATGAGCAGCAGATGGCGTGGACTGGAAGGTCATGATCGCTCTCAGCCGTTGATCGCCGCGACGATCTTCTTGGCTGCATCGTCCAAGTCGTCAGCCGCTGTGATCGCGAGACCCGACTCGTTCAGGATCTTCTTGCCGAGCTCGACATTGGTGCCTTCAAGGCGCACGACGAGCGGAACCTTGAGGCCGACTTCCTTGACCGCGGCAATGACGCCCTCGGCAATGACATCGCACTTCATGATGCCGCCGAAGATGTTGACGAGAATGCCTTCGACCTTGGGGTCTGCGGTGATGATCTTGAAAGCCGCAGCAACCTTCTCCTTGCCGGCGCCGCCGCCGACGTCACAGAAGTTAGCCGGCTCCTTGCCGTAGAGCTTGATGATATCCATCGTCGCCATGGCAAGACCTGCGCCGTTGACCATGCAGCCGATGTTGCCGTCGAGCGCCACATAGGCGAGGTCCCACTTGGAAGCCTCGATTTCCTTGGCGTCTTCTTCAGTCTCGTCACGCAGCGTCTTGACGTCGTCGTGACGGAAAAGCGCATTGCCGTCGAAGGACATCTTCGCGTCGAGAACGCGCAGGCGGCCATCCTTCATGACGATCAGCGGATTGACTTCGAGCAGCGCCATGTCCTTCTCATTGAAGGCCTTGTAGAGCGCCGGGAAGAGCGACTTCGCATCTTCGGCGGCAGCGCCGTCGAGCGCGAGCGCCTTGGAGATCGCGGCAACGTCGGCAGCCGTCACGCCGGCTTCCGGATCGATGGCGATCGTGTGGATTTTCTCCGGCGTGTCATGGGCGACGGCTTCGATGTCCATGCCGCCTTCGGTCGATACCACGAAAGCCACGCGGCCGACCGAGCGGTCGACAAGGATCGAGCAATAGAGTTCGCGGGCGATGTCGGCGCCATCTTCGATGTAGAGGCGGTTGACCTGCTTGCCGGCTTCGCCAGTCTGCGCCGTTACTAGCGTGTTGCCGAGCATATCCTTGGCATGGGCGATCACTTCGTCGATCGACTTGGCGAGACGCACGCCGCCCTTGGCTTCCGGGCCCAGTTCCTTGAACTTGCCCTTGCCGCGGCCGCCGGCATGGATCTGGCTCTTGACCACGTAAAGCGGGCCGGGGAGCGCCTTGGCGGCAGCTTCGGCTTCCTCGACCTTGAGAATAGCCACACCCTCGGCAACCGGCGCGCCATAGCCCTTCAGCAGAGCCTTGGCCTGATATTCATGAATGTTCATGGGTTTATCCCTGTTTGATGACTTCAGCGCGTCGACTACTTGAGGGCAGGCGCGATGTTGATGCAGGCTTCGCAGAGACCGGCAACGGCACCGACGGATTTGTCGAAGGCTTCCCTCTCGGTCTTGTTGAGGTCGATCTCGATGATGCGCTCGACGCCACCGGCGCCGATGACGGTGGGAACGCCGACATACATGTCCTTGACGCCGTACTGGCCGGTCAGCTGGGCAGCGCAGGGCAGAACGCGCTTCTTGTCCTTGAGGTAGGATTCGGCCATCTCGATCGCCGAGGCGGCCGGCGCATAGTAGGCCGAGCCGGTCTTCAGTAGGCCGACGATTTCGGCGCCGCCGTCACGGGTGCGCTGGATGATCTCTTCGAGGCGTTCCTTGGTGACCCAGCCCATGGTGACGAGGTCGGTGAGCGGAATGCCGCCGACCGTCGAGTAGCGGGCAAGCGGCACCATCGTGTCGCCGTGGCCGCCGAGCACGAAAGCGGTGACGTCCTGGACGGACACGTTGAATTCCTTGGCGAGGAAAAGACGGAAACGCGACGAGTCGAGAACGCCGGCCATGCCGACGACCTTGTTGGCCGGAAGGCCGGAGAACTTCTGCAGCGCCCAGACCATGGCGTCGAGCGGGTTGGTGATGCAGATCACGAAAGCGTTCGGCGCATATTTCTTGATGCCGGCGCCTACCTGCTCCATGACCTTGAGGTTGATGCCGAGAAGATCGTCGCGGCTCATGCCCGGCTTGCGGGCGACACCGGCGGTGACAATGCAGACATCGGCGCCTTCGATCGCGGAATAGTCGCTGGCGCCCGTCAGGTTGACGTCGAAGCCTTCGACCGGAGAGGACTGTGCGATGTCGAGACCCTTGCCCTGGGGAATGCCGTCCGCGATGTCGAAGAGGACGATGTCGCCCAGTTCCTTCAGGCCGGCGAGGTGTGCCAGCGTGCCACCAATCATGCCAGAACCAATGAGTGCGATCTTGTTACGCGCCATTTCGCTGTTTCCTTTGCGATCAAATTCGTCGAGCGATGCGCAGCAAGGCACAGCCCAATGACGCAATCGCATAGACCCAAAGCCCGAAAATGGCAACTCATTAATTTTGATGTAGCAATTTCAATCGTTTAGATACTAAAATTCTTACGTAAACGTAAGATATCATCTCACCGGATTGTTACTCGGCGGCGCGCTTTTCATGGTGCAGTGCGAGATATTCAGCGCTGCGCATCTCGAACAGGCGCGATGCGGTGCGGTCGAATTCAAAGCCCTCGGTGCCCCGGCGATGCACCAGAAGTTCCTCCGGCATCGCCGCTGCGGAAATGTAGAGCCGCACGGCATGATCGTAGAACGTATCGACCAGAATGATGAAGCGTTTGATCTGGTTCCGCTTTTCCGGCCCGAGCAAGGGAATGTGATCGACGAAGACCATATCGTAACGCTCGGCGATCGCCAGGAAGTCGACCGCCCCGAGCGGCTTGTCGCAAAGATCGGCGAAGGAGAACCTCGCCATACGGTCGACGGCGAGCGGCACATGGATGTGTCGGCCTTTCATCGGAATGTCCAGCGGTTGCGCCTTGCGCCCATGCAGCGCCTGCGTCCAGGACGCATCCATCGCCATGTCGTTATGATCGTTGATCGGCACCAGATAGACCGGCTGGCTGCTCAGCTTCTCCATGCGGTAGTCGGTCGGCGAACCCAGGGTGACGACATCGACATGCTGCTTGAGAAGGGCGACGAAGGGCAGGAAGAGGCCGCGATTGAGACCATCCGTGTAGAGGTTGTCGGGCTCGACGTTCGACGTCGCGACCAGCACGCATCCGCGCGCGAAAAGCTCGGAGAATAGCCGCGACAGGATCATCGCATCGGCGATATCGGTGACGGTGAATTCGTCGAAGCAGAGCAGTTCCGCTTCCTCGTAGAGGGCTGCGGCGACCGGCGGCATCGGATCGGCCTGCTTCGTCTCGCCGTTCTTCAGCTTCAGCCGGTGCGCCGCGATCCGATTGTGCACATCCGCCATGAATTCGTGGAAATGCGCCCGGCGTTTCTTCCTGCACGGCGCCATCGAGAAGAACATGTCCATCAGCATGGTCTTGCCGCGGCCGACGCTGCCGTGGATGTAAAGCCCCTTGATGCCGTCGGCGGATTTCTTCTTGGCGGCAAACATCCAGCCAAGTGCGCTCGATTTTGCCGCTGGCCGCCGCTGCTTCAGCCCGGCCAGCACCCGATCCAAGCTCTTTGCCACGTCCATCTGGGCGGAGTCGACCTGCAGCGCGCCCGATGCGGTCAGGGCTTTAAGCTGTTCGCAGACGCTGAGCGCATAATCGGGCATTGGCTGCATGAGGGCATATCCGCCTGTCAGACATCGGCGGAGGCCCGCCGGTGGTTTACCGCGCCGGTTCGTCTACCGCGCCGATTCGTTTTACCGGCTGAGACTGATCTGCTGGCCCGTGCTGGTCTGTCCCTGGAAGCGGTTGTCAGCCGTCTTGTAGACGCTGCCGAGCTGATTGCCTGAACGGTCCTTGAGCAGCACCTGCTTGCCGGCAACCTCCCAGGAGCCCATCGCCGTCAACTCGCCGACGCAGCCGCGCGTACCGCCGCGCGAACCGCTGCCGAGATTGGTCAGCGTCAAGAACATGTCGCAGCTGCCATTGACGCGCCAGCTTCCGACCATCGATTCCTTGGTGACATCAAGCGCATTTGCGGCCATTGCGCCGGGCTGCGCGCCCGGCATCGGCGCCGTCGTCGCCGGCGCAGCTGGAAACTGCGAACTGTTGACCGGCGGAAGCTGCCCACCCTGCACCGAGGGAATCGGCTGCGCCGTCAGCGGCGCCGGCCCGGCATTCGAGCCGGAGTTGTAATCATATGCCGTACGCTGACAACCGGCTAGCGCGAGAGTAACCACCAGACCTGTCATCGCATATCGCAACTGCATCATCATACTCCTGAATTCGGCTAGCGCCGCAGAGAAACGGGCGTGAGACAAGTCCGATTACCGTAATTCGCTTTGGTTAATCAAGTCGAGCCGCATAAATTGCCCGTGACAACAACTAACCAAAAAACGATACAGTTCAACTGTCCCGCTGCAAAACTTCCTGCACATAGAATTTGTCAGCAAGGTGTTGGGCGCGCTGATCTCTGTCCGGATCCCTGTCGAACTCCCGCAATATCTCGGAATAACGCTCGCACCGGTACCAATACGGATACCCTGTGCGCGCACCAAGGCGAGCCACGACCTGATCTTCGTGACGGCTTCGAGATCTAAGGCGTCTCATCCGCCAACGGCATGCATGCTGGTCAGACCCGGCGCTCGACCATCATCTTCTTGATTTCGGCGATCGCCTTGGCCGGGTTGAGACCCTTTGGGCAGGTCTGCGCACAATTCATGATCGTGTGGCAGCGATAAAGCCGGAACGGGTCCTCGAGATTGTCGAGACGTTCGCCGGTCGCCTCGTCTCTGGAGTCGATCAGCCAGCGATAGGCCTGCAGCAGAACGGCCGGACCGAGATAGCGGTCGCCGTTCCACCAGTAGCTCGGACAGGAGGTCGAGCAGCAGGCACAGAGGATGCATTCATAGAGACCGTCGAGCTTCTGACGGTCCTCGTGGCTCTGCTTCCATTCCTTGGCTGGCGCCGGCGACACCGTCTTCAGCCACGGCTCGATCGAACGATGCTGGGCATAGAAGTTGGTAAGGTCAGGCACCAGATCCTTGACGACGGGCAAATGCGGCAGCGGATAGATCTTCACCGAGCCCTTGATATCGTCGAGGCCCTTGGTGCAGGCGAGCGTGTTGGTGCCGTCGATATTCATCGCGCAGGATCCGCAGATGCCCTCGCGACAGGAGCGGCGCAAGGTCAGCGTCGGATCGATCTTGTTCTTGATGTAAAGCAGGCCATCGAGCACCATCGGCCCGCAATCGTCGACATCGATGTAGAAAGTGTCGATCGACGGGTTCTGGCCGTCATCCGGGCTCCAGCGGTAGACGCGGAATTCGCGGGTGTTTTTGGCACCGGCCGGCTTCGGCCAGACCTTGCCTTCGCGCATCTGAGAATTCTTGGGGAGAGCGAGTTCAACCATGTCCGGTTCCTCTTGAGATCAGTACACGCGAGCCTTCGGCTCGATCTTGTGCGGATCGATGCCTTCGGCGATAAGCTCGGTGTGAACCGGCCGGTAGTCGAGTTTCACGGCGCCTGCCTCGTTCACCCAGGCAAGCGTGTGCTTGCGCCAGTTGACGTCGTCGCGGCCGGCGAATGCACCCTCGGTATAGTCCTCGCGCGCATGCGAACCGCGGCTCTCCTTGCGGGCCTCGGCGCCGTAGATCGTCGTGATGGCGTTGGCCATCAGGTTCTGCAGCTCCAGCGTCTCGACCAGATCCGAATTCCAGATCATCGAGCGGTCGGTGACCTTGATATCGCGCATTTCCTGCCAGATCGCAGAGATGCGCCGGCAACCGGATTCCAGCGATTCCTGCGTACGGAACACCGCCGCGTCTTCCTGCATGGCGCGCTGCATCTTCTCGCGCAGTTCCGCCGTCGGCGTGCCGCCGCTGGCGTGACGCAGGCCGTCGAAGCGGTCGATGATCTTGTCGCAGGCTGCGACATTGAGATGGGGGATCGGCGCTGCGCGATCAATCACCTCGCCGGCGCGGATCGCAGCGGCGCGGCCGAAGACCACGAGGTCGATCAGCGAGTTGGAGCCGAGGCGGTTGGCGCCGTGCACCGAGGCGCAGCCGGCTTCACCGACCGCCATCAGCCCGGGGATGATCCGTTCCGGATTGGCACTGTCGGCGTTCAACACTTCGCCCCAATAGTTCGTGGGAATGCCGCCCATATTGTAGTGAACGGTCGGCAGAACCGGGATCGGCTCGCGCGTGACGTCGACGCCCGCAAAGATCTTGGCGCTCTCGGAAATACCCGGCAGCCGTTCGTGCAGCACGGCCGGATCGAGATGGTCGAGATGCAGGAAGATGTGGTCCTTGTTCTTGCCGACACCGCGGCCTTCGCGGATTTCCAACGTCATGCAGCGCGAAACGACGTCGCGCGAGGCGAGGTCCTTGGCCGACGGCGCATAGCGCTCCATGAAGCGCTCGCCCTCGGAGTTGACGAGATAGCCGCCTTCGCCGCGCGCACCTTCGGTGATCAGACAGCCCGAACCGTAGATGCCGGTCGGGTGGAACTGGACGAATTCCATGTCCTGCAGCGGCAGGCCGGCACGCGCCACCATGCCACCGCCGTCGCCGGTGCAGGTATGGGCAGAGGTTGCCGAGAAATAGGCGCGGCCGTAGCCGCCGGTCGCCAGCACCACCATCTTGGCGGCGAAACGATGGATCGTGCCGTCATCGAGGCACCAGGCGACGACGCCGGTGCAGCGGCTGCCGTCTTCCGACATGATCACGTCGAGCGCGAAATACTCGATGAAGAATTCGGCGTTGTTGCGCAGCGACTGACCGTAGAGCGTATGCAGGATCGCGTGGCCGGTACGGTCGGCAACGGCGCAGGTGCGCTGCACCGGCGGGCCTTCGCCGTAATTCTGCATGTGGCCGCCGAACGGGCGCTGATAGATCTTGCCTTCCTCGTTGCGCGAGAACGGCACGCCGTAATGCTCGAGCTCATAGACCGCCTTCGGCGCTTCCATGGTCAGATATTGCATGGCGTCGACGTCGCCGAGCCAGTCGGAACCCTTGACGGTGTCATAGAGGTGCCACTGCCAGCTATCGGGCGTCATGTTGCGCAGCGAGGCGGCGATGCCGCCCTGGGCGGCGACCGTATGCGAGCGGGTCGGGAATACCTTGGTGATGCAGGCCGTGCGGAACCCCTGCTCGGCCATGCCGAGCGTGGCGCGCAGCCCGGCGCCGCCGGCGCCGACGACGATCACGTCGTAGGAGTGATCGATATATTTGTAGGCCTTGCCGTTCTGGGCGGGTGAGGTCGGTGCCATATCGAGCTTATCCTACGAATGCGATTTTCAGAATGGCGAACAGACAGAGGCCGGCGATCACGATCGCAAAGAACGTGTTCAGCATCAGCAGCGCGATCTTGCCGAACTCGCCATGCACGTAATCCTCGATGATGACCTGCATGCCGAGCTTCATATGGATAACGCCGGAGATCACCATTAGCCCCATGATGACCGCGACGAAAGGGTTCGAAAGTGCACGAACCACGTCAGCATAGGGCGCGCCGGCATAGGTGAGCAGGAAGATGAGGAAAAACAGGATCAGCGGAACATTGGCGACGGCCGTCAGTCGCTGGCGCCAGAAATGGTCCGTGCCGTCCTTGGCGGAGCCGAGCCCGCGAACCTTGCCGAGGGGGGTGCGCATATCCATGAGAGGACCTTCAGAAGCGAATGAGGAAGCCGATCACCCAGACCAGCACGGTCAGACAGAGCGACCCGATGATGTTGGCGATGGCGAGCTTGGTCGAGAATTCTTTCCCGAAGCCGTAGCCGAGATCCCACATGAAGTGGCGGAAACCGCCGAGCATGTGGTGCAGCAGCGCCCAAGTATAGCCGAGCAGCACGAGCTTGCCGACAAGGCTGCCGAGCACCCAGTTGGCCCAGTCATAGGAACCCTGGCCGCTTGCCGCTGCGATCAGCCACCAGGCGACCAGCAGCGTGCCGACATAGAGCGCGCCACCGGTAATGCGGTGGACGATAGACATGACCATGGTGGGAATAGGTTTGTAAATTTGCAGATGCGGCGATAGGGGCCGGTTATTTGTCACGTTCGCCATCAGAACCTCGCGGCGGCTTTCTGCGCTCCCGGATTTCGGAGCATGCTCAGTCAACCACACGAATGACAAATTCTCTGTGTGCGTTGCATCAATTGCGACGTTTAATCACCAGGAACGCCGACGACAAGCACAATCGCTGTCGGCTTTTAATTTAATCGATTCGCGTCACCTGGAAGTTTGCAGGCTAAAGAAACTGGTCTTTTCCGCTCAATATTTGTGCCGATTCTGCAGCCTGAATGGACAAGCTTCGGCTTTTGGCGCAATCTGGCGTTAACGATTTGTTAACGATCGGAATTCCGGAGGCCAGCATCCATGTTTCGCAACCTGTCCGCAGTCACCCTGCTTGCCCTGTCTGCGCTTGCCGCATTCCCGGCCGCGGCCGGCGACCGGCATAACGATCATCGCTTTCCCGGCCATCGTCACGCTTTCCACGGCGGATTGTTTCTCGGCGAACGCGTGAACTGGCGCGATCGCGGTATCCGTTTCGATCATGCTTATGGCCGTCGGGCCGGCAGAGACAGGATGCCGTTCCTGAAGCAGTTTTCATCGGCGGCGACCAATCGCGTCGGGCGCAGCAATTTCGTCATCGGCTCACCCGAGCCCCTGGGTTATGACGGCGGCGACACCTATGCCGGCTCTTCCTATGTCTATCAGGCTGATGGCGGAACCTATGTCGGCGGCGACGGCTATGGTTTCTATCCCACAGCACGGCCTGACCAACTGGCACCGAAGGCGAAGGTTATCGATATTGCAGTGCAGGACGATCCCTGCGCCTATGAGGCCAATGTCTGCGTCATCCGACCTTAAAGCATGATGACGAACGCGGGCGGCTCAAATTTGCCCGGCCTCACTCTTTCGCGACGCGGCTATGTCAATACGTATGGCGCACATCGGCGGGAGATTCTTGTCCTCAAACGTTGCCCGCCGTGGCGTTCCGCTATCCGGCATCCAAGCATCCCAGGCTCTGTTCATTTCCTCGAATGAGGCAAGGTCCCTGAGCCAAATGTTGGCGAGAATGATCTCTGACTTGTCGGTACCTTCGCGTAGCAGCATGTCATTGATGCGCTCCAATATTTCGTTGGTTTGCGCCGTCACGCTCGCTCCCCTCGTGAGGTTTGCGACCTGGCCGGGCAGATAGGCGGCATTTGCGAGGAGAGTTTCGTCAACTTTGGCTTGCCCCATTATCGTATTCGCAGACTTCCATGAATGCTTGAGATTGGGCCGTCGACCCTTCCGATCACTGTGGGGCTTCGCTCGCCATTCCGGTAGAGGGATTTAAATTGACCCGATATAATGGAAGCTGAACGCTCCTAGAGCCTTTCCAGATTGAATCATTCTGTTGGCTGAAGCGATGCGTCTGGTGGGCCGGGCATCTCTAGCCTGGATCAGAGGCGAACGGCTCGGACGTACCAAGGGGTATGCCCCCCGCCAATCGCCTCTGCCCTGACGAAAACCTGCTCCGGCAGAATGCTTCAATCTGACCAGGAAAGGCTCTAGCTGGACAATATGGCCGTATGCCGCGAAATGAAGTCCACAAGGTAGCGCGCGCCTTCGGCCGTCTCGGACTGAGCATACAGACCGATCTCGATGCGCACCGGACCGGGCAGATCCGCCGATCGGTCAAGTGTCCGGCAGCCCTCCGGTTTTGTCGTGAGCATCATTGGCGCGATACCAATACCGACGCGAACCGCGGTCGCCATGGCCACGAGCGTCGATGCGACGCATGCCGTCTTCCACTTGATGTTCCGCTGGGACAGAGCCGCAAGCGTCGGAAGCGTCCAGGGACACTCCTCCTCGAACATAATGATGGGAAGCGGTTTTTCCGCGTCCGCCACAAAGTCGGATCTGACCGTCCACATCAAATATTCGGTCCAGATCAGGTTCGGTTTTCGTGAGAGGCAGGTGATGTCGCAAACCACCAGATCCAGCTTCCTGTCTTCAAACAGGCTGGCGAGGCGGCGATTCGGCTCGACAATGATGTCGATCTCGACCTTCGGGTTCTGGGCTCTGAAGTCACTAAGAATGTCGATCAGGTGGCCAGCTGCGAAGTCCTCAACGACGCCGAGGCGAATGCGGTCCTCGATCATCCTGCCTGTCAGCCTTTTCTCGACCTCGTCGCTGAGGGCGACCATTTCGCGGGCATAAGCCAGCATGATCTGCCCATGGCTCGTGAGCTCGAGGCCTTTTGACGAACGCGAAAACAGCGTAACACCAACAAGCTCCTCCAGCTTGCGGATCTGCATGCTTACGGCCGCCTGCGTTCTATTCAGCTTGACGGCAGCTCCATTGACGGTGCCGATCTCCGCGACGGTCAGAAATGCACGAAGCAGATAGGAATCAAGATCAAGCATCAGAAGCCGCATTCCATAGTTTGGGGCGCTCGAGTGCTGAGGGCCTCTCTGCCTATAAGCGGATATTGGACGAACCATGTTCTTCCGGCAACTGGCGATCCTTAGCCGGGGCGCAGTGCAAGCTGCGCCCCGTCAATAACAGTTTATCGCGCGAAGAGAACGCATGCCTCGGGGAGAATGGAAACGCTGATCGCCTGCCCTCGCGCGAAGGCTATGTCTGGACGGTTCGGGCAAGCCGAGATTATGCGGTCGCCACTGACGAGGTCCAGAACGATATGCCTGAAGGCACCGAGTGTCACAACGTCGGCAATGCGTCCGGGCATGGCCGCCCCGGCACCCGGGACACCGGATGATATCTCGACGTTTTCCGGCCTCACGCAAATCTCGGCGGCACCTGAAAGGCTTCCGGCGGACGCGACCGGAAACTCCCAGCCGGATTCGGAACGAAACTTGCGAGCCGTTCCGCCTGCGGCCGAAATCGAGCCACGAATCCAATTCGTCCGCCCCATGAAATCCGCGACGAAACGCGAGTCTGGACGCCAATACACATCATCCGGCCTGCCGGATTGCATGATTGCTCCATGGTTCATCACGAATATGCGCTCTCCCAGGCTCATCGCCTCCTCCTGGTCGTGGGTTACCACGATCGCGGTCGAGCCGACCGCGGCGAGCACATCTTTCAATTCGGTGCGCAGCTCATGGCGAAGTTTGGCGTCGAGGGCCGACAGGGGTTCATCCAGAAGAACAAGGCTTGGATGGGTGGCGAGCGCCCGCGCAAGCGCAACACGCTGCTGCTGGCCGCCGCTCAACTGGTGCGGCCGCCGCTGTCCGAAACCGACGAGTCGGACGAGCTCGAGCATCTCGGCAATGCGGCGAGGTATTTGCCCCGGCGGGTGGTTGCGATGGCGAAGTCCATAGCCGATGTTCTGTTCGACGGTCATATGCGGGAAAAGAGCGTAGTGCTGGAACAGCAGCCCGACATTGCGCTCATAGGGTTTCAATCCGGCCATCGGCTCGCCGTCGATCAAGATCGAGCCTTTGTCGGGGCGCTCGAACCCGGCAATGAGCCGAAGAATGGTGGTCTTGCCGCAACCGCTCGGTCCAAGCAGTGCGATTGTTTCACCTGGGTTCACCGAGAAGGAGACATTACCGAGGGCGACCGTTTCGCCGAAGCGCTTGCTGACCCCTTGAAATTCCACGGCAGAAATCATCGTATTGTCCTCATGAACGAAACAAACCCTGGCCGACGACAGTGTCGAAGCCGACGACACGGTCCAGCACAACGATCAGCAACGCGGTGACGGCAATCAGGACCACGGCCGCCGCAGCGATCGTCAGATCGAAAGCCGCGCGCATGTTGCTGACCAGCGTAACAGGCAAGGTCGTTGCGGACGGATCGCTCAGAAAGAGACTGATCGATACGTCATCTATAGAAATTGCGAAGGCGAAGATCGCACCGGTGACAACGCCCGTCCGCATGAGCGGCAGGGTAATGGTCCAGAAGGCCTGGCGCTCGGTGGCGCCGAGAACCATTGCGGCTTCCGTCAATCGTTGGTCGCTGCCGAGAAGGCTGGCGAGACTGGTCCTTATGCAATAGGGCAACGTCACGATCACGTGGCCGAGAAGCAGGCGCGCCATACCATTTGTAATACCGGCCTTGGAAAGGAAAAGCAGGAGGCCGAATCCAATGACGACCGGCGGAACGATGAGTGGCGAGAGAAAGGCCGAAGTCAGCGCTGCCTTTCCTGGAAAATTGCCCCGGGCAAGGCCGACAGCCGCCGCAGTTCCGACCGTGACGGACAGAACCGTCGTGAGTACCGCCAAAATGAGGCTGGTGCGTAGGCTGGTAAGGATATCCGCCTGGGAGACGAGCCGTTCGAACCAGTGAAGCGACAAGGCAGGTGGCGGCAGTGGACCGAGGTAGGTCCTGGCGTCGAAAGCCATGAGGCATGTTATCGCCAACGGGATGGCGAGGAACGCCAATCCAAGGCCGATGACACCGTAGGCGAGGGAAACGCCGATCCGGTCTCCGGTTCGCGCTGCAAGAGACTGTCTGCTCATCGGGAAACCTTCCAGGCCTGCGCAAACGTTATGACAGCGACGACCGCCAAGGCTGCGGCAAGCATGACGAGCGAGATCGCCGCGCCGCTCGGATAGTTGGCGATATCGCTGAACCGGGTGTAGATGACGTTCGATATGAAAAGCACCCGGCCCCTCCCGAGCACCATGGGAATGACGAAGGCGCTGATCGCGAAAGTCAGCGAGACAAGCGTGCTTGAGATCAGAGCCGGGAAACTCAGGGGAAGTGTGATCGACAGATGGGCTTTCCATCCCGGCGCGCCGAGCGACTGGGCTGCATCGAGCAGACGCGGATCGATCGATTGCATCGCGCCAATCAGCGTGAGCGTTGCGACCGGTATAATCGAGTGAACCAGACCCGCAGTAACGACGATATTAATATATTCGCGGCTGTTGGGCGAAAAGCCAAGTGTCAGGAGGAGGGGTCGGAAGATGCCGACCGACCCGAAGGTCAGTTCGATCGCGTATGTCTTGATCAGGACGCTGGATAGAACAAGCGTAATCAAAAAGCCGAGGGTGAGCGCGCGCATCCGTGGGGAAATGCGCCGCACGATAAAGTAGGCCAGCGGGAATGCCACAAGCTGACCGATGATCGCGGCAACTCCACCGATCCAGAAGGTCGTCATCAGGACACTCGCAAACGCCTGGTTTGCAAGCTCGTAATAGTTTTGGACCGTTGCCGCGGCATTTTCAACGGAGCCGACGCGCCCCGGCGTAAACTCCTTCAAGCTTTCGATTGCCAGATTGATTAACGGTGACAGAAAACCGAATGCGAACACCAGGAGGGCTGGCCCGAGCGTCAGTGCCGCATCTCGGCGATCAGGAATAGAAATGGCAACGGGTTGCCGCTTTGCTTTGGTCATGGTGGAACAGCCTTTTCCTCGCCCTTACGGGCCACGAGAAAGGGAGGTTATCGAAGCCCGCGTCGCGCCTTCGATAACCTGCCGCGAGGTGCCTTAGAGCAACGGGGCGATGTCCTGTTCCCAGCGTTTGGACCAGCATCCTGCTGTTCGAGAACGACATTGTAGTCCGGCACATAGACGAAGCTCGAAAACTCGTCCGACGTGAAGGACAGATGCTTGAGATTGTCGGGCGTGAGCGCCTTGCTGTTCAACGGCGCTTCGCCCGCCACCTTGGCGTAGAGCGAATTCATGTCCGGGCTGATTGCGAAGTTGACGAAATCGAGCGTTGCCTTGGTCTTCGATCTATTCTTCAGTACGCCGAAACCGCTCTGGTAGAGGAAGGCCCTGAAGTTGGTGTCCTTGGTGAAACGAGTAACCGGGAAGTTCTTCGCCACGGCCGCCCAGCCGGGCTCAGCAAAGAAGCCGACGGAGGTCTCGCCCGACGTCAGCGAATTTGTGAAATCGATATCGGTGATGGCGACGCGGCCGATATTGCCGGATTTCGCCAATTCCTTCATGAGCTTCCACCCGGGTTCCATATTCGTTTCACTGCCGCCAGCGTGAAGGGCGAGCGCGACAATCTGGAGCATCATGCTCTGTGTCGGGCCCGGCCAGCAGATCGCGCCCTTAAGATCGGGGCTGAGCAGATCATCGATGGTCTTCACAGCGATCGGAGCCGTGTCGGTTCGGGATCCAAAATACATGCCGCCAACTGCGCGTGGGACCGCTTTGATATTGCCCTTGCCATCACGAATGATGATTTTCTCGGGAATATTCGCAAGGTTGGGAACATCGGCAGGATTGATGGTCTCGAGCCAATCTTCCTTCACCATACTGTTGAATGAGCCTTCCCAGCCGGCGACATAGTCGTAGTCGACATTCGGCCAGACGGCCTTGATCTTTGGCAGGATCGCGCCCGCGCCGCCCTGATGAAGAACCCAGTTGAACGTCGCCGCATTCTGGTCGGCGGCGATCTGCTTCATGGCTTCGACGACATCGCCGCCCCATTCAACGGCGGTGAGATTGCCGCTGCCGGCTGCGGCGGATCTCGCAAACCCGGTCATCGTGCCGGCAATCCCCGCGGCAGCGGCGGATCCGAGGAAACGGCGGCGTGTCATATCGTGCAACATGGTAGGTCCCCTTTGTTGTCGGCCCTCTGCTGGACCGTTCGCATCGGAGACTGCTTGGAGGTTGCCAACCGCGGTAGTGGGAAAATTCTCGCCGGGTTATAAAGTTTTCTGAATATCCCGATGAACGCACTACCCGCATCGCGGAGCCTTGGCGGATCCGAGCTATCAAGAATCGTTATATCCCCTCTCGAATTTTCGCGGTTCCAAGAGAAGCGGGTGGCGCCGATGATGATGGCAGCATCAATACCGCGGGAGCCTGCCTTGACCATTGACCGAGATTTTCTGGAAGACTTGAGAAAGCGCTTCGGCAGCGCTGCAGGCGGTGAGATGGAAGATCCGCACTTCCGCGCCGTGGCGGCGAGCGTATTCAAGGACGGCGACAGCCGCAAATGGCCCTTCGCCGATCCTGCGACCTTTCTGGACGCCCGTTTCATCGAGAACGGCTTGCAGCCCGAGGTCCTTGAGGCGCTTGACATAGCTCTGATCGGCGTGCCGATGGATCTCGGCGTCACCAATCGCGCCGGCGCGCGGCTGGGGCCGCGGGCCGTCCGGGCGATCGAGCGTGTGGGCCCCTACGAGCATGTTCTGCGAGTCGCGCCAATGGGAGGGCTAACAGTCGCCGATGTCGGCGACGTGCCGATGCGCAGCCGGTTCGACCTGGCCGAGTGCCATGCCGACATCGAGGCCTGCTACCGGATGATCGCGGCAACCGGGGTTATCCCGCTGTCGGTCGGCGGCGACCATTCGATCTCCGGCGCCATTCTCAAGGGCCTGGCGGCCAGCCAGCCGGTAGGCATGATCCACATCGACGCTCATTGCGACACCGCTGGTCCCTATGAGGGCTCTAAGTTCCACCACGGCGCGCCCTTCCGCGAGGCGGTTCTGGCGGGCGTGCTCGATCCGAAGCGTACGATCCAGATCGGCATCCGCGGCGGCGGCGAATATCTCTGGGAGTTCTCCTTTGCCTCCGGCATGACCGTCGTCCACGCGGAAGAGGTGGCGGAGATGGGCCTCAAGGCTGTGGTCGCAAAGGCTCTCGAGGTTGTCGGCGCTGGTCCAACCTATCTCAGTTTCGACGTGGACAGCCTCGATCCGGCCTTCGCTCCGGGAACTGGCACGCCAGAAGTCGGCGGGCTTCAGCCGAGGGAGGTTCTGAGCCTACTGCGTGGCTTCAAAGGCATCAACCTCATCGGCGGCGACGTCGTGGAAATCGCGCCGCAATACGACAACACCACCAACACCGCGCAGATCGCCGCGCAGGTCCTGTTCGAACTCCTGTGCCTCGCGATGTTCAGTCCCGCTGTCAGGACAAAGGTGACCTGAGAATCAACTCCACAACGGCAGCGTGCCTCGTGCCCGCTGCCATCCATCACCTGCCGCACAACACGTCTCAAAAAGGGGAACGACATGACTGCTCTTATGAAATTGCGCTACACCGCCACCGCGGCAATTGCCGTGTTCGGCATCCTTGCAGCGGCCGCGCAGGCCGACGAACTTGCCGATATCAAAGCCGCAGGCGAGATTAACATCGGCATCTTCTCCGATTTCCCGCCCTTCTCTTCGGCAAGCGCC
Organism: Rhizobium sp. NZLR8; assembly: GCF_019685025.1. Taxonomy (NCBI): domain Bacteria; kingdom Pseudomonadati; phylum Pseudomonadota; class Alphaproteobacteria; order Hyphomicrobiales; family Rhizobiaceae; genus Rhizobium; species Rhizobium sp. NZLR8. Next base: position 322,802 of record NZ_JABDVY010000005.1, on the reverse strand, counting down.
GATATGAGCATCAAGGGCTATGACGTCGACGTCGCCCAGAAGATCGCCGACGGCCTCGGCGTGAAACTCAATCTCGTGAGCGTTACTGGCCAGAACAGGATCGCCTACCTGAACGACGATCGCGGTACAGCCTCGATTTCAATTGGCTTTGGGACGGAATGGGAGCTTTGGCTTATGGCGCAGGCACGACGCTTGCACTGACGGCCTCCACATCGGTCCTAGGGATCGTTCTCAGCATTCTCGGCGCGGCCGCGCGCCGGGGACCTTATCCATGGTTGCGCAAGGTCGTCGGCCTGTATGTGGAAGTCATGCGTAATACGCCATTCCTGGTGCAGCTGTTCTTCATCTTCTTTGGCTTGCCCAGCCTCGGCATTCGCCTCGATCCGATCTCTGCCGCAGTTCTTGCCATGACCCTCAATATGGCGGCCTACACGATCGAGGTGGTCGGGGCCGGGCTCGATGCCATACCGAGAGGCCAGAAGGAGGCTGCGCAGGCACTCGGCCCGAGGCCCCGGCTGGTGTTCTTCAAAATCATCATGCCGCAAGCGATTGCCATCATTTTCCCGGCGTTGACGAGCCAGATCATCATCATGATGCTGGAATCGGCGGTGGTTTCGCAAATATCAGTCCGCGAGCTGGCGCAGGAGGCCGATCTGCTTCAGTCGCGCACTTTCCGTTCCTTCGAGACCTATCTGGTGGCGACGTTGATCTACCTTTCGATGTCCGCCGCACTTCGCCGGCTCCTTTTCGCCGGGAAACGCCGTTTTCTGGGAGCCGGTCTGGCATGATTGAGTTCACCTTCTGGGACATTCTGCGCAATCTTGTCTTCGCGACACGCTGGACCCTGCTGCTTTCGCTCGCAGCCTTTGCCGGCGGCGCCATCGTTGGATTGGCGATCCTGTCTGCACGGATATCGAAAACGCGCTGGTCGCGCAGCTTCGCGTCCGGCTACATTGCCCTGTTTCAGGGAACGCCGCTCCTCATGCAGCTCTTTTTGATGTTTTTCGGCCTGCCGATGGTCGGCTTCCGGATCGAGTCATGGACCGCCGCCGTCTGCGGCCTGACGTTCTATGCTAGCGCTTATCTTGCGGAAATCTGGCGGAGCGGCGTCGAGGCGGTGCCGCGCGGGCAATGGGACGCCGCAGCCAGCCTGGGCTTGCATCGTCTCCTCGAACTTCGCCTTGTCATCCTGCCGCAGGCTTTCCGGATCACGCGCGCGCCGACTGTCGGGCTCTTGGTCCAGTTGATCAAGAGCACCGCACTGGCCTCGATCCTCGGCTTCGAAGAACTGCTGAAAACCGCGAACGCCATCAACAACGCGACCTTCGAACCTTTCAAGGTCTACGGTCTCGTCGCGTTGATCTTCTTCGCCCTGTGCTATCCGCTTACGCAATACGCCAGAATTCTGGAGAAGAATGCTGCGTTTGGCTGAGCGGTGCCGAGTTGCTCCGCATTCCGATCGCAACGGAGTGTCCAAAGAGCCGATCCCGGTTGAAAAGATAGCGCGCCGCGAGTAGCGACGCGGCTCAGGCGCTGCTCTCGTTCAGTCACACAGAACTCGCTTTATCCAGCAGTCAAAACTTACTGAGAGATCGCTTCAATGACCGACACACAAATCCGTCTTCTCGATGCCCAGACAACCGGCGAGTTCCTACCATTCGGCGCGCTGGTCGCGACCCTGCGGCAAGCATTTGCCGAAGGCTGTGTTGTGCCGGTACGGCATCACCACACGATAGCCAATAGCGGCGAGCCGGATGCGACGCTGCTTCTGATGCCGGCCTGGCATGAAACGCACCGGTCGGAGCGCTACCTTGGCATCAAGACCGTTACCGTCTTTCCCGGCAACACGGTACGCGGCATTCCCGGTTTGACCTCGACTTACATGCTCTATGATGGCCGGACCGGGATGCAGCTTGCGCTACTTGACGGAAACACGATCACCACGCGCCGCACGGTAGCGGCATCGGCCCTTGCTGCGGACTATCTTGCCCGACAGGACGCACGCCGTCTGCTGGTGATCGGCGCAGGTCGCGTCGCGAGCCTCATACCCGATGCCTACCGCGCCGTCCGGCCGATCGCGCATGTCGATATCTGGGATATCGATCCCGCCAGTGCGGAACGGCTGGTGCAGAGCCTCCGGCAAAAGGGGCTCCAGGCCACTGCCGTTACGAATCTGGAAACCGCGGCGCGGCAAGCCGATATCGTCAGCGCAGCGACGCTGGCGACGGCACCGCTTATCCGGGGCGAATGGCTACGGCCGGGCACCCATGTCGATCTGATCGGCGGCTTCACCCCGGCGATGCGCGAGGCCGATGACGAGGCGCTTCGGCGCTCATCGGTCTATATCGACACTCACGAAGCCCTTCACGAAGCAGGCGATCTGGTTCAGCCGATGAGGGCCGGCGTCATTTCTACGGATGCGGTGCGTGCGACACTTGACGAGCTGTGTCGTCGGGATAGTCCAGCGCGGGCGTCCAACGATGAAATCACTCTCTACAAGGCAGTCGGAACGGCGTTGGCTGATCTTGCCGCCGCGACGATGGTGTATGAAGCCGCTTTGATCGCCGGCTGACGTCTTTTTGTCCGGGCGATCGCGAATGATCGAATCCTGAATGTCGATCCGACTTAGGAAACGAAGCGCCACACCGTCGTCTTCTTGATTTCGCTGTCCTCCAGCGCCCGCGTCACAGGCACCTCATAGGCTGCGCAGAATTCCAGCCGATCCCGAGGCAGGTAGCTGCGTCCGGGATCGCCGACCAGCACCGGCTTTCCCTGGTCCGCCAGCTTCGCGAACCAGGGAACGAGTGCATCGGCAAAAGCGCCGTCGTAGAAGACATCGCCGGCAAGCACGATATCCGCCTCGACGGCCTGCCCGATCAGATCGGCGCCGCTAAAGCCGAGCGAAACTTCATTAGCCCCGCCATTCAGCCGGACTGCCGCCTCCGCCCAGGGATCGATATCATTGGCGGTGACCTCCCGGGCACCGGCCATAGCAGCCGCTATGCCGACAAGACCGGAACCGCTGGCGAAATCCAGCACCCGTTTGCCGCGCACCACCTCCGGATGATCGAGAATGTAGCGCGCCAGTCCTTGGCCGCCCGCCCAGGCAAAAGCCCAAAAGGGCGGCGGCAGGCCGATCGCTTCCAGTTCCTCCTCCGTCTTTAACCAGAGCTCATGCGCCTCGCACGCCAGATGGAGTGAAATCTCCGGCACGTGCGGCGGCGCCATCGGGCTGGTATTGGCGCGGATGAAGGCTTCCGGATCGGTCTTCAACGCGGCGGATTGTCCAGTCCGCCCATGCGGCAGACTTCGAGATATTCCTCTTCCGTCACCGGCTGCACCGAAAGCCGCATCGAGGTGACGAGCGCCATCATGGCGAGCTTCTCGCTCGCCTTGACATCCTTCAGCGTCACCGGCTTCGGCATGTCCATGACGGCGCGAATGTGGACGCAATCCCACTTCGGGTCGCCCTTGGCGGTGGAATCGGGCTGCGACAGCGCTGAGACTTCGACAATGCCAACGACTTCAAGCCCGTCATTGGAATGGTAGAAAAAGCCCTTGTCGCCGATCTGCATCGCCCGCATGTTGTTGCGCGCCAGATAGTTGCGAACGCCCGTCCATTCCGTGCCCTTTTCGCCGGCAGCCTTCTGTTGCTCCCACGACCAGGAGGCGGGTTCGGATTTGTAGAGCCAGTGCGCCATGCTCACGCCTCCGGTTTGTTGAAGACCCAGTTGTAGGCCTTGACGTCGACACTTTCGAACAGTCCGGCCTTGGCATAAGGATCGGCATCGGCAAGCGCCCGCGCTGCCTCTTTCGTCTCAGCGTCGACGATGATCAGGCTGCCGCAGGCCTTGCCCTCGTCATCGAGAAATGGACCGGCGATCTTCAGCGTTCCCTCGGCGTTCAGCCCGTTCAGATACTCGACATGTATCGAACGCGTCTCCATGCGCACGTTCAAATGTCCCGGCTTGTCCTTGCAAAGAAGGGCGAAAAGCATGTCTGTCTCCTATTCGGTGGTGATCGGACGCGTCATCAGTTGCTCTATCGCCTCTGATATATTGAGCCTGCCGTCGATGATGGCGGAAACGGCGTCTGTAATCGGCATGCTGACCGCAAGCTCTGCGGCAAGCCGCGAGGCGACGGAGGCGGCAAGCGCACCTTCTACCAGCGCGCCCTGCAGCGGATCGGCCTTTTCGCCGCGCCCGAGCGCTATGCCGAAGCGCAGGTTGCGCGATTGATGGCTCGTTGCCGTCAGCACCAGATCGCCAAGGCCGGAAAGCCCGCGCACCGTATCGGCCTGGCCGCCCTTGGCGACGACGAAACGCGACATTTCCGCAAGCCCGCGCGCAATCAGCGCCGCACGCGCGGAATCGCCGATGCCGCCGCCTTCGACGATGCCGCAGGCAATTGCCAGCACATTCTTCAACGCGCCGCCGAGCTGCACGCCGACGCGGTCGCTGGAGGCATAGAGCCGGAAGGTCCGGCCGGAAATCGCCTGTGCGAGCCGTTCGGCGACCTCCATATCCTCAGCCGCAATCGCCATCGCCGTCGGCAGGCCCTTGGCGATATCGGCGGCAAAACCCGGACCGGAAAGCACGGCGACGGAATGGTCCGGCAATTCCCGTTCCAGCATGTCGGTCAGAAGATTGCCGGTTGCCCGCTCGATACCCTTGGCGCAGGTGACGACAACGGCATCCTTGGAAAGATAGGGGCCGTATTGCCGCGCCGCATCGGCCTGCGCCTGCGACGGCATCGCAAAAAGCACGATGGAGGCGTCGGCAATCGCCTCCGCCTCGGCGGCAAATTTCAGCGTATCGGGCAGGAGAATACCGGGCAGCACCGCATCATGCAGCCGTTCTGCCTTCAGATCGGCCATCAGCGACGGATTACGCCCGACGAGCGTCACCGCGCTACGGCCGGCAAGGGCGATGACGGTGGCGAGCGCCGTGCCGAAAGCCCCAGATCCGACGACGGCGATGTTTTCGCTCATGCCTTGGCCCCTCTCTTGCCGAAACCGATCAGCGTTTGCGCATGGGAATCGAGCGGCCAGCGTGAACGCGGCTGGACGTCGAGCGCATCCGGCGCGGCTCCGGTCGCCATCCGCTCCAGTCCTGCCCAGGCAATCATCACCGCATTGTCGGTGCAGAGGTGCAGCGGCGGCGCGATGAAGCGGAAGCCGTTCTTGTCGCATAGCGCCTGCAGCGTGCCGCGCAGTTCGAGATTGGCAGCGACACCGCCGGCAACGACCAGTGCCGGCTTCTCGCCAGTCGCTGGGCCAGTCGCTGGGAATGCCGCCGCAAATTCCGTCTTGAACCGCTGCAGGCCGCGGCCGATGCGGTCCTTCAGCGTGCGCGAGATCGCCTTCTGAAACGACGCGCAGATATCCGCCACATCCTGATCGCTGAGCGGCGCGATATCCTGCGCCGCCTGCCGCACCGCCGTCTTCAGCCCGGAGAAGGAGAAATCGAGCCGTGCCTCGCCGACCAGTGGTCGCGGAAAAGCGAAGCGATCGGCATTGCCGTTCCGCGCCATCCGTTCCACCGCCGGGCCGCCGGGATACGGCAAGCCGAGCAGCTTTGCCGTCTTGTCGAAGGCCTCGCCGAGCGCATCGTCGATCGTCGTGCCCCAGCGCTCATACTCTCCGACGCCGCGCACCAGGATGAGCTGGGTATGGCCGCCGGAGACGAGCAGCATCAGATAGGGAAAGGAGAGCCCGTCCGTCAGCCGCGCCGTCAGCGCATGACCTTCGAGATGGTTGACCGCATAAAGCGGCTTGCCGGCTGCCCTGGCGATTGCCTTGCCGGTCATCAACCCCACAAGCAGCCCGCCGATCAGCCCAGGTCCCGACGTCGCGGCAATGGCGTCGATATCGGCCAGCGACACATTGGCGCGCTTCAGCGCTTCCTCGATAAGCTCGTCCAGTGCCTCGACATGGGCACGCGCGGCGATTTCCGGCACCACGCCGCCATAAGCGCTATGCTCGTCGAGCTGGGAAAGCACGACATCCGACAGCACGTTGGAATGCCCTTCCGCATCGCGCTCGACGACGGCGGCGGCGGTCTCGTCGCAGCTCGTTTCGATGCCAAGGATGCGCAGAAAGGGAACCATGAAGCCTGTTCGTTGATTGCGATGGGATGGAAACCCGTTTACGAGAACTCCGGTAACAACGGAATAGAGCGGATGCAAACAAAACCTTTCCGGATCGGCACGCGGGGCAGCCCGCTGGCGCTTGCCCAGGCGCATGAGGCCCGCGACAGGCTGATGGCGGCGCATCATCTACCCGAGGACATGTTCGAGATCGTCGTGCTGACAACCAAGGGCGACCGCATCACCGACCGCTCGCTGGCCGAGATCGGCGGCAAGGGCCTCTTCACCGAGGAAATTGAGCAGAAGCTCGTTGCCGGCGAGCTGGATTTTGCCGTGCACTCCGCCAAGGATATTGCGACGAAGCTACCCGAGGGGCTTTATCTCTCCGCCTATCTGCCGCGCGAAGATATCCGCGACGCCGTCATCGGCCGCACCGCGCGCAAACTGATCGACCTGCCGCATGGCGCCACCGTCGGTTCGTCGTCGCTGCGCCGCCAGGCGCTGATCCGCCGCATGCGGCCGGATATCAATGTCATCACCTTCCGCGGCCTAGTGGAAACGCGCCTGCGCAAGCTCGAAGAGGGTCAGGTCGATGCGACCCTGCTGGCGCTTGCCGGCCTGAAGCGCCTTGGCAAGGTCGAGGTGCTGACCGATATCCTCGATCCCGACACCTTCCCGCCGGCGCCGGCGCAGGGAGCGATCTGCATCGAAAGCCGCATCGGTGATACCAGGATCGACGATCTGCTGGCACCGGTCAACGACGCGCCGACCTTCGATACCGTCTCCTGCGAACGTGCCTTTCTCGCCGCTCTCGACGGCTCGTGCCGCACGCCGATCGGCGGTTATGCGGTCTGCGAAGGCGACCTGATCCGCTTCTCCGGCCTTATCATCACGCCTGACGGCCGCAGCCAGCATGCGGTGACCACCGACGGCCACCGCCGCGATGCGGCAGCCCTCGGCACCCGCGCCGGCCAGGACGTTCGAGCAAGGGCCGGCAGCGCCTTTTTCGACGATTGGCACTGACGCGGCCATGCGCGTGCTCGTCACCCGCCCCGCGCATTCGGCGACGAAAACCGCACAACGTCTGCGCGATATGGGCCACGAGCCGCTGCTGCTGCCGCTGCGTCGGCCCCTGCACGACAGCGCGGCAGCCGCGGCCGCGTTGGCTAGAACCAGCGGCGCAATCGCAGTGACCAGCGCCGAAGCTATCAGGGTCGTTGCCGCTCTCGAAGAGCAGCTTCGTCCGCATCTTGCCCGCCCGCTTTTCGCCGTCGGCGAGACGACGGCGGAAGAAGCGCGCAAGCTCGGCTTCCGATCGGTCGCTTCATCCAAGGGCAACGGCCGCGATCTCGCCGATCTCGTCGCGGCGCGGGAAGCGGACGAATTGCTCTATCTTGCCGGCTTGCCGCGCGCCGAAACTTTCGAAGCAGGATTGCGCCAACGCGGCATCCGCTTTTCCGTCGCCGAATGTTATCGCATGCAGCCGGTCGCCCCCGGCCCGGCAGAGATCGGAGCGATTTTCTCAGGCCGGAGGCCGGAGGTCATACTCTTCTATTCCCGGCAGACGGCCGAGGATTTCTTTCGCGTGCCGGAACTGCGATCGGCTCTGCCGGAGGACAGCGGAATCCGCCTTATCTGCCTCAGCGAAGCGGTAGCGGAAGCGATTCCCGCGGCTCTGAGAAAAAGCGTAATGATTTCGCCAACGACGGATGAGAAAAGCCTTTTGTCGCTGCTTTGAAGGCTTTAGCCGCCCAAATTTGATCTAACCTCTTCCCTTAACTGGCATCACTGTCTAGTTTCGTTGCAATGCAGGATAAAGAGGACCTCATGGTATCGGGAAACCCGCCACGCCATTCGAAGAGCGCCGACGAGCCGGTCACGATCGACCTCGATGCACAGGAATTCGCCTCCGCAGCCGATACCGAAAAACCGGTGGACCATGAAACCGGCGATGCCGACAGCACCGCCGATGTCGGCCCGCCGCCCGAAACCGACACTGGGTCGCATGCCGAATATGAAGAGAAACCGGCGATGGATGCGCCGGAGGAGGAACCGGTAGCCCCGGAACCTTCCTTCACGCCTGCCGAACAGCCCGCGCCGAAGAGCGCCGCCACCTCCGGTCTCATTGCCGCCGGCATCGTCGGCGGCCTCGTGGCGCTGCTTGGCGCCGGCGCCATCCAATATGCCGGTTACCTCCCGGGCGGCTCTTCCGCGCCGCAGACGACCTCGCCGCAGACTGCCGATCTTTCCGGCGAGATCGACGGACTGAAACAGGCCGTCGCCAACCTTGCCGCCAATCCGGCGAGCACGGATGATGGTGCGCTTGAGCAGCGCGTCGCCGCGCTGGAAACGGCGGCGAAGGCCCCGGTAGCCGCCGCACCGGCCAATTCGGCAAATGTCGAGTCACTCAACCAGAAGATTGCGGAACTGACCGGTCAGGTCGACCAGTTGCGCGCCACACTTTCCCAATCTTCCGAGCAGCAGACGACGAGCGGCGCCGATATCGCCAAGCGCCTCGAAGAGGCAGAAAAGAAGCTGAACGCGCCGCGCGAGGATGTCGCCGTTGCCCGGGCGATCGCAGCTGCCGCCCTCAAGGCGGCGATCGATCGCGGTGGGCCGTTCCTGGCCGAACTCGATACCTTCGCCGGTGTCGCACCCGACGATCCTGCGGTCGCTGACCTGCGCGCCTTTGCCGAGACCGGCATTCCCTCGCGCGCTGAACTCGTGCGTCAGGTTCCAGATGTCGCCACCGCGATCGTCGAAGCCGTCAACCAGCCGGATCCGAACGAGAGCTGGTCGGACCGGTTGATGTCGAGCGCCAAGTCGCTGGTGAGTGTCCGTCCCGTCGGCAATATCGAGGGCGAAAGCGTCGAAGCCGTCGCCGCCCGCCTGGAGGATAAAGTGAAGATCGGCGACCTGCCGGGCGCTACTGCCGAATGGAATAACCTGCCGGCTCCCGGCAAACAGGCTTCCACCGCCTTCAAGCAATCTCTCGACGCGCGTATCCGCGTCGAGGAACTGGTCGGCGGGGCGCTGTCGAAAGCGGTTTCCGGCACCGGCAAGGAGGGATGAGACCATGCTGATCCGCCTTGTCGTCTTCGCCCTCTTCGTGCTGCTTCTCGCCTATGGCTTCTCCTGGCTCGCCGATCGTCCCGGAGACCTCTCGCTGATCTGGGAGGGCCAGATCTACCAGACGAAGCTGATCGTCGCTGCCAGTGCGATCATCGCTCTGATCGCCGCCGTGATGATCGGCTGGTGGTTCGTCCGCCTGGTCTGGACCTCGCCGCATTCGGTGACGCGTTATTTCCGCGCCCGCAAGCGCGACCGTGGTTATCAGGCGCTGTCGACCGGGCTGATCGCCGCCGGCGCCGGCAATGCGCTGCTTGCCCGCAAGATGGCCGCCCGCTCACGCGGTCTCATCCGCGCCGACCAGGAGCCGCTGATCAACCTGCTCGAAGCCCAGGCGGCCCTGATCGAGGGCCGCCATGATGAGGCACGCGCCAAGTTCGAGGCGATGGCCAACGATCCCGAGACACGCGAACTCGGCCTGCGCGGCCTTTATCTGGAGGCGCGCCGTCTCGGGGCCAACGAGGCCGCCCGCCAATATGCCGAAAAGGCTGCCGACAACGCGCCTTATCTGCCCTGGGCCGCACAGGCGACTCTCGAGTATCGCAGCCAGGCCGGCCGCTGGGACGATGCCATCGGCCTCCTCGAACAACAGAAGGCCGCCCGCGTCGTCGAAAAGGCCGAAGCCAACCGTCTGCACGCCGTCCTGCTGACGGCGCGCGCCGGCGAAATGCTCGAAAACAATCCGACCGGTGCCCGCGACGACGCGTTGCAGGCACTGAAGCTCGCCGCCGATTTCATTCCGGCAGCCCTTATTGCCGCCAAGGCGCTGTTTCGCGAAGGCGGTGTGCGCAAGGCCGCCTCGATCCTCGAACAGGCATGGAAATCGGCACCGCATCCTGAGATCGGCCAAGCTTATGTCAGGGCCCGCAGTGGTGATTCCACGCTCGACCGGCTGAAGCGCGCCGAACGGCTGGAAGGGCTGCGCCCGAACAACGTCGAATCCCTTCTCGTCGTCGCCCAGGCAGCGCTCGACGCGCGGGAATTCGCCAAGGCTCGCTCCAAGGCGGAAGCGGCAGCGCGCATGCAGCCGCGTGAAGCCGCCTTCCTGCTGTTGGCCGACATCGAAGAAGCCGAAACTGGCGACCAGGGCCGGGTGCGCCATTGGCTGGCCCAGGCGCTCAAGGCACCGCGCGATCCGGCCTGGGTGGCAGACGGCTTCGTATCCGACAAATGGCTGCCGGTATCGCCGGTGACCGGCCGCCTGGACGCCTTCGAATGGAAGGCGCCGTTCGGCCAGGTCGAAGGTCGGCTCGAGGACGGCTCGGCGCCCGCCTCGATCGAAACCGCTTTGAAGACACTGCCGCCGCTGCGCGACGTCAGGCCGGAAAGCCCGGTCAACGACCATCGCATCATCGAACTGGAACGCGCCGCGACGATTGCCGAGGCGGCACGCCCGACGCCGGCACCGGCAAAACCGAAGCCCGCCGAATCCGTCAGCGAAAAAGCGCCCGCACCGGGCGAGACAAAACCTTTCTTTGGCGGCCGGCCGGATGATCCCGGCGTTCGCGATCCCAGGGTGGAACAGGAACCCAAGACCCGGCTCCGCCTTTTCTGAAATGGAACGAAAACCGCATGTTCGAACGCTTTCAGGCATTCTTCCAGAATCTTACCGCCGACCACCCGAAGAAAGGCTTTGCCCCCGATGATCCGCGCATCGCGGTGGCGGCACTCTGTATGCAGGTCATGGAGGCCGACGGTCAGATCAAAGCCAGCGAGAAGAAGCGGCTGCGCAAGCTGTTGAAGGAGCAGTATGCACTCGATGGCAAGCAGCTCGATGCACTGATCGCCGCCGGCCTTGAGGCCGAAAGCACCGCCGTCGACTATTATCGCTTCACCGCCGACTTGAAACGCCATCTCAATACCGAGCAACGGCTGGAGCTGATCGGCGTTCTCTGGGACATCGTCTATGCCGACGGCGAACGCAGCGAAATGGAAGACCATGTGATCTGGCGCATCGCCGATCTGCTCGGCGTCTCCTCGCGCGAGCGCATCCAGAAGCGGCAGGAGGCCGCCGCCAGGGTCACAGATGTCCGGGTTGCGCAAGATGACACCGACTGAGCAAAACCCCAACCGCGACCGGCGCCCGATCCTCATTGTCCTGCATCAGGAGCGGTCGAGCCCCGGCCGTGTCGGCCAATTGCTTGTCGAAAAGGGCTACCGCCTCGATATCCGTCGCCCGGTTCTCGGCGAGCCGCTTCCGGCGACGCTCGAAGACCATGCCGGCGCCGTCGTCTTCGGCGGGCCGATGAGCGCCAATGATCCCGATGACTTCGTCAAGAAGGAAATCGGCTGGATCGACGTTCCGCTGCGGGAAAAACGCCCTTACCTCGGCATCTGTCTCGGCGCGCAGATGCTGGTGCACCATCTCGGTGGCAAGGTGCAGCCGAATACCGACGGCTCGACGGAGATCGGCTGGTACCCGCTGCGCCCGACCGAGAAAGGCCGCCTGCTGATGCACTGGCCGAAGATGGTCTATCATTTCCATCGCGAGGGCTTCGAGCTGCCGCACGGCGCCCACCTTCTGGCCGAAGGCGATGCTTATCCGAACCAGGCCTTCCGCTACGACGGTAACGCCTGGGGCCTGCAGTTCCACGCCGAATTGACCCGGGTGATGATGCACCGCTGGGTGGTGCATGGCGCGCATCGCTTCATTCTGCCGAACGCCCAGCAGGGCCGCGAACACCTCGAAGGCCGCATGCTGTTCGACGCGCCGCTGAAAGCCTGGCTGAACGAATTCCTCGATATTGTCTTCGAAGGCAAGACGGCAAAGGCCGCCTCCCCGATCACGCTTCCTGCGTAGAGACCTGTATATACGGCAGCATGCGCTATCTCACGTGCTGGGCGCGTCGAGCGTATCGATCCGCCGCAATTTCGGGAAACTCGAAGCCCAGATCGCCGCCACCGCCAGAGTTCCGATCCCGCCGATAACGACCGCCGGCACAGCGCCGAAGATCGATGCCATCGTGCCCGCCCGGAATTCTCCGAGTTCGTTCGAAGCACCGACGAAGACCATGTTGACTGCATTGACGCGGCCGCGCAGCTGATCCGGCGTCCAGAGCGCAATCAGGCTCTCGCGGACATAGACCGACACCATGTCGGCCGCCCCCATCAGCGCCAGCGCCGCGATCGAGACTTCGGTATTGGTCGAGACCCCGAAAATGATCGTTCCGACGCCGAACAGGGCAACGCCGATGAACATGTAGATGCCGGCGCGGTGCTTGAGCGGATAGGCGGCAAGGAAGATCGCCATGACGATGGCGCCAAGTCCCGGTGCGGCGCGCAGCAGTCCGAGGCCCCAGGGGCCGAGGGTCAGGATATCGCGGGCGAAGATCGGCATCAGTGCGGTTGCGCCGCCGAGCAGCACGGCAAAGAGATCGAGCGAGATCGCCCCGAGCACCACCCTTTCGGCGCGGATGAAACTGAAGCCGCCAAGGATCATCGCCCAGCTCTTGGTCTCGCCGGTCGTCTTCTGCACCGGTTTCGGGATCATGTAGAGAAGAGCCGCACCGAGCACCGAAAAGATCACCGCCACCGTATAGGCGGTCGGTGCGCTGACGCCGTAGAGCAGACCGCCGAGCACCGGCCCGGTGATTGCTGCGAGCTGCCAGGACGACGAATTCCAGGCGATCGCATTGGAGAGATCCTGCTCCGGCACGAGATTGGGAGCCAGCGACTGCACCGCCGGCGACATGAAGGCGCGTTCGATGCCGAAGATCAAAAGCACCGCGAAAACAGGCAGGGGCGTGAAGGTTCCCATCGCCGTCATGACAAGCAGCGCCAGCGTGCAGAGCGCGCTCACCAGCGAGCAGAGGGCCGCAATCGCCCGGCGATTGTACCGGTCGGCCACCGAACCGGTGACGAGCATGAGCAGCAGCGACGGCAGGAACTGCACAAGGCCAATCAGGCCGAGATAGATGGCGCTGCCCGTCTGGTCGTACATCTGCCAGCCGACGGCGACGCTGACGATCTGCTGCGAGAAGGAAAGCAGGAACCGCGCGAAGAAGAACCGCGTGTAGGACGAATGCCGGAACGCGGCAAAACGGTCTCCGGTAGGCGAAAACGACATGGGTGTTTTCCGAGGAGACGGGCGCGCCGGAATTGCGGCAAGGCAGCCCGTTAAACATGATTCACCGCGTGTTTCCACACGGCACTTGCTCGTTTAGTCGCCAATGTCTACATGTCTGTCAACAACGAATTGGAGACGACGATGTTTGCGCTGTTTCAAACCATTGATTTGGCTTTGAATATTTACACCTGGATCCTGATTGGCAGTGCCGTTTTTTCCTGGCTCTATGCCTTCAACGTCATCAACTCCAGCAATCAGTTCGTCAATTCGGTCGGCACATTCCTCTATAATGTCACCGAACCGGTGCTGAAGCCGATCCGCCGCTTTTTGCCGAACCTTGGCGGCATCGACATTTCGCCGATCATCCTGCTGCTGATCATCTTCTTCCTGCGCACCTTGCTTTGGACCACGGTCTACCCGCTGGTCGCTTGAGCCGTCCCTGGAGTCTTTTCAATGATCATCTGCGCCTCGCCGTCCGGCTGACGCCGAATGGCGGGCGTGATGCGATCGATGGCATCGAGGCGGATGGCAAGGGCGGCGAAACCCATCTGAAGGCGCGCGTCACTGCCGTGCCGGAAAAAGGCAAGGCCAACAAGGCCCTCATCCGTCTGGTCGCCGGATCGCTGCGCATCCCCAAAACCAGCGTCAGCCTCATCTCCGGCGACACCGCGCGCAAAAAAATCCTCCGGATCGAAGGCGACCCGGAGGATTTGGCAAAAAAACTAGAAGTGCTTTTCAGTTAGAACGCCGCGCATCCGCTGGATGCGCTAAGGACGCTCTATGCGCTGAGCGATCAGCCCTTCTTCTTGGCGCGCTCGACGGCTTCGAGGATGAGTTCGCCGGCTTCCTTGGAATCGCCCCAACCGAAGATCTTCACCCACTTGCCGGGCTCCAGATCCTTGTAGTGCTCGAAGAAGTGCTCGATCTGCTTCAGCGTGATCTCGGGAAGATCGGTGTAGTCCTTCACCTTCTCATAACGCAGCGTCAGCTTCGGCGACGGCACGGCGATGATCTTCTCGTCCTTGCCGGAATTATCTTCCATCTTCAGGACCCCGATCGGACGCACATTGATGACACAGCCGGGAACCAGCGGGCGGGTGCTGGCGATCAGCACGTCGATCGGGTCGCCGTCCTCAGACAGCGTATGCGGCACGAAACCATAATTGCCCGGATAAGTCATCGGCGTGTAGAGGAAACGATCGACGACCAGCGTGCCGGCTTCCTTGTCCATCTCATACTTGATGGGATGGCCACCGACCGGAACCTCGACGATAACGTTGACGTCCTCAGGTGGATTATTACCGATTGAAATGGCGTCGATGCGCATAGGAAACTCCCGCGAGGTTGAATTGATCGCAGCCAGATAATCAGTTTCATGTGGCAACGCAACATTTGAGATCACCGATGCGTGATGGCACCGGCGCAAAATGCTCAAACTTTCGAATGGGAAAACAGGCGGTCGCAACCAACCCCGTCAGTTCCAGATGAAGCCGATCTTCTTCAACTGCCTGTGGTCGAAATTTTCCATGCCTTCGCAGAAATCGACACCGCCGTGATGACGATAGAAGCGGCCGGCGGTCTCGTTTTCCTCAAGGCACCAGACGACCAGCCCGTTGCAGCCGAGCGACTTCAGCAGCCGGCGCGCCTCGCCGAACAGCATCCGGCCGAGACCGATGCCCTGATATTCCGGACGAAGGTAAAGCTCGTAAATCTCGCCTTCCTGCGGCAGCGCCCGGGCGCGGTTGAGGCCGAGCGTCGCGTAGCCGGCAACGGTTCCGGCGACATCGAGAACCAGCAACGTCGCCGGTCCACGCGTTGCCTTGCGCCACCAGTTTTCACCGCGCCGCTCGATCATCTGCGTCAGCGCGCGATGCGGAATAATGCCTGCATAAGTGTGCTGCCAGGCGAGCCTGTGGGTTTCCGATATGGCTCGGGCATCGTTGGGTTCGGCCCGCCGAACATCGATCGACAACGTCTTCATAACGTTTACTCTGGTCCCGCCAAGGGCAATTAACCATATGCGCCCAGCGCATCGTGATCGATTGCCCACAGACTTGATATGTGGACGACAGCTAAAATTTAACGCTTTTTTAACGATTGTCACAAGTCGGAATCAACGCGGCGCACAACAAAAAACCCCGGCACGAAGGCCGGGGTTTCAAACGTTGTTTTTAAAGCTCTTTATTTATGCATGTCGTTATCCCGGAACCGCTTCACACTTCCGGGCGACATGCATTACGCTCTCAGAGAGCCGCTTTGGACTTTTCGAAGCGCTTGCGATCGTTTGCGTCGAGATACATCTTGCGCAGACGAATATTCTTCGGTGTCACTTCCATCAGTTCGTCTTCCTGGATCCAGGAAAGAGCGCGATCAAGCGTCATGCGGATTGGCGGCGTCAGCTTGACGGCTTCGTCCTTGCCGGCGGCGCGGATGTTGGTGAGCTGCTTGCCCTTCAGGACGTTCACTTCAAGGTCGTTATCGCGCGTATGAATGCCGATGATCATGCCGGCATAGACCTTTTCGCCCGGATCGATGATCATCGGGCCGCGGTCTTCCAGGTTGAACATCGCATAAGCGACGGCTTCGCCGGGAGCGTTGGCGAGCAGCACGCCGTTGACGCGGCCACCGATCACGCCCTTGTAGGGCTGGTAGTCGTGGAACAGGCGGTTCATGATCGCCGTTCCGCGCGTATCCGTCAGCAGCTCCGACTGGTAGCCGATCAGGCCACGGGTCGGTGCGTAGAAACGCAGGCGAAGACGGTTGCCACCCGAAGGACGCAGCTCGACCATTTCGGCCTTGCGCTCGGACATCTTCTGCACGACGACACCGGAATGTTCTTCGTCGACGTCGACGACGACTTCCTCGATCGGCTCCAGAAGCTGGCCGTTTTCATCCTTGTGCATCACGACGCGCGGACGCGACACGGCAAGCTCAAAACCTTCGCGACGCATGGTTTCGATGAGAACGGCGAGCTGAAGTTCGCCGCGGCCGGACACGTAGAACGAATCCTTGCCTTCGGCTTCTTCGATCTTCAGGGCGACGTTGCCTTCTGCTTCCTTGAGCAGACGGTCGCGGATGACGCGGGAGGTAACCTTGTCGCCCTCGGTGCCCGCGAGCGGGCTATCGTTCACGATGAAGGACATGGTGACAGTCGGCGGATCGATCGGCTGCGCCTGCAGCGGCACGGTGATCGAGGGATCGCAGAAAGTGTCGGCGACCGTGCCCTTGGAGAGGCCGGCGATCGCAACGATATCGCCTTGATGCGCTTCGTCGATCGCCGTGCGCTCGATGCCGCGGAAGGCGAGGATCTTGGAAATACGGCCGGTTTCGATCGTCTTGCCGTCGGCGTGAAGAACCTTCACCGCCTGGTTCGGCTTGATGGAACCGGAATTGATGCGGCCGGTGATGATGCGGCCGAGGAAGGGGTTGGCTTCGAGGATCGTGCCGATCATCGTGAACGGGCCTTCGTGAACGGTCGGCTCCGGCACATGCTTGAGCACGAGGTCGAGCAGAGGTGCGAGACCCTGGTCCTTCGGGCCTTCCGGATTGACGTTCATCCAGCCGTCGCGGCCGGAACCGTAGAGGATCGGGAAATCGAGCTGCTCGTCGGTCGCGTCGAGATTGGCGAAAAGGTCGAAGACTTCGTTGATGACTTCTTCGTGGCGGCCGTCCGGACGGTCGATCTTGTTGATCGCGACGATCGGGCGAAGGCCGACCTTCAGCGCCTTGCCGACGACGAACTTGGTCTGTGGCATCGGGCCTTCGGAGGCATCGACGAGAACGATCGCGCCATCCACCATCGAGAGAATGCGCTCGACTTCACCGCCAAAGTCGGCGTGGCCGGGGGTGTCGACGATGTTGATACGGACACCCTTCCACTCGACCGAGGTCGCCTTGGCGAGAATGGTGATGCCGCGTTCTTTTTCGAGATCGTTCGAGTCCATCACGCGTTCAGCGACACGCTGATTTTCGCGGAACGAACCGGACTGCTTGAGAAGCTCATCCACCAGGGTCGTTTTGCCATGGTCAACGTGCGCGATGATCGCGATATTGCGAAGTGCCATATGTGAAATCTCTGAGGCTGCGGCGCACGCTCTTGAGGACGCGCCTATTGGTTTGGGGCGTCCATACAGTTTTTTTTGCGTTTGCGAAAGAGGGGAACGCGCAAAAGCTGCGGCATGGCTGTCGCCCTGCCGCATCATGGCGTGTCATCAAATTGTCTTAGGCGTCGCTGCCTGTCAATTCCTCGAAGGTCGAAAGTCCCTTTTTCAGAAGCATCGCATCCGGGCTCGGCAGCTTGCCGCGGAAGGCCTTGTAGGCGTCCTCCGGATCGATCGAACCGCCGACGGAATAGATGTTTTCCTTAAGCTTCTTCGCCATCTCGCCGTTGAAGGCGTCTCCCGTCTCCTCGAAGGCAGCAAACGCGTCGGCATCGAGCACCTCCGACCACATATAGGAGTAATAGCCGGCCGAATAACCGCCGGAAAAGATGTGCTGGAAGTGCGGCGTGGCATGGCGCATGACGATCGATTTCGGCATACCAATCTCGGCAAGCACCTCCGCCTGCACCGCCATCGGATCCACAACCGCCTCACGCGTGTGAAACGCCATATCGACCAGCGCCGACGAGGTGAATTCGACGGTGTTGAAGCCGGCATTGAAGGTGCGGGCGGCAAGCACCTTGTCGAGCAGAGCCTGCGGCATCGGCTCGCCGGTTTCGACATGCACAGCGTAGCGCTTCAGGATATCAGGCACCGTCAGCCAGTGCTCGTAGAGCTGCGACGGCAGCTCGACGAAATCGCGCGAAACGCCGGTGCCGGAGACGGAGGGGTAGGTGACGTTCGAAAGCATGCCGTGCAGCGCGTGGCCGAATTCGTGGAACAGCGTGCGCGCATCGTCGAGCGACAACAGCGCCGGCTTGCCCTCGGCAGGCTTGGCGAAATTGCAGACATTGTAGATGATCGGCAGCTCGCCATGGCGGCCGTTCTTCAGCTCCAGCCTGTGCTGCGATTGCAGCGAGCTCATCCAGGCGCCGGATCGTTTCGAGCCGCGGGCAAAATAATCGCCGAGGAACAGGGCGACCAGCCGGTCTTCGCGATCCCTGATTTCAAACACCCTGACATCCGGGTGATAGGCGGCCACGTCTTTCTTCTCGACGGCGCGGATACCGAACAGCCGGCCGGCCACCTCGAAGCAGGCCTCGACGATCTTCTCGAGCTGCAGATAGGGCTTGAGCTCAGCCTCGGAGAAATCGAACTTTCGCGCCCGGATCTTTTCGGCGTAGTGGCGCCAGTCCCAGGGCATCACCTCATGGTTTCGCCCCTCCTCGGCGATCAGCGCGGCGATATCGACCTCCTCTTCGCCGGCACGTTTCACCGCCCTTGCCCAGACGGCCTTGAGCAGGTCATTCACCGCACCCGCCGTCTTCGCCATCGTGTTGTCGAGCTTCAGCTCGGCGAAATTGCCGTAACCAAGCAGCGTCGCCACCTGATGGCGCAACGCCAGCGTTTCCTTGATGACGGCGCGATTGTCCGTCTCGCCGTCATTTTCGCCGCGCGCCACCCAAGCCTTGAACGCCTGCTCGCGCAGATCGCGGCGCTCCGAGAAGGTCAGGAACGGCTCGATGATCGAGCGCGACAGCGTCACCGCATACTTGCCCTCCTCGCCCCGTTCGCGCGCAGCCGCCGCCATTGCGTCGCGCAGGAAATCCGGCAGCCCGTCGAGTTCGGCTCCATCGACAAGCACCAGTGCCCAGGCCTTCTCGTCGGCCAGCACGTTCTGGCCGAATTGCGTGCCGAGACCGGCGAGCTTTTCATTGATCGCCGCGAGTTTCTCCTGCTCGGCCTTTTCAAGCTTGGCGCCCGACTTGACGAAGCCCTTCCAGTGGCGTTCCAGCACGCGGGCCTGTTCGAGCGTCAGGCCGAGGCCCTCGCGTTTCTCCCAAAGCGCGTCGATGCGCGCGAAAAGTGCTGCATTCATGCCGATCTTCGAGTAGTGGCGCGACATCTTCGGCGAGATCTCCCGCTCCAGTGCCTGAATGACATCGTTGGTATGCGCGCCGGCCTTGTTCCAGAACAGCGCCGAAACGCGCGACAGCGCATCGCCGGCGATCTCCAGTGCCGTGACCGTATTGTCGAATGTCGGCGCCTCGCCATTTCCGGCGATCACGTCGATCTCCCGTTCATGCGCGGCAAGGGCCGCCTCGAAGGCGGCAGCGAAATCGCCGTCATCAACGGCATCGAAACGCGGCAGGCCGTGAAGGCCGTCCCAAGTCACCAGCGCCGGATTGAAATCATGGGGAGAAGGCATCGAAAAATTCCTTTTTGGCATGCACGGGTTCGTCAATATAGGAGAGCTGCCGTAGAATTGGTATGCGGGAAGGACCTTTTGCCTCGCCTGCAAAATCTGGTGGACAAAAGTTGACGCGCGAGAATTAACCGATCGTTAACGATTGACGCGAATCACGCACGAGCGCTAATTTCCATGTGATCTTCCTGTAAGGGGACATGCGCCATGGAAATTTTTTCTGTGCGGTCTTCTCAGAGTTTGCTGTTTAAAAACAATCCCAACAACGCAAAAACTTCGAAGACCAGTGATATTGAAATCGAGACCAGAGCTCCCGCCCCGGCCTCGTTCCAGATCGAAGACAATCTTGACGAGGGCCCCGATTTCACCGCGGTCAGCGCTGGCGAGTTGCGCAATTACGCACGCCAGAGTTTCGATAGCGGCCTGATCGACCAGAACACCTACGCCGCGATTTCCGAGCCGCTGCCAATGCATGCGATCGATCCACTCGGCAACATCGTCGATCTCTCCAGCGTCACCGACGGCACCAGCTTCAATTTCCTCGATTATTACAAGAACCAGCTGCAGATCGCCATGTCGATCGGCGATTCTGGCGAGGTCCAGACACTGAAATCGATCGTCAATTTCCTGAATGCCTGATTGCGTTTAAGCCTTGCGCCAACCGAGCAGGCCGGGCGTTGCGTGCCAGAGCGCCTGGGCGGCAAATCCCATAAAAAGCACGCCGGAGCAGCGCACGATCAATCGCTCATGGGCGCGATAGAAGCGCCGTACCGTACCGGCGCCGATGATGCCGATCAGGATGATGTCGGCAGTCACGAAACCGACGAACGACACGCCGAGCAGCACCGGCAACGCCTCGAAATCGAGCGCGCCGGCCGAGCCGGCAACCAGTGCAGTGAAGGTGGCGAGCGCCACCGGATAACCCTTCGGATTGGTGACGCCGAAAATCAGACCGCGGCGAAACGGCCGCTCGACCACAACAAGCGCCTGCCCTTCCGCTTTCGGCTTGGCATTGACAGCGCTCCAGCCGATCCAGGCGAGGTAGAAACCGCAGGCAAGGCCGAGCAGGTCGAAGACGAAGGTTCCGATCGTCTTTGCGCCGACGATGGCGATCAGCGCCAGCGACGACCATATGAGATCCCCGACCAGATGCCCCATCATGAAGAAGGCGCCGGCCTTGCGGCCCTGCCCGGCGCCGATGCCGAGCAGCTGCAGGAAGGCGGGTCCCGGAATGAGCACGTAGAAGAGCGCCGCCAGAAAGGCGCCGAAGAGCAAAGACTGCGTCATGGAAATGCTCCGGAGGATGATGTTGCAGACTAGGCAATCGCAGGCATTCGTCAAGGGTGGTTGCATTAGCACGAAAAGCGGAGCGGCTTTCGGCCCTAAGCGAACTTTTTCGCTTTAGAAGGATAAGGCCGCTTTGCGCGCCCATGTCGACCATAGAGGGCGGCTTCGCAGCTTCCTGAAAGCGGACATCGTCTTGGGCACGGTCTCCGTCCCCCTGTGCACCAAAAGCAGCCACTTCAGTTACTCGCGAGGTTATGACAGGTTTTGTAGTAGTGTGTCTGCGGCCATCACGTCTGTCGTGTCCATACCCTCTTCAAATCTCTCACACACTGGCGTCAGCAGTACCCGAGCCTCGCGTAACCTACCGTCGCTGGCCATCAGTGCGGCCAGATCGGTTGCTGCCCGCAGCTCCCAGGCATGTGCACCCATGCTGGCACTTCTTTCCAAAGACGAGACCAAGCAAGCCTCGGCGTCGGTTGCGGAATTGATCGACAGCAAACCTGCCTTCACGCGCAGCAGCTCCGGCATATAGCAAAGGTCGCCGTTCCTCTCGACAAGTTCGATGGTCTTGTTGATCCGGGCCATCCCTTCCTCGCGCTCTCCGATCAGTGCCAGTCCTTTTGCAAGGGACAGCTCCAGCATCGTCGTGAACACCTCGTAGGTGGATGCATGAAGCTTCTCGATGCATCGTCTGAGTGTCTCGATCCCCAGCTTCACCTGTCCCCGACGGATGGCCAGTTCGCCTTCGAAGCCCCGAGCCACCGACACGTAGGGAGACAGGTTGTGTAGCCCCGCACGGGAGACCAGCCATTCAATGTGTTCCTCGGCACTCGGCACGTCGCCCCGCCATAGGAAGACTGCAATGCCTCCAAGCAGTGCGATGCAGAGTGTCAGCGAGTGATCCAACTTAGCGGCATCGCTGATCGCCTGTCGCGCTTGGACGTCGGCCTGCTCCGGGTAGCCTTGTAGCCAAAGGTTCCGTGCAAGAATTCCGCCAGCGAGATGCTTTCCCTCGAAGCCGACGTAGCTTGCAGGTGTTCGTTGTGGCTGATGTTCGCTTCTTGTAGCCGCTTCGAGTTCGGTGCGGGCGTGGCGAAGATCACCGGTAAAGTGCAGCGAATTGCCGAGGAAGAAGTGCGCCAGTTCGACAGTGGCGGCGTCATCAAGAGTGGCGGCGATTGCCGAACACCGCCGGGCATAATCAAGAGCGGCGTTAAAATCTCCTATCCGAAGGCTGAACATGTGCAACGGACCTAGTATGCGCAACTGGTCGAGCGTGTTCCCCCGGTCCTCGGCAATATGGAGGGCGCGACCAAGAGCGATCTGCGGTGTCTCGCGGCCTCCCTGCAGATACATCCGGGAAATTCCCAGACCGGCTTGTAGGTGCATTTCCTCGACGCCTCCCCTGAACGCCTCATCCAGTGCAAGAACCGCCCGTTCCGACCATCGCTGGCACTCCGGGAAAAGTGACATCACCTGGAACACAGGTACAGCAGCAGCCGCAAGCCTGATGCCGACGTCGATATCGCCATGCTCCCCGAACGCCCATTCCAGTGCCGCCCGCACGTTGTTGATGCTCACGAAATACGGCAATCGCTCAGGCCCCGTAGAAAGCGTCGGCCAATCCGGTCCGAATTGCTCCAGCCAACGCTGACAATAGGTCGCGTGACGCGCATTCAATCCGGCGCGGTCCTCGTCCGTCTGCGCATGGAGCGCGTAGGCACGTGTCGTATCCAGCAAGCGGTAGCGCATCGTCGCCCCTGCCGGCCGCGTTGCGAGCAGAGACTTGGCGACCAGATTGTCCAGTGCCTCGAATATGGCCGAGGGCGCCATGTCCGCTGTGGAAATGACCTCCAGCGCGGCGTCGAGGGTGAAGTCGCCGACAAAAACGGCAAGCCGCCGGAGCACCGTGCGCTCCAGGTCTGTTAGAAGTCCAAAGCTCCAGTCGAGCGTCGCCTGTAGGGTCCTTTGTCGCGGCGGTGCGTTTCGCGATCCCGCCCACCCCAATGTCAGATGCTGATCGAGCAGCTTGGCGGTCTGAAGGAGGCCATAGCTCTCGACGCGTCTGGCGGCGAGTTCTAACGCAAGCGCCATACCATCGAGTTTTCGGCAAATACTCGCGACGACGCGGGCATCCTGGTCGCTGAGATTGAGATTGGCACCGCTCGCCGCAGCCCGTTCGACGAACAGCCGAGTCGCTGGAAAGGCAAGTATCGTGTCGGTCGTAAGTTCCAGGTCATCCGGGGGGAAAGCGAGGGTATCTAGCCGGTAGACGCTTTCGGCCTCGATCCTTAACGCCTCGCGACTTGTTGCCAGCAGAAAGACCTGAGGGGCGGCTTCGACAATGGCGGCCACGAGATCAGCAATGGCATCAATCAGATGCTCGCAGGTATCGAGTATCAACATGATTTGCTTGTCGCGGAGGTAGGCAATCAAACTGGGACGTACATCGCTGGAGCTGACGGACAAACCAAGCATCGAGGCGATCCCGGCCGCGACTAGAGCCGGATCGCTCACCATGCCATAATCGGCAAACAGGACTGCTCCCTTGAATGTGGGAGCGAGGTGATGCGCAACTGCCGTGGCGACGGTCGTCTTTCCGACACCGCCGACGCCGACAATGGTGACCATTCGCGAGGCCATCAGCTTTTCGGTCAGCGCGAGAACATCCTGCTCTCGGCCGACCATGCGATCCGGTCGGCCCGGCAGAATAGCGTAACGGAAATCGAGTTCGGCGGAGACTTGTCGAAGGAGACCGGATCGTGAGATTGGCGCGACGAAACAATAGCCCCGTCCGGCAATAGTGGTGATGTACCGTGCTCCATCGTGACCGTCGCCCAGCGCCTTCCTCAGGCCTGTCATGTGGAAACGCAGGCTGCCTTCATCGACGATGACATCAGGCCAGACGCGGGATATCAGGTCTTGCTTGCTGACGATGACATTGGGAGCGAGGGTGAGAGCGACCAGCAAGTCCAGTGCACGCGCCCCGAGGTTTATCGGAACCCCGTCCTTCGCGAGAAGCCGTTGGCCGACACTCAAACGGAACGGACCGAAGGATAACTCCTCCGCTTTAACGTCGCCGCCTATGTTCATGGCTTTGCCCCAGCCGTCCCCACTGGCTCCTTATACTCCAATCGCACTGCTGAGGCTATTGAGGACGAATACTGCCGCAGCGCGCGCTCACCCGATCCTGAATACGACCTCGACATTGCCCCGTGTAGCCCTGGAAAAAGGACATATCCGCCGCGACTCTTCGATCAAAGAGGAAGCGACGTCTCTTTCCAAACCGGGAAGTTGAATGGCGAGCCGAACGCCGAGGATTGATTGATCGTCGTCCGATGACAGATCGACTTCGGCATGAATTTTGACGTTGGCGGGAAGGTTCACTCCGGTCTCTCTGGCGACCTTCGCCATGGAGCTTGCGAAGCTCGCCGACCAGGCGGCAGCCATGAGCTGTTCGGGATTGGTGCCGATTCGGGCCGAACCGGGTTCTGAAAGCCTGATGTCGAGCACGCCGTCGGTGCTGCGGGCGATCCCGTTCTGACGCCCGCCTGTCGTTTCGGTGATTGCCGTGTAGATCAGATGCATGGTGTTGTTCATGGACATATCCCTTGAGCGGCGAGCGCCGGTTGGGGCGCTCGCCTGATAAGATCAGCCGGACTTCCGCAGGCTGCGAAAGCCGACACGGACCTCGTCTGTGAAGAGCTTCGGCTGCTCCCATGCTGCAAAGTGTCCACCCTTCGGAAGCTTGTTGTAGTGAACCAGGTTTGGATAAGCCTTCTCGGCCCAGGCGCGGGGCGTCTGGTAGAGTTCGTCTGGGAAGACGCTGACTGCGACCGGCACCTTGACGCCCTTCGGAGCGAAGAATACGAGCTTGTTCTCCCAATAGAGCCGCGCGGCGGATACGCCGGTATTTGTCAGCCAAAACAGCGTCACGTTGTCGAGGACATCGTCAGGGCTCACACCCTCATCCTGGCCGTCGAATGATCGTGCGATCATCGCCAGGCTCGCCCTGTCATGATCGAGCATATAGGTCGCGAGTGCGATGGGTGAGTCCGACAAGCCCGTGAGGGTCTGGGGACGCGTGCCCATCAGAAATGCGTAGTAGACATTCTTGTAGAAGGAGACGAGCTGGTCGTAGGAGGCTTTTTCTTCGTCCGACAGCCCTGCTGGAGCAGGGGCTCCGACAAAGGATGCGTTGTTGATGTCGTTGGGGATCGCTCCTGGCATGTTGGTATGGATGCCGAGCAATTCCGGAGGAGCCTGCACACCGATCATATCGGTCACGACTGCGCCCCAATCGCCGCCTTGCGCAACGAATTGCTTGTAGCCCAGACGCCGCATCAGAGTGATCCATGCCGTCGCTATCCGTTCTGGTCCCCAGCCGGTCGCATCAGGCTTTCCGGAAAAGCCATATCCTGGCATCGACGGGATGACGATGTGAAATGCATCCGAGGCACTGCCACCGTAGGCTGTCGGGTCGGTGAGCGGCCCGATGATCTTCAATTGCTCAATGATCGAGCCCGGCCATCCGTGGGTCACGATCAGAGGAAGCGCGTTCTCGTGCTTGGAACGAACATGGATGAAATGGATGTCCAGCCCATCGATCTCGGTGATGAAATTCGGCACGGCATTGATCCGGGCTTCGACCTTGCGCCAGTCGTATTTGTTCTGCCAGTGATCGAGCAACTGCTTGGTGGTTTTGAGCGGTACACCCTGGGAGAAATCGCTGACTGTCTCCTTTTCGGGGAGGCGGGTGTGAGCAAGGCGATAGCGAAGGTCGGCGAGATCAGCCTCTGGAACGTTCACCCGGAACGGGCGGATGGCATCGGATTCCGTTGCGGCAGTCGAACCCGCGGGAAGCAAACTTGCGATGCCCAGGGCAGCAATGCCGGACGCTGCAGCAGCCAGAAGGCGACGGCGATCCTCGTCGATAACGTCAGTCTTGATAGCGGTCATGATCATTCTCCTTGGAAACAGGTTGAACGTCTGCACGACTGTGCTGCTTCAAGGGGTACGCTGGGGACGTGGAGTTCACACGTTAGGTGTTGTGAGATCTTGATAACGGCCCGATGCTTATCGGAAGCAGCATCCGTTGGCCTGCGAGCCCCCCGTGTGGACGGGCTTCGCTTATGCGGTGCTCGTGTGCCGTTAATGCAGCTATTAACAGCTAGCAACGCATAACGTGCGATCCCGGACTCGGCGAGGTAGGTCTTTGGTCAGCACAGCGGTGCAGACGCTCAATCATCAACAGCTACCAAAAGGAATTTCGCCATGACCTCCAAGGTTCTCTTCACTGGTAAGACACACAACACCAATGGCCGCGATGGCGGTGCTCGCAGCGCCGATGGCTTTCTGGACATCAAGATGAAGCAGCCGCATCCTGCCGCCGAAAACCTGTTCGGAGCCGCCTGGTCCGCCTGCTACATGGGAGCCATCGAACTGGTGGCCTCCAGAAAACAGATCAAGCTCCCTGCCGGGATATCAGTCGACGCTGAAATCGATCTGAACAATGACGATGGCAACTTTTTCCTCAGTGCCCGCCTCAATGTCAGCGTCCCCGGCATCGACCCGGTGATTGCTCGCGAGCTGCTCGATGCCGCCCACGGCATTTGCCCCTATTCGAAGGCAACGCACGGCAATATCGACGTCGTCACCAATCTCATCTAAGCGCGACCTTTTGGGTCTGTCCGGTTTAACGGGCAGACCCAACAATCATCGAGCTGTCAAGCCATCCGCACAAACAGCGACGTCGAAATGTCTGGAGGAAATGCAATGTTCAGATTCAGCACTAAACGTCACGCCTATCATGATTTTGCCGAGTTGCTTGACACGACGATCTACCAGCCATTGCCTGACGAATGGCTTGTCGGGATTACGGATGTCGTGAACTCCACTTCTGCGGTGAATGCGGGACGCTACAAGGACGTTAATTACGCGGGCGCATCGGCCATCGCGGCATTGGGGAACGCCTGGAACAGCTTCGATTTCCCATTCGTGTTTCGAGGCGACGGTGCCGCGTTCGCCTTCCATCCCGACAGACTGGAAACAGCGACGGCGGCGCTCCGGCAGACCGTTGGACACGTCCGCGACGTCTTCCAGCTTGATCTCCGGGCTGGCCTGGTCTCGGTGAGAGAAATCCGTGCAGGGGGTAAAGATGTCCGTACTGCTCGATTCTCAGCATCCGAAACTGCTATCTATTCGATGTTTGCTGGCGGCGGACTTAACTGGGCTGATCGGCAGATCAAATCCGGAAAGTATGGGATCGCCGACAACGTCACGGACACCTCCGCGAACCTGAGCGGCCTGACTTGCGAATGGGCACCGATCCACAGCCGGAGCGGCGAAATACTTTCCCTCCTCGTGGAACCCTGCGACCATTCGAGGTCCACGATGTTCGCGAAGCTTGCCAAGCAAATCGTGGCGGTTTTCGACACAGGAGAGCGACATTCCCACCCGGTACCTAACGACATCGTCATCACGCAGGACGTCGAAGACTATCTCAGCGGCGCAGCATGGGCCGATGTCGTCGCGAATTCGGACTATCGCAGATACGACGACGTTCTACGTTTGACGCTGGATTGCACGGCCGAACAGATCGGAGTGGTCGAAGCTCTGCTTGTCCGCGCCAGAAATCGTGGTGACATCAGGTTTGGGCTACACCGGCAGTCCCACGCGCTCATGACTTGCCTGGTACCTTCCGGCAACAAGGGCTCTCATCTTCATTTCCTCGACGGAATGGGCGGCGGATACACAAAGGCTGCTGAAATGCTGGAGGCTCAGTGAACACAGCAGGCGCTCAACCGACAGGCTTACATCCAAAATTATTGCCTGCAGAGCAATGATTAGCGACGGCTTTGGGCCATTCCCAGACCTTGGCGCGGAGTGCCCGAATGTCCGTTTTCTCGTCGGGTATGCTAACAGCGGACGGTCGGCAGTCGGCCCCGTAACGGTCATTCCCTCACCCCGGGCCAACTACTGCTCCTTGCGCAAATCCGGTCATCCAGACGCTCTAAGAGTTGCTGGTTTGCTACCTCATTCCGCGAAAAAGCCCGCGCGGCAATGCCGGCGGGCTGATATTCGGTTCGAAGGGAACCCGTGATTACTTCACGAGATTGCGCTTGGCGAGCGTGCGCAGGCGCAGCGCGTTGAGCTTGATGAAGCCGGCCGCATCCTTCTGGTCGTAGGCGCCCTGGTCATCTTCGAAAGTGACGAGCTTGTCGGAATAGAGCGACTTTTCGCTTTCGCGGCCGATGACCATGACATTGCCCTTGTAGAGCTTCAGCGTTACTTCGCCGTCGACATGCTCCTGGCTCTTGTCGATCAGCGCCTGCAGCATCTCGCGTTCCGGCGAGAACCAGAAGCCGTAGTAGATCAGCTCGGCGTAGCGCGGCATGATGTCGTCCTTGAGATGGGCGGCACCGCGGTCGAGCGTGATCGATTCGATGGCGCGATGCGCCGTAAGCAGGATCGTGCCGCCGGGGGTCTCGTAGACGCCGCGCGACTTCATGCCGACGAAGCGGTTCTCGACGAGGTCGAGACGGCCGATACCGTTGTCGCGGCCATAATTGTTGAGCGCAGCCAAGAGCGTCGCCGGGCTCATGCGCACGCCATTGATCGAAACCGCATCACCCTTTTCGAAGCCGACCTTGATGGTCGTTGCCTTGTCGGGTGCGGCCTCAGGCGAAATGGTGCGCATATGCACATATTCAGGCGCCTCCTGGGAGGGGTCCTCGAGAACCTTGCCCTCGGAAGAGGAATGCAGCAGGTTTGCGTCGACGGAGAACGGCGCCTCGCCCATCTTGTCCTTGGCAACCGGGATCTGATGCTGTTCGGCAAAGGCCAGCAGGTCGGTGCGACTCTTAAACGCCCAGTCGCGCCACGGCGCGATGATCTTGATGTCGGGGTTCAGGGCATAGGCGGAGAGTTCGAAACGGACCTGGTCGTTGCCCTTGCCGGTCGCGCCGTGGGCGATCGCATCGGCGCCGGTCTTCTTGGCGATATCGATCAGATGTTTGGAAATCAACGGCCGGGCAATCGACGTGCCGAGCAGGTAAACGCCCTCATAGACGGCATTGGCGCGGAACATCGGGAAGACGAAATCGCGCACGAATTCCTCGCGCACATCCTCGATGTAGATCTCCTTGATGCCGAGCATCTCGGCCTTCTTGCGCGCCGGCTCCAGCTCTTCGCCCTGGCCGAGATCGGCGGTGAAGGTGACGACTTCGGCGCCGAGCTCGGTCTGCAGCCACTTCAGGATGATCGAGGTGTCGAGGCCGCCGGAATAGGCGAGAACGACTTTCTTCACGTCTTTGTACGATGCCATGATGATGAGGTCCGTTGCATAAAAGGCCGGCGAAAACCCGGTGTCGCGGCACTTTTAGCGAGATTGGCGCGTGACGCAAGGGCAAGTGCGGCGCCACCGGCGGCGATAGCGTTTGACAGCGCGAAAGCGGAGCCCATATTCGCCTGCGTCCGAACAACGCTCCTGGAGAGACTGAGCCGTGACGAATATTCAAGACATTTTCAAGAAGTCCAATGTTGCCGTCATCACCGGCGGCGCTTCCGGCATCGGCCTGGCGGCAGCGAAATATTTCGCCGGACGCGGCATGAGCGTCGTCATCGCCGATCTCGGCGGTGATCGGCTGGCCAACTCCGCCGACGAACTCAAGGCCATCGCCGGCGAGGAAAATGTGATGGCGGTCGAGACCGACGTCGCGGCCAAGGACTCGCTGGAGGCGCTCGAACGCGCCGTGCTCCAGCGTTTCGGCCGCGTGCACGTGCTGATGAACAATGCCGGCATCGGCCCGGAAACTTCGATCTTCAGCCCGCAGGCGAACTGGGACAATATCTTCGCCGTCAACCTGATGGGTGTCATCAACGGCACGCGCACCTTCGGCCCGAAGATGCTGTCGCATGGCGAGCCAGGCCTGATCATCAACACCGGCTCGAAGCAGGGCATCACGACGCCGCCCGGCAACCCCGCCTACAACATTTCCAAGGCTGGCGTGAAAGTTTTTACCGAAGCGCTCGAACACGAACTTCGCAACATCGACGGCGGAAAGATCTCCGCGCACCTTCTCATCCCCGGCTTCGTCTTCACCGGCTTGACCCAGGGCAGCCACATCGAAAAACCGCCTGCCGCCTGGACACCGGAGCAGACCGTCGATTTCATGGTCGAGAGCCTCGAGCGCGGCGACTTCTATATCCTCTGCCCTGACAATGACGTGGCACGCACGGTCGATGAGCGTCGCATGCTCTGGGCTGCCGGCGACATCGTCGAGAACCGCCCGCCACTGTCGCGCTGGCACAAGGACTACGGCGACAAATTCAAAGCGTTCCTGGAACAGAAGTGATCGATACTATTCCAAGGTTTGATTGGTAATTTTCTGGAAGCCGAGTAAGAAATCGTCGGATCTTTCCGGCTTACAGAGTGTGCCATGGATTTCCTGCCCAGCCTGTCGACCCTTCTCGCCTTTGCCGCCGCGACGCTGTTGCTCGCGGCGACCCCGGGCCCAGACATGACGCTGTCGATCAGCCGTTCGCTGGCCCAGGGCAAGAAGGCGGCTCTCTTCGTCGTCGTCGGCACCAGCCTTGGCATCGTCGTTCACACCATGCTGGTCGCCTTCGGCATTTCGGCGCTGATCACCGCCTCGCCGACCGCCTTCCTGATCCTGAAGACCGGCGGTGCCGCCTATCTGCTCTGGCTGGCCGTGCAGGCGATCCGCTTTGGCGCGAAGCTCACCGTCGCTAGGGTCGAGGAGCAGAAAGGCACGGCGCTTTCGAACATCTCGTCGGGTTTCTGGGTCAATCTTCTGAACCCCAAGGTCATTATCTTCTTCATGACCTTCCTGCCGCAATTCGTCAGCGCCGGCGATCCAGCCGTCACGCAGAAGCTGCTTTTCCTCGGCCTTTGCTTCATCCTGATCGGCATGCCGGTCAATGCCAGCGTCGTCTTTGCTGCCGACTGGCTGGCCTCCTGGCTGCAAACCAACAAGAAGGTGTTGCGCGGCATGGACTACACTTTCGCCGGCGTCTTCTCGATCTTCGCGGCGAAGATCCTGCTCACCCAAGCCAGATGATCAGCCAATTCGCGGTCGCGAAACGATCCGCTCACGGTCGGCCTTAGCCGATCACGCCGTCGCCTTAGCCGATCAGCACGCCGTCGGCGCTAGCCGATCAGCACGCTGTCGGTTTATCCGATCAGCAAAGCATCGTCATCGAGCGTCTGGCCGCGCATCTTGCGGAACATCGCGATCAGATCCTCGACCTGCAGGTTCTTTCTGTTGTCGCCCGCCACGTCGAGAACGATCTCGCCGCCATGCAGCATGATCGTGCGGTGGCCGTAGTCCAGCGCCTGACGCATCGAATGCGTCACCATCATCGTCGTCAGCTTGCGCTCGGTAACGATCTTCTGGGTGAGGTTCATCACGAACTCCGCCATCCCGGGATCGAGCGCTGCCGTGTGTTCGTCGAGCAGCAGCACTTCCGAGCCTGCAAGCGTCGCCATGACGAGCGAAACGGCCTGGCGCTGCCCGCCGGAGAGCAGATCCATGCGGTCCTTCAGCCGGTTTTCGAGCCCGAGATTGAGTTCGGCGATCCGCTCCCGGAAATAGTCGCGCCTGCTACCGCCGAGCGCCGGTGCAAGCCCACGTTTCTTGCCCCGACTGGCAGCCAAAGCGAGATTTTCCTCGATCGACAAAGCGCCACAGCTTCCCGTCAGCGGATCCTGGAACACACGCGCAACCAGACCGGCGCGTGATGCCGTCGACTTGCGCGTCACCTCGTTTTTGCCGATCAGCACCTGCCCCTCGCTCGGCAGGACATCGCCGGCGAGCACGCCGAGCAAAGTCGATTTGCCGGCGCCGTTGGAGCCGATGACGGTGACGAAGGAGCCTTGTTCTATGGTCAGGCTGACGCCGTTCAGCGCCTGCTTCTGTAGCGGCGTGCCGCGCCCGAAAACAACCTTGACGTCCTTGACGCTGATCACGATGCGGCACCTCCGCGAAGACGGGGCAGGATGAGCGCCACGGTCACCAATACTGCCGTCACGAAATTGAGGTCGGATGCCTGCAGGCCGATGACGTCGCTGGATAGCGCCAGCTGGATCGCGATGCGATAGAGGATCGAGCCGAGCACGCAGCCGATCAACGCGATCAGCAGCCCGCGCCGCCCGAGCAGCGTCTCACCGATGATGACCGCGGCGAGACCGACGACGATTGTGCCGACGCCCGAAGTGACGTCGGCAAAACCGTTCGTCTGGGCAAACAATGCGCCGCCGAGCGCCACCAGCGCATTCGAGATCGCCATGCCGAGATAGATCTGCCGGCTGGTATCTACGCCCTGCGCCCGCGCCATCCGCGCATTGGCGCCGGTCGCCCGCATCGCCAGCCCGGCATCGCTTTCCAGGAAGCGCCAGACCACGATGAGCGCGATGACGACGAGAACGCCGACGAACAGCGGCCGCACGTAGAAATCGCGAAGACCATGGCCGAAGAATGGGCTGATCATCGTGTCGGCATTGATGAGGGCGACATTGGGTTTGCCCATCACGCGCAGATTGACGGAAAACAGCGCAATCATCGTCAGGATCGAGGCAAGCAGGTTGAGGATCTTGAAGCGCACGTTGAGCAGCGCCGTTACCATGCCCGCACCCGCGCCGGCCGCCATCGCGACCAAGGCCGCGAGCCAGGCGTTGACACCAGCGATGATCAGCACCGCCGTCACCGCCGCGCCGAGCGGAAAGGAGCCGTCGACCGTCAGGTCGGGAAAGTCCAGAACACGGAAAGCGAGATAGACGCCGAGAGCGACGAAGGAATAGACCAGGCCGAGCTCGACGGCCCCCCAGAATGCGATTTGGCTCAAGGCTTCCGCCCCTTTTCTTCCGTTTCCGTTTCGCATGCGTGCGAAACATTCAAGCTTCCAATAGCATCAGCCACTCTCGTGTGGAACGAGAGCGGCTGTAAAACTTGACCGATGGCAGTAGCCGCGTTGCTTATTCGATGACTTTAGTGGCGCGGGAAAGCACGCTCTGCGGCAGGGTGACGCCCATCTTGGCCGCAGCAGCCTTGTTGACGACGAGATCGCTGCCGGCGGCGGTCTTGACCGCAATATCACCGGGGTTTTCGCCCTTCAGCACCCGCACGACGATTTCGCCCGTCTGCTTGCCGACATCGTAATAGTTGAAGCCGAGGGCGGCGATCGACCCGCGCGAAACCGAATCCGTATCGGCGGTGAAGAGCGGCAGCTTGCTCTCCTCGGCAACCGCGACGGCGCCTTCGAGCGCCGAGATGATGGTGTTGTCGGTTGGGATGTAGATCACATCGGCGCGGCCGACGAGCGCGCGTGCCGCACCCTGAACCTCTGCCGACTTGGTGGCGGCCGATTCCACAACCTTCAGGCCGGCCTTTTCGGCTTCGGTCTTCAGCACCGCCAGCAGCGAAACGGAGTTCGCCTCGCCGGAATTGTAGAGATAGCCGATGGTTTTCACATCAGGCAGGATTTCCTTGATCAGCGCGATGTGCTCGGCGACCGGCGACATGTCGGAAAGGCCGGTGACGTTGCCGCCGGGCTTGTCCATATTCTTGACGAGCTGGGCGCCGAGCGGATCCGACACGGCCGTGAAGACCACCGGGATATCGCGCGTCGAGGAGACGACCGCCTGGGCCGATGGCGTGGAGATCGGCACGATGACATTCGGCTCGTCGCCGGCGAACTGGCGGGCAATCTGGGCTGCCGTCGCCGGATTGCCCTGCGCCGACTCGAAGACGAATTTCAGGTTCTCGCCCTCTTTGTAGCCGGCGGCCGTCAGCGCATCGAGAACACCCTTCCGGGCTGCATCCAGCGCCGGATGTTCGACGATCGCCGTCACGGCAACGGTCACATTGTCAGCCTTTGCGGGCAGGGAAAGGGCCAAACTGGCGGCAAGAGCGAGTAAAATCGAGCGCATTTGTATCCTCCTGATTGATTTTGGCGCCAGTTTTAGGAAAGGGGCGCCCTGAAATCAATCGCGGAGAATTGTAGCAAGGATCAAACTTGCTGATCAGTCGTCGGCGCCGTGATTGGCAATCATCATCGCCTCGAAGGCCAGGCGCTCGGTCTTGCGCATACGTTCGGAGTCCGATTTCAGCTGGCCGCAGGCGGCAAGAATGTCGCGGCCGCGCGGCGTGCGGATCGGCGAGGCGTAACCCGCCGAATTGA
This sequence comes from Rhizobium sp. NZLR8, assembly GCF_019685025.1. Taxonomy (NCBI): domain Bacteria; kingdom Pseudomonadati; phylum Pseudomonadota; class Alphaproteobacteria; order Hyphomicrobiales; family Rhizobiaceae; genus Rhizobium; species Rhizobium sp. NZLR8. Next base: position 288,727 of record NZ_JABDVY010000005.1, on the reverse strand, counting down.
TGAAATCGGCGAACTTCTCGATCTGTTCCCAGTCGGAACACTGGTAATTGGTGCCGGGCCAGGGATTGAACGGAATGAGGTTGATCTTCGCCGGCACGCCTTTCAAGAGCTTGATCAGCCCCTTGGCATCTTCCAGGCTGTCGTTGACATCCTTCAGCATCACATATTCGAAGGTGATCCGCCGTGCGTTCGAAAGGCCCGGATAGGTTCGGCAGGCTTCGATCAGCTCCTTCAGCGGGTACTTCTTGTTGATCGGCACGAGAATGTCGCGCAAATCGTCGCGCACCGCATGCAGCGAGATCGCCAGCATGACGCCGATCTCATCGCCGGTGCGGAAGATCTCCGGCACGACACCGGAGGTGGAAAGCGTCACTCGGCGCCTGGACAGCGACAGGCCGTCGCCATCCGTGGCGATCAGCAATGCCTGTTTGACGGCGTCGAAGTTGTAGAGCGGCTCACCCATGCCCATCATCACGATGTTGCTGACCTTGCGGCCCTCGGCAGGCATGATCGTTCCCTGCGGCGCTTGACGATCCGGGAAGTCGCCGAGCCGGTCACGGGCAAGCAGCAGCTGTGACAGAATTTCCTCTGCCGTCAGGTTCCGCACCAGCCGCTGTGTCCCGGTATGACAGAAGGAACAGGTAAGCGTGCAGCCGACCTGGCTGGAAAGACAGAGCGTGCCGCGGCCCTCTTCCGGAATATAGACGGCTTCGATCTCGACGGGGCGCCCCGCGCCCCGCGGGGGAAAACGCAGCAGCCATTTGCGCGTGCCGTCGTTCGAGACCTGTTCCTCGACGATCTCCGGACGTTCGATAGTGAAATGCTGCTTCAGCATCTCCCGCATATCCTTGGCGACATTCGTCATATGGTCGAAATCGGAGACGCCGCGCACATAGATCCAGTTCCAGAGCTGCGCGACGCGCATCTTGATCTGCTTCTCAGCCACTCCCGTTTCCCGGAGTACCGCCCCCATCTCCTCGCGCGACAGCCCGATCAGAGACGGCTTTTCGAGGCTGGCGGAGGTGTGCGCCTGCGGCTTGCTAACAACGATCGCATCCATGACGGACATAAGCATTCATCCCGAATTCAAACATGTCCTGCCCCTGCGAGCCCGCATGCTTCAGGGTGAACCGGAAGACTTGCGGACGCATGACGGCAGATCGGCAAAAATTGAATGGCGGAACGGCGACTGATCGCGATCTATCCGCTGTTGGGCCGGCTTTAGCATCATTTTGCCCGCCCGTCACTACATAGCGTGTCGCGCAAAACTGTGCGGCGGTTTTGCGACAACGACATGTGGAAACCAAAGACCTAAAGCGTGGAAAGCGAATCTGAAAGATCCCGCTGCGCTTTAGATGGAATCGAGAGGGGCCGGCGCAAGGCCGGCCCCTCTCGAAATTCTGCGGTGGGAAAGGCTGCTTACTTGCAGCTTTCGATCTGCTTCAGCGCAGCCGAGATGCCGGAGAGCGAATAGCTGTAGGAGGTGCCGGTGCCCTTGCGCGAAACGGCATTCACCGTCATCGAATGACCGGTCTTCATCGCCGCGACGAGGGCTGGCTCCTGCGCCGCATTCTCGACCCAGCCGGCCTTGTCCTTGGTGAACATCACGAAGGTCTTGTTGTCGATGACGACGTTGATCTTCGAATTTTCCTTCACCGTGTAGCCCATCATCGCCTGCGGTTCGTAGGAGATGTTCTGGCCCGGACGCTGCGAGACGATGAAGAAGTTGTCGCCGTGGTCAACGCTTGCCGGCTGCTTTGCCGTCGGAACGGACAGCACATAGCACACGGTGCTATTGCCCGACTTGTAGGAGTAGGCGCCCCATGCCTGGAACTGCTGGATGCGGTTCGGCGCGGCGGCCTGTTGCGCTGCCGCAACTCCGGCCATAACAAGGGTGAGTGCGAGAGCGGATACGATACTTTTTACAAACATGGATTCCTGCCGGTTCTTGCGATCAAGGCCCGAAGCGATCATAGCGGGCGCCGCATAATCACGATCTGCTTTATTTTGACTTAATTCAGGTTACCAAATGGTCAACAATAGCCGCGATTTGTATGTGCCTGTGTCATTTCAGCTCGAGTGTCAATTTTCGACCCTTTGACGGTATCGGCTGCAACACCGTGTCCCGATGGTACTGGCCGTCCGTTCCGCTGAATTTAAGACACAAAGATTCAGGCAAGAGTTTGACCTTTCCCAAATCCGTTGTACCTCATTAAGACTTGGAAATCCGATACGAATTTATTGCGCAGGGGGCTGGTGAGGGGAAATGGATGCCGAGGAAAGACAGCGTTTCGCTGCCCTCGCAAAGGCCGTCGCCAGAGATCGCGACCAGCAGGCCTTTTCCATCCTGTTCGACTATTTCGCACCCCGGCTGAAAGCCTGGCTGATGCGCCAGAAGATGACCTCAGGCGAGGCCGAGGAACTGGTTCAGGAGACCATGATCGTGCTCTGGCACAAGGCAGATCTCTACGATGCCACGCGATCTTCGCTCTCGACCTGGCTTTTCCGCATTGCCCGCAATCGCCGCATCGACATGCAGCGCCGCGTCAATACCCGCATCTTCGATGAAACCGATCCGACTCTGCAGCCGCCGGCCGAAATCGGCGCGGAGGAAATCGTCGCCAACGACGATCGCGACGCCAGGATACGCGCCGCCGTCGGCCAATTGCCGGAGGAGCAGCGCGATATGCTGCGCGCCGCCTTCTTCCTCGGTCAATCGCACTCGGAAATCGCCGAAGCGACCGGGCTGCCGCTCGGCACGGTGAAGTCGCGAATCCGGCTTGCCTTCGGCAAGCTCCGCAAGGTGCTGGAACGCGAGATGGCTTAGATCGTCTTCATCGTTTCTTCGGTCCGGTCGGCCAGAACGCGGTCGGCCGCCTCGTAGTGGCCCGGGCGGATATGGCCACGCACCATGGCGAAGGCCGCCGAGAGCACGGCGATGTCGTCGGAAAAGCCGATGACGGCGAAAACATCCGGGATTATGTCGATCGGCATGACGAAATAGGCAAGCGCTGCGAGCAGCACGCCGCGCACCTTCGTCGGCGTCTGCGGATCGAGCGCGCAGTAGAAACCGGCGACGACATCGCGTGAGAACGGAATTTGCCGCACAGCCCGCCGGAAAGTCGGCCAGAATTTCTGCCGTACGGTCTTTTCCCGTCGGCTCTGGGTGTCCTCGTCGCCTGGCAACAGGATTTCCCCGAATTTGACGTCGTTCATCCCTGCCTCCTTTCGTCCAAGCGAACATATGGTGATGGCGCCCACTCTTTCAATCGACCCCTTTCAATCGGCCCCGCTTTCAAACGCCGCGTCGCGACGCAACCTTCTCCATCGCCTTGGCGAGCTTGAAATCCAGCTCCGTCAGTCCGCCGGCATCATGCGTGTTCAGCGTCACATCCACCCTGGAATAGACGTTGAACCATTCAGGATGGTGGTTGAGCTTCTCGGCCGTGATCGCCGTCTCCGTCATGAAGCCGAAAGCCTCGATAAAATTTGCAAACTTGAAGCTCTTCGATATCGAAGAGGCCGCATCATTGAGCGCCCAGCCCGCAAGCCCCGCCAGTTGCGCCTCGACCGCCGTCCGTTCCAGTCTTTCCATTTTCATGCCATGCTCCTCCTGTGTGTCCGACAGGTCTACCGATGAAACGCATCAGCATCCTCTTCGTTTGCATGGGCAATATATGCCGTTCTCCGCTAGAACAGGATGATTTTAGGCCGGGTCGGCCTAAAATCTGAATCCTGTTCTACATTAAAGAGTTAGAGCATGATGTCGTCCGAAAACCGCTTACACTTTTCGGCATCATGCTCTGGCGGAGGGAATTTTCAGCCACGTCGCCGCCGAGGCGGATTTGAGTGGCCGCTTCACGATCGATTCCGCCGGAACCGGCGGCTGGCATGAAGGCGAGCTGCCTGACCTGCGGTCGATCGCCACGGCGAAAAGCCACGGGATCGACATATCCGGGCAACGCGCCCGCCGAATCCGCTCCAGCGATTTCAGGGATTTCGATCTGATCCTGGCCATGGACCGCGATAATGTGGCGGCGCTCGAAAAGATCGCGCCGCCTGAGGCAACCATCCGTCTTTTCGGCGATACCGCGCTTGGAACGGGAGAGGATATTCCCGATCCCTATTATGGCGGCCCGGCAGGTTTCGAGCTGGTCTATACCAGGCTCTTGACCGGCTGCAGCAGCCTGCTCGAAACGCTGGGCGTCGAGCGCGCCTCGTGCAGCGGGAACACTTCCTCGGTGAGGTAGGGCCCCCCGCCGACCGATTCGCGCGACGAAAGCAGCACGAAGCGCGGCGCGGTGAAACTTGCGGTGTGGAAGTTGCCGCGTCCCGCCAGATATTGCACGACATCGTCGAGCCGCGACGATTTAAGCCGCGCCAGCGTCACATGCGGCATGAATTTGCGCGGATCCGGCGGCAGGCCGATACGCTGGCAGATGCGCTCGATCTCACCCTGCAGCGCATGCATTTCAGGCGATTGCGAAACACCGGCCCAGACCGAATGCGGTTTCTTCGAACCGAAGGAACCGATGCCTTCGAGCCGGAACTGGAATTCCGGCCGGTCGATCCGGTCGAGTCGTTCTACGATTTCATCAGCCGTGCGGCCGTCGACATCACCGATGAAGCGCAGGGTGATGTGGTAATTCTCCACATCGATCCATCGTGCTCCGGGGAGGCCACCGCGCAGCAATGAAAGGCTCATCGCCGCATTGCGCGGAATTTCGAGGGCGGTAAAAAGTCTCGGCATAACGAGCACTCCCCGAATCTTTTGCAGATGCTCACACGGAATCACGCAATCAACGACCGCGCAAGCCCCTATTTCTTCACAGAAGAAATCGCTTCGACGAAATTTGTGACGGCCGGCTCCATCTTCCCGACCATGATCTCGACACCTCTCGTATTCGGATGCATGCCGTCTTCGAGTTTAAGCCCTGGATCCAGCGCGACACCGTCGAGAAAGAACGCGTAGAGCGGAAGTCCGTGTTTTTCCGAAAGCCTCTGGTAAATCGGATTGAACCGCGCCGCATAATCCGCCCCCATGTTCGGCGGCGCCATTATGCCGGCAAGCAAAACGGCAATCCCGCGATCCTTTAGCCGAGCAATCATCTGATCGAGATTCTTCTCGCTTTCTTCAGGCGGGATGCCGCGCAACGCATCATTGGCGCCAAGCTCCAATATGACGCCATCGGTGCCGTCAGGTATCGACCAGTCGATGCGAGCAAGCCCCCCTGACGTCGTGTCACCGGAGACCCCGGCATTGGCAACGGCGACGTCGAGCCCCTTCGCCTTCAGGGCCGCCTGCAGCTTTTCCGGAAAGCCGTCGCCGGGCGGCAGCTGGTAGCCCGCCATCAAACTGTCCCCGAAACCAACGAGATTGATCGTTCGGGCATCCGCTGCAACGGCAAAGATCAGCGAGACGGCAATGACGGTGAATTGAAGCGCGGCAACTTTAAATCTCATTCTGGCTTCCCTAGATTGGCGAAGTGCTGTTATGCGGCCATTCAATTATGGATTTATATAGGGCGATTTCTGTTGGCAAAAACCATCATCGAGTTGAAGGGCGCCGATCTGACCCTCGGCAGTGCAGCCGCCTCCGTGCATGTGCTGAAGGGCATCGATCTCGATGTCTCTGCCGGCGAATCCGTCGGCATCGTCGGCCCGTCCGGTTCCGGCAAATCGACCCTGCTGATGGTGCTTGCCGGGCTGGAGAAACTCGACAGCGGCGAAATCAACATCAACGACACGCCGCTTCATACGCTGAGCGAGGATCAGGTCGCCGATTTCCGCGGCCGCAACATCGGTATCGTCTTCCAGTCCTTCCACCTGATCGCCAACATGACGGCGCTGGAAAACGTTGCCGTGCCGCTGGAACTCGCCAATGTCGGCAACGCTTTCGAGATCGCCCATCGCGAGCTGAAATCGGTCGGCCTCGGTGAACGGCTGAACCATTATCCCGGCCAGCTTTCCGGCGGCGAACAGCAGCGCGTGGCGATCGCCAGGGCGCTTGCCCCCTCTCCGGCCCTGCTGATCGCCGATGAACCCACAGGCAATCTCGACACCGAGACCGGTCGCCAGATCGCCGACCTGCTGTTCTCCAAGCAGGCCGAACGCGGCATGACCCTGTTGCTCGTCACCCATGACGTCTCGCTCGCAAACCGCTGCTCGCGCCAGATCCGCGTCCGCTCCGGCAGGATCGAAGGCGACAGCGCCGCCCGCCACAACGAGGCGGCGATCGCATGAGCATCATCACGCCGCGCGTCTCGCTCGCTTTTCGCCTGGCGCTCCGCGAGCTGCGCGGCGGCATTCGCGGCTTCTACATCTTCCTCGCCTGTATCGCCCTCGGCACGGGTGCGATCGCCGCGGTCAATTCCGTGTCGCAGTCGATCACCGACACGATCGCTTCGCAGGGGCAGGAGCTGCTGGCCGGCGACGTGCGTTTCGAGCTCAACAATCGCGAGGCGACGCCCGAGGAAATGGGCTTCCTCGACGGCCTCGGCACCGTTTCGGTCTCGACGGGCCTGCGCTCGATGGCCCGCAAGCCTGACGGTTCCGATCAGGCGCTGGTCGAGGTCAAGGCCGTCGATGACGCCTACCCGCTCTACGGCCGCTTCGTGGCCGAGCCGGACTATCCGCTCGCAGCCCTGCTTTCAGGCCAAGGCGGCACCTATGGTGCGGTCGCAGCCCCGCTGCTTCTCGATCGGCTCGGGCTTGCGGTCGGCGACGAATTGCTGCTCGGCACCGTCAAGCTCAGCATCACCGGCACGGTGAAAACCGAGCCGGATGCATTGTCGGAGGGTTTTGGCTTTGCGCCGCGCCTGCTCGTCAGCCGCCGGGCGCTCGCAGCCTCCGGGCTGATCCAGACGGGAAGCCTAGTCGAACATGCCTACAAGATCCGGCTGGAAGACAAGGGCGCGATGTCGGGCATTCAGGCGCGCGCCACCAAGGAATTCCCCTCCGCCGGCTGGGCTGTTCGCACCAGCGACCGCGCCGCACCCTCGCTCACCGAAAACATCACCCGTTTCTCGCAGTTCCTGACGCTGGTCGGCCTGACCGCGCTGATCGTCGGCGGCGTCGGTGTCGCCAATGCCGTGCGCGCCTTTCTCGATTCCAAACGCACCACCATCGCCACCTTCAAATGTCTGGGTGCGCCGGCGCAGGTCGTCGTGTTGATCTATCTCTTCCAGATCGCCATCATCGCGCTTGGCGGCATCCTGATCGGCCTCGTCATCGGCGCCCTGTCGCCGATCTTCGCCGCGCAGTTCCTGGCGCAGTTCCTGCCGGTCTCGACTGCGCCGACCCTTTATCCCGGCGCCCTGCTGCTTGCCACGCTCTTCGGCATCCTGACGACACTCGCCTTCGCCATCCTGCCGCTCGGCCACGCCCGCGAAGTGCCTGCGACGGCACTCTTCCGCGAGCAGGGTTTCGAGGCCCGCCGCCTGCCCTCCTGGCCCTACATCCTGCTGGCCGCGCTGTTCATGGCCGCCCTTGCCGGCCTTGCCATCGTCACCGCCTATGACCGCTTCATCGCCGTCGTCTTCGTCGGCGCGATCGTCTTTGCCTTCGTCGCCCTTCGCCTTGTCGCCGCGCTGATCGCCTGGCTTGCGCGCCGCAGCCCGCGCGTCAACTCGCCGGCATTGCGGCTGGCAATCGGCAACATCCATCGCCCCGGCGCGCTGACGCCCTCGGTCGTGCTCTCGCTCGGCCTCGGCCTGGCTTTGCTGGTGACGCTGACCTTGATCGACGGCAACCTGCGTCGGCAGCTGACCGGCCGCATGAACGAAGGCGCGCCGAACTTCTTTTTCGTCGATATCCAGAGCGCCGAGGTCGACGCCTTCCGCGATCTCGTCAAGGCGCAGGCGCCGCAGGGCAAGCTCGTTGAAGTGCCGATGCTGCGCGGCCGGATCGTCGCCTTCAACGGCGAAGATGTCACCAAGTTGGACGTGCCGGCCGCCGGCCGCTGGGTGCTGAACGGCGATCGCGGCATCACCTATGCCGACACCCTGCCGGAGAATGCCGCCCTCACGGAAGGTAACTGGTGGGGCAAGGATTACAGCGGCGAGCCGCTCGTCTCCTTCTCGTCGGAAGAGGCGCATGAACTCGGCCTGAAGATCGGCGATAAGATCACCGTCAACGTGCTCGGCCGCAATATTACCGCGAAAATCGCCAATCTGCGCCGCGTCCAATGGGAATCGCTGTCGATCAACTTCGTCATGGTTTTCTCGCCGAACACCTTCCGCGGCGCCCCGCATGCCTGGCTGGCGACCCTCACTGATCGCTCCTCGACACCGGCCGAAGATGCGGCGATCCTGAAATCCGTCACCAACACCTATCCGACGATCACCAGCGTCCGCGTCAAGGACGCGATCGATATCGTCAACCAGCTGGTCGGCGAGCTTGCGACCGCAATTCGCGCCGCCGCCTCCGTTGCTCTCATCGCCTCGATCCTCGTCTTGGCCGGCGCGCTTGCCGCCGGAAACCGGGCGCGCACCCACGACGCGGTGGTGCTGAAGACGCTTGGCGCCACCCGCGCCATGCTGATCCGCGCCTTCAGCTACGAATATCTGATCCTCGGGCTGGCAACCGCAATCTTCGCGTTGATCGCCGGCGGCGTTGCCGCCTGGTTCATCGTCGCCCGCATCATGCGCCTGCCCTCGACCTTCCTGCCCGATGTGGCGGGGCTGACGCTGGTGACCGCGCTCGTCCTCACCGTCGGCATCGGCCTCATCGGCACCTGGCGGATCCTCGGACAGAAGGCGGCGCCCGTCCTGCGCGAACTCTGACCGGATAGCGACGCCCAAACCCTTCACCTTACGGCGATTTAACCGACCGAGCCTTTGCAAGCCTCTTGTTTGCGATCGGCGAAAGCCTCATATTGTCTGCAGGCATGCTGGAGCTCCGCAGCGGCGCCCGGGTCGAAAACCCGACACCGTATTTCCATCGGAGCTTGTAAGAGGAAACTATGGCTGACCTTCGTAACTATCAAAGCCGCGCGCAGACCGGCGAGATGATTGATCAAGGCCTGCGCACTTATATGCTCAAGGTTTACAACCTGATGGCGCTGGGTCTGGCGATCACCGGCGTGGCCGCATATCTCGGATTCAACTTCGCTGTTCAGGACGGCCAGCTCACCCAGTTCGGCGTGCTGCTGTTCCAGTCGCCTTTGCGCTGGGTCGTCATCCTTGCGCCTCTTGCGGCCGTCTTCTTCCTGAGCTTCCGCATTAACAGCATGAGCGTGGCCGCCGCCCAGACGACTTTCTGGGTCTATGCCGCACTTGTCGGCCTGTCGCTCTCGTCGATCTTCCTGGTCTACACCGGCCAGAGCGTCGTTCAGACCTTCTTCGTCACCGCCGCCTCCTTCGGCGCGCTGTCGCTTTACGGCTACACCACGAAGCGTAACCTGTCGGCGATGGGCTCGTTCCTGATCATGGGTCTTTTTGGCCTGATCATCGCTTCAATCGTCAACATCTTCCTGGCGTCGTCCGCGCTGCAGTTCGCGATCTCCGCGATCGGCGTCCTGATCTTCGCAGGCCTTACCGCCTACGACACGCAGCGGATCAAGGAATTGTACCTGGAAGCCGATGACGTCGCCGTGGCCGGCCGCAAGGCGATCATGGGTGCGCTGACGCTCTATCTCGACTTCATCAACCTCTTCATGTTCCTGCTCCAGTTCATGGGCAACCGTAAATAAGCAGGACAGACTGAGATCGAAAAGGCGGCTTCGGCCGCCTTTTTTGTTGCGCCGGCTTTCGCGGAATGGTTTAGGAGAGACCTTGCCCTCCGATGGACCTGCCGCCGAAATGTCCTTCCTCCTGCGCAATGCTTCCGAAGCCGATATCCCCGCCATCGCCGAAATCTATCGCGAATCCGTCCTGAACGGCACGTCGAGCTATGAGATCACGCCGCCGTCCGAGGCTGAGATGGCGCAGCGGTTTGCGGCGATCGTCGGCCAGCAATATCCCTATATCGCCGCAGCCGATGCTGACGGAAACCTGCTCGGCTACGCCTATGCCTCGGCCTTTCGCGTCCGCCCGGCCTATCGCTGGATAGTCGAGGATTCGATCTATCTGGCGCCCGAAGCCCGCGGCCGCGGCATCGGCAAAGCATTGATGACCGAGCTGATCGACCGCTGCACCGGTCTCGGTTTTCGTCAGATGATCGCGGTCATCGGCGGCGCCAGCCCCGCCTCGATCGCGCTTCATCTCAAGGCGGGCTTCGTGGAGGTCGGCCTGATGCGGGGGGCCGGCTACAAGCATGGCCGCTGGCTGGATACGATGCTCATGCAGCGCGTCCTCGGCGAGGGTATGACGACCGATCCGGATCCGTCCATCTATCCCGGCACGCTGTTTGCCGGCTGATGCATGTCGCCCGGAAGTGTGCAGCGGTTCCGGGATAACGACATGCAGAAAAAGTGTTTCGGCTTACTTATCGACCAGCTTCAGCGCCTTGTCGAACACCTTCAACACCTGGTTCAACTCGTGACCGCGCTTCAGAATGGTGCCGTGGACGTTGATCACCGAATAGGCGCCCTGCTTGGCGGCAAGCTTGGGATTTTTCTCGACGCGGAAGAGCGGCATTTCACCGGAGCGTTTGAAGACGGAAAATACCGCCCTGTCTTTCAGATGATCGATGGCGTAGTCGCGCCATTCGCCGTCACCGACCATACGGCCGTAGATCCAGAGGATCGCATCCAGTTCGCGCCGATGAAAGGTCACCGGAAGTGGATCTTTGCTTTGCTTGTATTCCCTGAGATCGACGACGACTGAGGAACTATTGTCGACGGAACGGCTTTCGCCGTGTCGCAAATCCGGCTGATCTGTCATTCAGTCTCCGAGGCCTCTGCATGTGACAGGAGAGTGACAGTGTGCCCGAGCCGCCGCAAATTGCAAGAGTGCCGGCCGTCACATTCGGCCGCACTCCAGCGCCGCGCGTTGGACGCGCAAGGATGCCGTAGCACTTTGAATCGGCGCATCGTCCGATGCGCATAATAGCGTTGTCGCTTTCTCGGTAGCGCCGCATTTCAGTCAAAACAGCGCCTCATTTGCAGGAGAATTATGAATCCCGGTTTGGCGCCAGCGCGCCAAAGGGCCCGGCGGAGCGTATCGACCTTAACCCCAGCCCCGAATACGCTCAGCCGGGCCGCCCGGTACTTCATCCGCAAGCGGATGAAATCTCAGATGTTTTTTCCAGCCATCACCACGGTCGCCCCAAGGATCGCAGCCGGATCGCCGTTGTCGGTCGCCGATTGCAGCAGGATCGCGCAGCCCTCGAGCTGCGGCCGCTGCAGGACACTGGCTGGCAGCGTCAGACTGGTCGCCTTGCCGTCCCACATGCCGACGGTTTCGACATTGGTGACGCTGTGCAGATAGGAAATCTTCTTTCCGCTGTTCTCGCCCTTTTCGACGTCGATGGTCTTTTCCTTGTCGAAATACACCATCACGACATTGGCTTTGCCCTGTCCCGCGCCGATCTTGATCTCCAGCTCGTCGCCGCGCATCGACGCGCTGATGGGGACGGTCAGCCCGTTGCCTTCGCCGCTATAGGTATCGAGCTTGCCGTTGATACCGTTGAGATCGGCGCCGGCCAGATGACCGCGCCCGTTGACGATGGCCTGCGGCGTGTAGACGTTGCTGCGGCCCATTGTCCTCGCATAGCCATATTGCCGCTCGGTGTTTTCCTTCGAGCTCAGCGTATCGGCCCAGCCGAGATAGTTCCAGTAATCGACATGATAGGCGAGCGCGATGACATCGCCCTGGCTCACCAGCTTACGGAAAGCAGCATCCGCGGGAGGACAGGAGGAGCAGCCCTGCGCCGTAAACAGTTCGACGACACCTTTCGGCGTGCCGTCTTCGGCCTGAAGCGGGCCTGAGAGAACAACGCCGGCGATCAGCGGAATCAGAAAACGGGGGGACATTCACCTGCACCTCTTTTTCAGCGCCGACGGCGTGTTCGACCGGAGGCCCTGACATATGAACGTACGAATAATCCTTCCGGATCCAAACGAAAAGTCACGAACGGGTGAGACGCAGCGCAACCGGAACCCGCATAAAACAAATCATCGTGAGGTCCCTCAAATACCGTCGCCGCAAAGAAAAGCCGCCGGAAAATGCTCTCCGGCGGCCATCATCATATTATGAAGCTCTTAACAATCAGGCAGCGAGATCGCGCAGAACCGTCTGCAGGATGCCGCCATTGTTGAGGTAGACCACCTCGTCGAGCGTATCGACGCGCGACAGCAGCGGAACTTCCTTCACAGTGCCGTCGCCATAGGTGATCTTGGCGATCTTCTTCTCGCGCGGCTTGATCTTTTCCAAGCCCTCGATGGTGACGAGCTCGTCGCCCTTCAGGCCGAGGCTCTGCCAGGTCGTACCCTCTTCGAAGACGAAAGGAATGATGCCCATGCCGACCAGGTTCGAGCGATGGATACGCTCGAAGGACTGGGCGACGACAGCCTTGACGCCGAGCAAATTGGTGCCCTTGGCAGCCCAGTCGCGCGAGGAGCCGTTGCCATATTCGACACCGGCGAAGATGACGAGCGGCACGCCTTCGGCCTTGTACTGCATCGCCGCGTCGTAGATCGAGGTCTCTTCCTTCGACGGGTAGTGGATGGTGTAGCCACCTTCCTTGCCGTTCGGGCCGAGCATATGGTTGCGGATGCGGATATTGGCGAAGGTGCCGCGCATCATCACTTCATGGTTGCCGCGGCGTGTGCCGTACTGGTTGAAGTCGGCAACGGCGACCTCATGGCCGAGCAGATAGGCACCTGCAGGGGATGCCGCTTTGATCGAACCGGCCGGCGAAATGTGGTCGGTGGTGATCTTGTCGCCGAACAGGCCAAGGACGCGGGCGCCCTTGATATCGGCGATGCCGGTGCCCTTCTTGCCCATGCCGACGAAGTAGGGCGGGTTCTGGACATAGGTCGAATCGTCGTCCCAGGCATAGGTCTGGCCCGGAGGAACCTGAACTGCCTGCCAGTTGACGTCGCCCTTGAAGACGTCGGCATACTTGCTTTCGTAAAGTTCGCGGGTCACGTATTTCTGGATGAACTCCTGCACCTCGTGCGAGGTCGGCCAGATATCCTTGAGATAAACCGGATTGCCGTTCTGGTCTTCGCCGATCGGCTCCTTGGTCAGATCCATCTGCACCGTACCGGCGAGCGCATAGGCGACGACGAGCGGCGGCGAAGCCAGGTAGTTCGCCTGCACGTCGGGCGAAATGCGGCCTTCGAAGTTGCGGTTGCCGGAAAGGACGCCGGAAACGATCAGGCCCTTGTCGTTGATCGTCTTCGAGATCGGCGCCGGCAGCGGGCCGGAATTGCCGATGCAGGTGGTGCAGCCGAAGCCGACGAGGTTGAAGCCGAGCTTGTCGAGATCGGCTTGCAGGCCTGACGTGGCAAGATATTCGCCGACGACTTGCGATCCCGGTGCCAGCGAGGTCTTCACCCAGGGCTTCGTCTTCAGGCCCTTGGCTACGGCGTTGCGAGCCAGAAGCCCGGCAGCGATCAGTACCGACGGATTGGAAGTGTTGGTGCACGAGGTGATGGCAGCGATCGCCACGTCGCCATGGCCGAGATCGAAATCCGTGCCTTCGACGGCGTAGCGGTTGTTGAGCTGGCCCGGCTTCTTGTAATCGGCATCCATCGAGCCGGCAAAGCCGGTCGCGATGTTCTCGAGCGAGATGCGGCCTTCCGGACGCTTCGGGCCGGCCATCGACGGCACCACGTCGCCAAGATCGAGTTCCAGCGTATCGGTGAAGACGAGATCTGAACCGTCGCCATCACGCCACATGCCCTGGGCCTTCGAATAGGCCTCGACGAGAGCGATCCGGTCATGCGTGCGGCCGGACACGGTGAGGTAGTTGATAGTCTCGCCATCGACCGGGAAGAAGCCGCAGGTGGCGCCGTATTCCGGACCCATATTGCCGATCGTTGCGCGGTCGGCGAGCGGCATATTGTCCATGCCGGGGCCGAAGAATTCGACGAACTTCGAAACGACGCCCTTCTTGCGCAGCATCTGCACGACGGTGAGGACGAGGTCGGTCGCCGTGACGCCTTCCTTGAGCTTGCCGATCAGCTTGAAGCCGATGACTTCGGGCAACAGCATCGAGACCGGCTGGCCGAGCATCGCCGCCTCAGCTTCGATACCACCCACACCCCAGCCGAGCACGCCGAGACCGTTGATCATCGTCGTGTGGCTGTCGGTGCCGACGCAAGTATCCGGATAGGCGATCGTCTCGCCGTCCTCTTCCTTGGTCCAGACGGTCTGGCCGAGATATTCGAGATTGACCTGATGACAGATGCCGGTGCCGGGAGGCACGACGCGGAAATTCTTGAAGGCCTGCTGGCCCCATTTCAGAAAGCGGTAGCGCTCGCCGTTGCGCTGGTATTCCAGCTCGACATTCCTGGCGAAAGCCTGCGGCGTGCCGAATTCGTCGACGATGACCGAGTGGTCGATGACGAGATCGACGGGAACGAGCGGGTTGATCTTCTCGGGATCGCCGCCGAGCGACACCATCGCGTCGCGCATCGCGGCAAGATCGACGACGGCGGGAACGCCGGTGAAGTCCTGCATCAGCACGCGCGCCGGGCGGTAGGCGATTTCGTTTTCGACCGCACCCTTATTATTCAGCCATTCGGCAACAGCGAGGATATGCTCCTTGGTGACCGACTGGCCGTCTTCGAAGCGCAGCAGGTTTTCGAGCAGCACCTTCATCGAATAGGGAAGCTTCGAGACGCCGGCCAGACCGTTTGCCTCAGCCTTGGGCAGGCTGTAATAGACATAGTCCTTTCCACCAACGGAAAGGGTGGAACGACAATTGAAGCTGTCAAGAGATTTAGACACGAGAGACCCCGTTCTGATAGCCAACACAGTCGTGCGAACGCCTATGCACTTAATGCACATCAGGATGCGGGTACGGCCATTTCCGCTGTCCGCACGTGGAACAGATGCTCCAAGTTCGGCGCAAGGATGAAATTCACGCCGACCGCTGGCGTGGTTGCGGCTCTTATAGATAATTTCCTAAAAACTTGCCATACCCGAGCGCGGTCAAAATCGGAGATTTTTTGACCCCGCCGCGACCCGAAACGAAGAAAGAGCCGACGCATGCATCTCACCGCCGAAAATCTGGCTGCCAGGCGCGGTGAGGATCTCATTTTCGTTAACATTTCCTTTCACTTGGCAGCCGGCGAGGCGCTTGTGCTGAGGGGAAGAAATGGATCGGGAAAGTCCACTTTGCTGCGGGTTGTCGCCGGCCTCCTGAGTCCGGAAAAAGGCGCCGTCATCTTCCATGACGGAGAGGGCGGAGACGACCGCCGTTCTTCCGAGGTCAGCCACTACCTTGGCCATCGAAATGCGATGAAGAATGAACTTACAGTTGCAGAAAACCTCGATTTCTGGCGCAGCTTTTTTGGCGGTATAGGAGGCTCTGCCGGTCTCTCCGTCGAGGACGCCGCTGACGCCGTCGGCCTTTCGGGGATCACCCACCTTCCCTTCGGTTACCTCTCCGCCGGCCAGCAGCGTCGATTCGCCTTCGCCAAGCTGCTCGTCGCCCATCGCCCCTTATGGATCCTCGATGAACCGACAGCCGCACTGGATGCCCGCGCCGACCAGCTGCTGGCCGAATTGATCGAAGCGCATCTGGCCAAAGGCGGCATCGTGCTGGCGGCGACGCATCAGCCGCTGGGGCTGAAGAATGCGCACGAGTTGAAGATGACCGGCTTTGCCGGTGTGGATCAGGGAGTGTGGGGATGATGGTTCGAGGCGTTGCACCCCCCCTCTGCCCTGCCGGGCATCTCCCCCACAAGGGGGGAGATCGGCCAGGGGCGGCCTCTTGCCCCAGTCAAACGCTGCAGATGGACGCGGCCGCTTGGCGCGCGATTAAGATTTCTCGAAGCCCATGCATCGTGCCGATCTCCCCCCTTGTGGGGGAGATGCCCGGCAGTGCAGAGGGGGGTGCCGCCCCGACCACAACTCATGCAAAGAGCCGCCCCGCATGACCGCCCTCTTCCTTCGCGACCTCAAACTCTCCATCCGCGCCGGCGGCGGCGCGCTGATTGGCGTGCTGTTCTTCCTGACCATTGTCGCCGTCATCCCCTTCGGGGTCGGTCCGGACCTCAAGCTGCTTTCGCGCATTGGCCCCGCCATCGTCTGGATCGGCGCGCTGCTCGCCGCCCTTCTTGGCCTAGACCGCCTGTTCCAGGCCGAGCGCGATGACGGATCGCTCGACCTGATGCTGATGCAGGAAACACCGCTCGTCCTGACCGTCCTGGTCAAATGCTTCGCCCACTGGACCGCCACCAGCCTGCCGCTGGTCATCGCCTCGCCGCTGCTCGGCCTCTTCATGAACATGGACGAGAGGGCGATCGGCGCGACCGCGCTGACGCTGCTTGTCGGCTCGCCCGCCATCACCTTCATCGGCGCTGTCGGCGCCGCCGTCGCCGTGGCATTGCCCCGCGGCGGTCTGCTGGTCTCGATCCTCGTGTTGCCGCTGACCATCCCGGTGCTGATCTTCGGTGTCAGCGCCACCTATGCCGCCGTCGAGGATCCCGCCCCGTTCCTGCCGCCCTTTCTCATCCTCATCGCGCTGACGCTGTTCTTCGCGGTCATCGGCCCGGCTGCCGCGGCCCTTGCGCTGCGAAACACGGCGGATTGATTGGCATCCGATTGCGGGAAAAGTCGGATCACGGTAAGGAAGCGAACATGAGCCAAACCAGCCTTGCCATCAGCAAATTCAGCGACCTCGCCAACCCGACCCGGTTCTTGGCGCTGGCGGCGCGCGTCATTCCCTGGCTGGCCGGCATTACCGCCCTCTGTTTCGCGATCGGCCTCTATCTCAGCTTCTCCACAGAAGGTGATTACCAGCAGGGCGAAACCGTGCGCATCATGTACATCCATGTGCCCGCGGCCTGGCTTGCGATGATGTGCTACACGGTCATGAGCATCTCGGCGATCGGCACGCTGGTCTGGCGCCATCCGCTCGCCGACGTTGCCGCCAAGGCCGCAGCGCCGCTCGGCGCCGCCTTTACCCTGCTTGCGCTTGTCACCGGCTCGCTCTGGGGCAAGCCGATGTGGGGCACCTGGTGGGTTTGGGATGCGCGATTGACCTCGGTTTTCGTTCTCTTCCTGATGTATCTCGGCCTGATTGCGCTCAGCCGCGCCATTGACGATCCGTCGAGAGCCGCACGTGTCAGCGCCGTGCTCATCCTCGTCGGCTTCGTCAACATCCCGATCATCAAGTTCTCGGTCGAGTGGTGGAATACGCTGCATCAATCGGCAAGCGTGATGCGCCTCGATGGCCCGGCGATCGATCCGGAATTCCTGCGTCCGCTCTTCGTCATGGCGATCGCCTTTACCCTGCTTTTTTTCACGCTGCATATCATGGCGATGCGCAACGAGATCTGGCGCCGCCGCATTGCCGCCCAGCGCCGTCTTGCCGCCCGCCTTGCGAGCCGGGAGGAATAGCCGGTGACGCATGCCTTCTACGTCTACGCTTCCTATGGCTTTGCGGCGCTCCTGACGGTCGTCGTAACGCTATGGACCTGGGCCGACGGTCTAGCCCGCCGCCGTGAACTCGCAGCGCTCGAAGCCGCGGGCATTCGCCGCCGCTCGGCGCGCGCAAAGGACGGCGAATGAGCGAGACGCCTGAAACCACCACCGCCAAACCGCGCGGACTTGGCCGCTACGCGCTGGCGCTTCTGCCGCTGATCGTCTTCGGCGGCATTGCCGCAACGGCAGCAAAGATGCTCTACGACCAGGATTTCCACGGCAAGAACATCGCCGAAATCCCCTCCGCCCTGATCGGCACCAAGGCGCCGGCGCTGAACCTGCCGCCGCTCGCTGGCGCCAACCTGCCGGCGCTGACCGATGCCGCCGTCAACGGCAAGCTGACCCTCGTCAACGTCTTCGCCTCGTGGTGCATCCCCTGCCGGGACGAACATCCTGTTTTGAAAGAGCTGGCGAAAGACCGACGGCTGAACATCGTCGCCATCAACTACAAGGATAAGAGCGACAACGCCGTGCGTTTCCTCGGTGAGCTTGGCAACCCCTATCAGGCGATCGGCATCGATCCGAACGGCAAGGCAGCGATCGACTGGGGTGTCTACGGCATTCCGGAAAGTTACCTCGTCGGCCCCGACGGCACGATCCTCTATAAACGCGTCGGCCCCTTCGACGATATCAGCCTGAAGGAAGGGCTGTTTCCAGCGATGGAAAAGGCATTGGGGAAGCCGGTTTCGTAAGAGCTTACGCGCCGCCGCCCTGCCAGACCTTGATCGCCTCCACCGGCCAGATCAGCATCACCACGTTGAGGGTCAGGTTGTCGCGGATCATGTAGCCGGTGAAAATCTCGAAGAAGATGGCGATCGCAACCGTGAGCGCCACTGGCGCACGCGCTGCGAAGAAGAAACCGACGCACATGAAGACGGTATCCATCGCCGAATTCAGGATGCTGTCGCCGTAATAGTCGAGCGCGATCGTCGCCGTACGGTAGCGGTCGATGATCAGAGGCGAATTCTCCAGCAGTTCCCAGCCGGATTCGATGAACAGCGCCAGCAGCAGCCTCGCTGCCAGCGGTTTGCGGCGCAGGATCAGATGCCCGAGCCCGTAGAACAGGAAGCCGTGGATGATATGCGACGGCGTGTACCAATCCGACAGGTGCTGCGAATTGCCGCTGGTATTGACCCCGCCCTCCCACAACTTGACGTAGCCGCAGGCGCAGATCGGCACGCGGCCCATCATATATTCGGCGACGATCTGTGCGACCAGCACAGCAAGGCAGGCGACAAACCAGAAGGTCTGGTGTCTGGCCCGATATTCGACGTCTGCCGCGCTCACTTCTCGCCGTCCGTTTCCAGGTTGATGCTATGTTTGAGCACCAGCGGCATCTGCGCCAGCGTGAAGATGATGGTGATCGGCATCGTGCCCCAGACCTTGAAGGCGACCCAGGTACCGTCGGAGAAATTGCGCCAGACGACCTCGTTCAGCACGGCGAGAAACAGGAAGAAGATGCCCCAGCGAATGGTGAGCTTGCGCCAGCCCTCCGGATCGAGCTGAAAGGCGGCATTGAAGACGTAGCCGAGCAGCGACCTGCCGAAGGCAAGCCCACCAAGCAGCGCCACCCCGAAGAGCGCGTTGACGATGGTCGGCTTCATCTTGATGAATGTCTCGTTCTGCAGGTAGATGCCGAGCGCCCCGAAGATCAGCACCACGATGCCGGAGACGAACGGCATGATCGGCAGATGGCCGAGCACAATCTTCGAAACGATCAGCGAAATCGCCGTCGCCGCCATGAAAAGCCCGGTTGCGACGAACAGCGGACCACCCAGCTCCGAAAGAGCAGGAAACCGTTCCACCAGCCACTGGCCGCGCAGATTGGCGAAGAAGAAGATCAGCAGCGGCCCGAGTTCCAGTGCCAGTTTCAGCAACGGGTGATGCCGGTCGGCCGCGGTCGGGGTAATATCGCTTTCGGTGCTCATGCGTCCTTCAAACCTGCTATTCCTGAAAACCTGATTGCCGGCCGTGCCTTGCACGCTTTCGGCGGCATATCTGTGGCATCATTGGGGAAGTCCGGCAATGGCATGAGCGAAATCCTCAGCCTCGAACGGTTCCAGATCCTCGACGCCCTCGCCGATCCCGATGAAATAGACCGGCAGCTTATGCTTGGCGGAAATGGCAACGAGAATGCCGCCGCGCGCCGTGCCGTCGAGCTTGGTCATGATCAGCCCATTGACGCCGGCGACGTTGCGGAAGATCTCGACCTGGCTGAGCGCATTCTGCCCGGTGGTGGCGTCGAGCGTCTGCAGCACGGTGTGCGGAGCATCGGGATCGAGCTTGCCAAGCACGCGGACGATCTTCTCGAGCTCGGCCATCAGCTCGGCCTTGTTCTGCAGCCGGCCGGCGGTATCGACGATCAGCACGTCGCATTTTTTTGCTTTCGCCAGTTCGAAGGCGTCATAGGCAAGGCCGGCGGCATCGGCGCCGAGTTTGGTGCCGATGAATTCGGATTTCGTCCGGTCGGCCCAGATTTTCAGCTGCTCGATTGCCGCGGCGCGAAAGGTGTCGCCGGCAGCCAGCATCACCTTCAGCCCGGCGCCGGAGAGCTTCGCCGCGAGTTTGCCGATCGTCGTCGTCTTGCCGGTGCCGTTGACGCCGACGACGAGGATGACATGCGGCTTGTGCGACAGGTCGAGTTGCAGCGGCTTGGCGACCGGCTTCAGAACCTTGGCGATTTCGGACGCCATGATCCGGCTGACGTCCTCGCCGGTGACATCCTTGCCATAACGCTCGGAAGCCAGGGTATCGGTGACCCGCATGGCGGTCTCGACGCCAAGATCGGCCTGGATCAGCAGGTCTTCCAGATCCTGCAGCGTCTCGTCATCAAGCTTGCGCTTGGTAAAGAGCGCGGTGATCTGGCCGGTCAGCTGCGAGGAGGTGCGTGCAAGGCCGTTGCGCAGGCGCTGGAACCAGCTGAGTTTCGGCTGCGGGAGAATGGGTTCCGGCGCGACGATTGCCGGCCCGGTGGCAAAGCCTTTGGGAAGACTGGGAGATTCCGGCTTCGGCTGTTCGGCGATCGTCTCGGAAGGCTCGGTGGATGTGATACCCCCCTCTGCCCTGCCGGACATCTCACCCACAAGGGGGGAGATCGGCTGAACGGAAATGTCTTCTTCTACATTGATCTCAGCAGAAATTTCCTCTGAGAGCGCTTCTGCGACTTCCGCTGTCCCTTCGACCGAAGCCGGCGCGTCAGCCTCCGAACGATCTCCCCCCTTGTGGGGGAGATGTCCCGAAGGGACAGAGGGGGGTGCTTCCGCAGCGTTGCCGTTGGTCGGCTGGGTTTCCGTCTCCGCTTCTGCGGTGGCCTCGGCCTCCAGCAGCGAAAGCGGCACCACACCCATGTCGCTCAACTGGTCAGCAGGGGGCAGGATAGCGGGTTCGGCATCATCCTCGCCGGCAGGCTCCTCCGCCCCGCCCTGTCCGACATCGGCAGCCGGGCCGCCAGCCGTATCCATTTCCTCGGCGAGAACCGGATCATCGGCAAGCGGCAGATGCTCTTCGCGCGAATGCGGCTCAAGTTCTGCTTGCAGCGCCTTTACGTCGGCAGTCTCTACCGTATCTGTCTCCGCCGGCTTGTCCTTGCCGAAGGTGAAGACCTTTTTGATAAAACTGAGCGCCATGGGGATTCCGTGAGAAGTCAGGCCGCCTCTGCGGCCGTCAATTGCATGTCGAGATGCTTGCCATTGTGGCCGGTGATCGTGGCCGGCACAAGTTCGCCGGGACGAAGGCCGGGTGCCGCGGCAAGCGTGAAGTTTTCCGTATGCGCCAGGCCGCTGTTTTCGACAAGCAGCCATTGCCGGCTGCCGATCATGCCGTCGAGATGGGCTTGATGGAGCCTATGTCCAGTGGCACGCAGCCTGGCGGCGCGCTCCTTGACCTGCGACCGGTCGAGCTGCGGCATGCGGGCTGCCGGCGTGCCGGGACGGGGGCTGTAGGGGAAGACGTGCAGATGCGCGATGTCGGCCTCTTCGGCCAGCCGCACGGCATTTTCGAACATCTCTTCGGTTTCGGTGGGAAAGCCGGCGATCATGTCGGCGCCGAAGCTCATATTGGGGCGAAGGCGGCGCGCCTCCTCGATGAAACGCAGCGCATCGGCGCGCAAATGCCGGCGCTTCATCCGCTTCAGGATCATGTCGTCGCCATGCTGCAGCGACAGATGCAGGTGCGGCATGAAGCGGGACTCGTCGGCGATGAGATCCATCAGGTGGGCATCGGCCTCGATGCTGTCGATCGAGGAAAGCCGCAGGCGGCGAATATCCGGAAGCTGTTTCAGCAGCGTCTTCGCCAGAAATCCGAGCGTCGGCGCCCCCGGCAGATCGCCGCCATAACTTGTGGCGTCGACGCCGGTCAGCACGATCTCGCGATACCCGCTGTCGACGAGCTTGCGGGCCTGGTCGACGACCGCTCCCATCGGCACGGAGCGGGAATTGCCGCGGCCATAGGGGATGATGCAGAAGGTGCAGCGGTGGTCGCAGCCATTCTGCACCTGGATAAAGGCGCGCACATGGCCGTCGATATGCCTGACCATCTGCGGCGCCGTCGCCTTGACGCTCATGATATCGTTGACACGGAGTTTCTCTTCGGCCGAAACGCCGAAGTCCGGCAGGCTGCGATAGGAGCCGCTCGAAAGCTTCTCCTCGTTGCCGAGCACGGCATCGACCTCTGCCATCGCGGCGAAGGTCTCTTTCTCAGTCTGTGCGGCGCAGCCGGTGACGATGATGCGGGCATGCGGATTGTCGCGTCGCACCCGGCGGATCGCCTGGCGGGCCTGGCGCACAGCCTCACCGGTGACCGCACAGGTATTGACCAGGACGGCGTTGTTGAGCCCGGCCTTCTCAGCCTGCGCCTTCATCACTTCCGATTCATATGTGTTGAGGCGGCAGCCGAAGGTAATGACCTCGATGCCGCTCACTGTGCCTCCGCCTCTGGGGTACCATCGCGTGACCAGAGACCGGTCGAAGGATCGACCCTGCCCGACCATTCCCATTCGGCTGGGCCGGTCATGATGACATGGTCGTCGCGCTCGCGCCATTCGATCGAAAGCGTGGCCGGCGGCTTGGCGCTTGCGACGTTGACCGTCACCTTGCGGCCGGTGCGGCCGGTGCGTGCGGCGCTGACAGCGGCGGAACAGGCCGCCGAGCCGCAGGCGAGCGTCAGCCCGGCGCCGCGCTCCCAGGTGCGCGTCGTGATCGATGTCGGCGAGGTCACCTGCGCCAGCGTGATATTGGCGCGCTCGGGAAACATCGGATGGTTTTCCAGCAGCGGTCCGAAGCGGGCGAGATCGTGGGACATCACGTCCCGATCCACCCAGAAGATCGCATGCGGATTGCCCATCGACATCACCGAGGGCGAATGCAGCACCGGATTGTCGATCGGTCCGATCTGTAGTTCGATGCGGCTGGTATCGTGGAATTCTTCGGCGAGCGGGATCCTGTTCCAATCGAACACCGGCCGGCCCATATCTACCGAGACCGTCCCGTCCTCGTGCTCGACGGCGTTGAGGATGCCGGCGACCGTCTGGAAGGTGAAGGCCTTCCGGCCGGTCTCGGCGGCCAGCGCCTGCACGACGCAGCGCGTGCCGTTGCCGCAAGCCTGCGCCTTCGAACCGTCGGAATTCAAGATATCGATGAAGGCGTCGGTGCCCTCGGCCTTCGGATCATGGATCGCCATGATCTGGTCGAACTCGGTCTGCGGATCGACATTGAGCGCAACCGCCGCCGCAGGCGTCACCTTGTCCGGCCGGCCGCGCATGTCGACAACCAGGATCTTGTTGCCAAGCCCGTTCATCCTCGCGAATTCGACCGTTGCGCTCATGATATCATCCGTCCGTCTTTCCGGTGTATATGGCGGAAATGCGAAAGAATTACCAGTGGGATGAGTGCCGGGCAGACGCTGTGGCCCGCCGACCCTTCAAGCCGGTTCGGCTTTACCGCTCGGCGCCGTCTGGATCGAAGGACGCGGCATGCGCCTCGACAATAGCTGCGGTGATGACCTTTCTCAGCTCGTAGACCAGCGAGCGGGACCGCTTGCGATCCAGATCCTGTGCCGCCTTTGCAAGGTTCAGGCCTTCGTTCAAAACAATATGATGGGCCCGCGCCAGCGCCCAGCTCTCAATATCAGGATTTAACATTCGATATCTCCGCCGATTCATCGGCATCAAGGATATTCACGAATCATTTTACAGGACGCACTTAAGTAGAAAGTAGAATCACAAGCGGAATAATTTGCAACTGGCCGCTACAGCGAATTCGAACGACTGAGCGGAATTTTGAGCGGTAAAATCTGAAAACCGGCAGAATTCGCCGGCAGAATCGCAAGTCCAATACATCGGTTCAATCGACGATCGACTGCGTTGTTTCTTCAGGACGGCACCGTCGCGCACGCCGACATCACGCGACTTCTGAAAAATCGCGACGAGCCGTTGCCCCATCTGCCTTGACTTTCCCGCGCGTTTCCTGTTTATCCCGCCCAATCCGCGACGAGCCGCATGACTCCGAGCCGCCGACCGGGACCTGAGATCCCGGAGGTCAACACCCGACAGCGCGATGCGCCCTCGGGTGCTTTTTGGCTTTGCGTCTTGTTTTCGTCAAGGAAAAGCACGACGTTTCCGGGCATATCCGACCCCCCGCCCGAAACGTATCAAGGAAGAGCCGATGTTTGAAAACCTCCAGGACCGTCTTGGATCCATTCTGAATGGACTGACAGGCCGTGGCGCGCTTTCGGAAGCCGATGTTTCCGCAGCGCTGCGCGAGGTTCGCCGTGCTTTGCTGGAGGCGGACGTCGCTCTCGACGTCGTGCGCTCCTTTACCGACCGCGTGCGTGAAAAGGCCGTCGGCGCCGAGATCCTGAAGTCGATCAAGCCCGGCCAGATGGTCGTCAAGATCGTCCATGACGAACTGATCGAGATGCTGGGCGGCGAAGGTGTCGGCATCGACCTGCATGCGGCGGCCCCCGTCGTCGTCATGATGGTCGGCCTGCAGGGCTCCGGCAAGACGACGACGACGGCCAAGATCGCCCACCGCCTGTCGACGCGCGATAAGAAGAAAGTGCTGATGGCGTCGCTCGACACGCGCCGTCCGGCAGCCCAGGAGCAACTTCGCCAGCTCGGCGCCCAGGCCAATATCGACACGCTGCCTGTCATATCAGGCCAGTCGCCGACCGATATCGCCGCCCGCGCCGTCCAGGCGGCCAAGCTCGGCGGCCATGACGTCGTCATCCTCGATACCGCCGGCCGCACCCATATCGACGAGCCCTTGATGGCCGAGATGGCCGACATCAAGAAGCGCTCGAACCCGCATGAAATCCTGCTGGTCGCCGACAGCCTCACCGGTCAGGACGCCGTCAACCTCGCCCGCAGTTTCGACGAGCGCGTCGGCATCACCGGCCTGGTGCTGACCCGCATGGACGGCGACGGTCGCGGCGGTGCTGCCCTTTCGATGCGCGCCGTCACCGGCAAGCCGATCAAGCTGATCGGCGTCGGCGAGAAGATGAGCGAGCTCGAGGAGTTCCATCCCCGCCGCATCGCTGACCGCATCCTCGGCATGGGCGACATCGTTTCGCTCGTCGAGCGCGCGGCCGAGAATATCGACGCCGAGAAGGCGGCCGCCATGGCCGCCAAGATGGCCAAGGGCAAATTCGACCTTGACGACCTCGCCGACCAGCTGCGCCAGATGCAGAAGATGGGCGGTATGGGCGGCATTATGGGGATGATGCCCGGCATGTCGGGCATGAAGGACAAGATGGCCGCAGCCGGCCTCGACGACCGGCTTTTCGGCCGTCAGATCGCCATCATCCAGTCGATGACCAAGGCCGAGCGCACCAATCCCGACCTGCTCAAGCATTCGCGCAAGAAGCGCATCGCCGCCGGCTCCGGCACCGATGCCGCCGCCATCAACAAACTTCTGAAGATGCACCGCCAGATGGCGGACATGATGAAGATGATGGGCGGCAAGGGCAAAGGCGGCATGATGAAGCAGATGATGGGCGGCCTTGCCGGCAAGATGGGGCTTGGCGGTGGCATGGGCGGTATGGGTGGCGGTATGCCCGATCTCTCGAATATCGATCCCCGGCAGCTCGAAGCCTTGCAGAAGCAGGCAGAAGCGGCGGGACTTGGAAAGCCGGGTGGGGGTATGCCCGGTCTCGGCGGTCTGCCGGGTGGTTTGTCGGGCCTCGGCGGCGCCAAGCTGCCGGGCCTTGGCGGTGGTTTCCCGGGATTGCCCGGATTGCCGAAGAAGAAGTGAAAGGATCGCTTGCCCCATGATTGATCCAAACGTCAAAGCCCAGCTCGCGAGCTATCGTCAGTCGATCGACAACATCGATGCCGCTCTCGTGCACATGCTGGCCGAACGCTTCCGCTGCACCAAAGAGGTCGGCGTGCTGAAGGCCAAATACAATCTGCCGCCGGCCGACCCGGCGCGCGAGGAATACCAGATCGAACGCCTTCGCCAGCTGGCGAAGGCTGCCAATCTGGACCCGGATTTCGCCGAGAAGTTCCTGAACTTCGTCATCAAGGAAGTCATCCGGCATCATGAGCAGATCGCTGCGGATCACGCTGAGCAGAGCGCCGCAGCCCGATAACCCCGCCTAATCAGGCGATCAAGAAAAGCCTAAGGAGTAAAGAACATGGCACTGAAAATTCGTCTCGCCCGCGGTGGCTCCAAGAAGCGCCCGTACTACCACGTCGTTCTCGCCGATGCGCGCAGCCCGCGTGACGGCCGCTTCCTCGAAAGCCTCGGTTCCTGGAACCCGATGCTTGCCAAGGACGATGAGAAGCGCGTTCAGCTGAACGCCGAGCGTATCAAGCATTGGATCGAACAAGGCGCCCAGCCGACCGATCGCGTTCTGCGCTTCCTCGATGAAGCCGGCGTTGCCAAGCGCGAAATCAAGAACAACCCGGTCAAGGCAAAGCCTGGCAAGCGCGCCCAGGAACGCGCCGCCGAAAAGGCTCAGAAGGTTGCTGACGCCGCCGCTGCTGCCGCCGACGCCGCGGAATAATCGGGACAGTCCCTTATCGAACGGGCGGCATGGCGACATGCCGCCCGTTTTCGTTTCCAATCGTCCGCACTTCGTTTATGAGAAACTGACTTTCGGCTTCACATGAAGGAACCCATGACAAAGCTTGAAAACCCCGTTCTGATGGCAACGATCGGTGGCGCGCAAGGCCTCCGGGGAGAGGTGCGTGCCAAGGCCTACACAGCCGATCCGAGCTCACTTGGCGACTACGGCCACCTGCACAGCATGGACGGCCGCAGCTTCGAAGTGCTGGAAATCCGCGAGACGAAGAATATCGTCGTCGTCCGTTTCCGCGGCGTCAACGACCGCAATGCCGCCGAGGCGCTGAACGGGCTTGAGCTCTATATCGAGCGCGACAACCTGCCGGACGAAGAGCTGGAGGACGACGAGTTCTACTATGCCGATCTCGAAGGTCTCGAAGCACGCGACGACAAGGGCGTCAGCTATGGCACGGTCACCGGCGTCTTCGATTTCGGCGGCGGCGACCTGCTGGAACTCAAGGGCCCGGGCAAACGCCCGGTGCTAATCCCCTTCTCCGAAGCCTCGGTGCTGGAGATCGATCTCGAGGCCGGCACGCTGCTGATCGATCCACTGGCGGCAGGGCTGGTCGACGATTCCGAAGAGCTTTCGAAATTCACCGCGGACAAGCCGAAAAAGAAGAAGTAACGCCATGGCCTTCCGGGCGAGCGTGCTGACACTCTATCCGGAAATGTTTCCGGGGCATCTGGGCTTCTCGCTCGCCGGCAAGGCGATGGAGCGAGGGCAATGGTCGCTGGATGCAGTGCAAATCCGCGACTTCGCCACCGACAGGCACCGCACCGTCGACGACACTCCGGCTGGCGGCGGCGCCGGCATGGTGCTGAAACCCGATGTTCTCGCCCGTGCGATCGACAGCACCGCGGAAAATGATACCCGCCCGCGCCTGCTGATGAGCCCGCGCGGCCGGCCGCTGACGCAGGAGCGCGTACGCGAGCTTGCGGCCGGCAACGGCGTCATCATCGTCTGCGGCCGCTTTGAGGGCGTCGACCAGCGAGTGATCGAGGCGCGCGGACTGGAAGAGGTCTCGATCGGCGACTACGTGCTATCAGGCGGCGAGCCGGCGGCGCTGATCGTGCTCGACGCGATCATCCGCATCCTGCCCGGTGTCATGGGCAACGATCTTTCCGGCCTGCACGAAAGCTTCGAAGGCGGCCTGCTGGAACATCCCCACTATACCCGGCCGCAGGCTTGGGAAGGCCGGGAAATCCCCGCCATTCTCACCTCGGGCAACCACGGCGCCATCGAAAAATGGCGGCATCAGGAGGCGGTGCGGCTGACGCGGGAGCGACGGCCGGACCTGCTCGAAAAAGCTGAGAGTGACAAAAACGGCTGATTTCGCGGCCTTTTTCACAAAAATGTCGTGCGAGGGATGACAAGCCCTGGGCTTTGGTGTATTGGCGCACGCGGAAATGGGGTTTATCCCCGTCTGCCAGCAAACAAAGAATGGCGAACCCGCTCCCGCCCGAAAGGGCAAAGTCCCGAGGCCAGTTCCAAAGGATCAGTGTCGAGCGCTCTGGCTGTTTCAGAAGAACCAAAGGTTAAGACGATGAACATCATTCAGCAGCTTGAGGCCGAACAGGTCGCCAAGATCGAAGCCAAGCGCACGCTTCCAGAATTTTCCCCGGGCGACACCCTCCGCGTCAACGTGAAGGTCACGGAAGGCACCCGTACCCGCGTTCAGGCCTATGAAGGCGTCTGCATCGCCCGCTCCGGCGGCGGCCTGCAGGAAAACTTCACGGTCCGCAAGATCTCCTACGGCGAAGGCGTCGAGCGCGTATTCCCGGTTTACTCGCCGATGATCGAAAGCGTCGACGTCGTTCGCCGTGGTAAGGTCCGTCGCGCCAAGCTTTATTACCTGCGCGACCGTCGCGGCAAGTCTGCCCGTATTGTTGAAGACACCGGCGTCCGCGCCCGTAAGCTCAACGACGCCGAGCGCGCCGCCATTGCCGAGGAAAAGGCACGCATCGAAGCTGAAAAGGTTGCCGCAGCCCAGGCGCTCGCTGCCGAGAAGGCAGCAGAAGCAGCGGAAGCCAAGGCCGCTGCTGAAGCAGCAGCCGCTGCCGCCGCGGAACCGGCAGCAGAATAACATCTGCGTGACGCAGTCTTTGCTTGAAGCAAAATTCTTTGCTTGAAAAGGCGGCCTTCGGGTCGCCTTTTCTATTTTTTGCTTCGGCGTGCAGCAGGCGGCCTTGCCTCGGACCTATCTTCCATGACAGTTTTTGCCGTTCAATTTTAGGGAACCGATCAATGTTGTTTCGCCGCACCGTTCTTGCGAGCTTCGCCGCCCTTAGTCTTCTGCCGCTCGCCGCAATGGCCGCTGCGCTGCCCGATCTAGGCGGCAAGAGCGTCGTCGTCGTTACCGAGAACGCCTATCCGCCGCTGCAATTCGTGGATCCGAAATCCGGCAAGCCGATCGGCTGGGAATATGATGCGATGAACGAGATCGCCAAGCGCCTGAATTTCAAGGTCGAGTATCAGAACACCAGCTGGGACGCGATGATCCAGGCGGTTTCCGACGGCCAGTACAATATCGGCATGACCGGCATTACCATCAAGGAAGACCGGAAGCAGAAGGTCGATTTCTCCGACCCCTATATGCGCTCGCAGCAGTTCATGCTGGTGCGCGGCGACGAGAAGCGTTTCACCGAGGCCAAGTCCTTCGGCGCATTCAAGGACGGCCTGGTCGGCGCGCAACCCGGCACGACGCCTTTCTATACCGCTGTCTATGAAGTGCTCGACGGCAACGAACAGAACCCGCGCATCAAGCTGTTCGAAACCTTCGGCGCCACCGTCCAGGCCCTGAAGGCCGGCGACGTCGACGTCGTGTTGACAGACGGCACTGCCGGCAAGGGTTATGTCGATGCCTCGGGCGGCGCCCTGAAACTGATCGGCGAGCCGCTCGGCACCGAGGATTTCGGCTTCATTTTCCCGAAGGGCTCCGATCTCGTCGCCCCGGTCAATGCCGCCATCGCCGCTCTCAAGGCCGACGGCACGCTGGATGCGCTGAACAAGAAGTGGTTCCTCGACTACAAGATGGGCGAATGACGCCGAGCAATTGCTGATGGCTTTGCGACCATCTCCCGACAGGCACGTCAAGGACGACTATCCCTGGTGGCTGATCGCGCTTGTCGTGATCGGCATCGCCCTTGCTGCCGTCATCGTCGCCAACGATATCTACGCTCAGGTTTTCCGCACCGTCGTCAACGGTGTCGGCATCACCGTCTTCGTCACGCTGGTCGCCTTCGTGCTCGCCACCGTGCTCGGCCTTGGCATCTGCCTGCTCGGCATGGCCGACAGCCAGGTGTTGCGCCAGATCGCGCGATTCTACATTGAGATCATCCGCGGCATCCCGATCCTCGTGCTACTGTTCTACGTCGCCTTCGTCGGTGCACCGGCTCTGGTTGCTTCCTATAACGTCCTGATTTCGCCGCTGGTGACATCAGGCATGGCCGAGCCCATCCTGGTGCGCGATCTCTCGTTGATGTGGCGAGCGATCATCGCGCTGACGATCGGTTACTCTTCCTTCATTGCCGAGATCTTCCGGGCCGGTTTCCAGTCGGTCGATCTCGGCCAGATCGAGGCTGCCAAGGCACTCGGCCTTTCCCGCTACCGGCGCTTCCGTTCCGTCGTCTTCCCGCAGGCGATCCGGGTGATCTTCCCGCCGCTCTCCAACGATTTCGTCTCGATGGTGAAGGACAGCTCGCTCGTCTCCGTGCTCGGCGTCGCCGACATCACTCAGATGGGCAAGGTCTATGCCGCCGGCTCCTTCCGCTTCTTCGAAACCTATTCGATCGTCACCTATATCTACCTGATCCTGACGATCGGCCTGTCGCTGGCGCTGCGGCGGACGGAGAAGTGGATGAAGTCGCGGTGAACGATCGATAGCCGTGACACGGCTGAAGGGACCGCGGACGCCCTTTGATGATTCAAATTGAAGCCGCCGCGAAAAATCGTTATATGCAGGCGATGGAATCCAAGTTCAGATGCACAGGTGCGCATATTTTCGTGCTGCAGGACCACTATCGCCTGCCGGCGCGGTTCTTTGCATGCGTGTCCGGTGCGCTCAGCAGCCGACTTCGTTGATCGAATGACGGCCGGCGGAGCCTGATCCGCTTTTTTCTCGATTTCCCAAAGCATCCAAAAAACGGACTTAACGCCATGAGCGCACCGCGTACTCTCTACGACAAGATCTGGGACGATCACCTGGTCGATCAACAGCCGGACGGCACCTGTCTTCTCTACATCGACCGCCATCTGGTCCATGAAGTCACGTCGCCGCAGGCGTTCGAAGGCCTGCGCATGACCGGCCGCAAGGTTCGCGCCCCGGAAAAGACGCTCGCCGTCGTCGACCATAACGTTCCGACCTCGCCCGATCGCCATCTCGGCATCAAAAACGAGGAAAGCCGCATCCAGGTGGAAGCGCTGGCCACCAACGCCGCCGAATTCGGCGTCGAATATTATTCGGCAAGCGACAAGCGCCAGGGCATCGTCCACATCGTCGGCCCGGAACAGGGTTTCACCCTGCCTGGCATGACCATCGTCTGCGGTGACAGCCACACTTCGACGCACGGCGCCTTCGGCGCGCTGGCGCACGGCATCGGCACCTCCGAAGTCGAGCATGTGCTGGCGACCCAGACGCTGATCCAGAAGAAGGCGAAGAACATGCTGGTGCGGGTCGACGGCCTGCTTCCGCCGCACGTTACCGCCAAGGACATCATCCTCGCCATCATCGGCGAAATCGGCACCGCCGGCGGCACCGGCCACGTCATCGAATTTGCCGGCGAAGCGATCCGCTCGCTGTCGATGGAAGGCCGCATGACCATCTGCAACATGACGATCGAAGGCGGCGCCCGCGCCGGCCTGATCGCACCTGACGAAAAGACCTTCGAATACATCAAGGGCAAGCCGCGCGCACCGAAGGGCGAGGCGCTGCAACAGGCAATCGCCTACTGGAAGACATTGGAGACCGACGAAGGCGCTCACTATGACCGCGTCGTCGTGCTCGATGCCGCCAGCCTGCCGCCGATCGTCTCCTGGGGCTCCTCACCCGAGGACGTCATCTCCGTCCAGGGCATCGTCCCGAATCCCGACGATATCCAGGACGAGACCAAACGCACCTCCAAGTGGCGCGCCCTCGACTATATGGGTCTGAAGCCGGGCACGAAGATGACCGACATTACCCTCGATCGCGTCTTCATCGGTTCCTGCACCAACGGCCGCATCGAGGATCTGCGCGAAGTCGCCAAGGTGGTCGAAGGCAAGACGGTTGCCGCCACCGTCGACGCGATGATCGTTCCGGGCTCCGGCCTCGTCAAGGAACAGGCGGAAGCCGAAGGCCTGGACAAAATCTTCAAGGCAGCCGGCTTCGACTGGCGCGAGCCGGGCTGCTCGATGTGCCTGGCCATGAATGACGACCGCCTGAAGCCGGGCGAGCGTTGCGCCTCGACCTCGAACCGCAACTTCGAAGGCCGTCAGGGCTTCAAGGGCCGCACGCATCTCGTCTCGCCGGCAATGGCCGCTGCCGCCGCGATCGCCGGTCACTTCGTCGATATCCGCGACTGGAACTGATCCGTCCGACGGAGAGAATGAAAGCCGCCCGATGCCTGCAGAGCACATCGGGCGGCTTCGCCTTTCATGACCCTGTCGCTTCGGTGCGAGGCTGTTGCGGCTTGCAGCACGGCGCGCCGCCCAAGCGCACAAAGATCTGCAGCGTCTTAAGGTTTTGCATGAAAACTTAGATCGTTTGCGATTTGACTATGCCCTTGCGGGCGAGCCCATTTGTGCGTCGCCGGCAATTCCCATTTCATCCTTTCGGGCAATCGACATCGATAAATTCCTGTGGCCTCATCGATATCAGGCGCGACACGCGACAGACCGTCAGCCTGCTACGGACGGCTTCGGCGAACACTGCGCCTTGGGGAGTGTCGTCATGAGGCGGAAAATGGCAAAGAGTCTCGCGCATGCCATCCTGACCGTATTTGCATCGCTGGCATCGATCGACGCCGTGGGCGCCGTATCGATGCATCCAACCCTACCGCCGCTCACGCAGGTCTCGTCGAGCCAACTGCTGCAGGTGGCGCAGAACAGAGTACCGTCAGTCAACGGATATCGCGGCTCCAGCAAGGCCCGACCCGGTTATATCAAGAGCTCGAACGGTTATTGGTATCCCTCGCGCGCCTTCGACGATTATACCGGCTCGATTAGACGGCCGACGAACCTGGGCAATACCTGCAACTACGGCTTTGCCCCGACCAACGGATCGTCCAATTGCAATTACTGACGTGAAGGCTGCGTGACCTGTGCCATGTGGCCGCCGCCGCGGCGATCTTTTCTTCAGAGGCGGCCTTTGATGGGTTGGGTCGTGATCGAAACGACGATCAGAAGGTTGCCGTCATCGGGTCCGGTCCCATGCGGGCGCTGGCGCGGTCGAGTCTGGCGATCGCCGCCATGTCATCGGCATCAAGCTTGAAATCGAATACCTGGAAGTTCTCCTCGATACGCGACGGCGTCACCGACTTCGGGATGACGACGAGGCCGGTGTCGATATGCCAGCGGATGATGACCTGGGCCGGCGTCTTCCGATGCTTGCCGGCGATCTCACCGATAACCGGGTTCGAAATGAATTTGCCCTGGCCGAGAGGGCTCCAGGATTCGGTGGCGGTATTCAGCTTCTTGTGCGCCTCCTGCGCCGCCTTCTGCTGGAAGTCGGGATGCAGTTCGATCTGGTTGATGACCGGAACGACACCGGTTTCGCCGATGATGCGCTCCAGATGTTCGGGAAAGAAATTCGACACGCCGATCGAGCGGGCGCGGCCCTCTTCGCGGATGCGCACGAAAGCCTTCCAGGTCTCGGTGTAGAGGCCGCGATGCGGCGACGGCCAGTGAATGAGATAGAGATCGACATAGTCGGAGCCGAGTTTCTTCAGGCTGCCGTCGAAGGCGCTGAGCGCATTGTCGTAACCCTGGTCGGTATTCCTAAGCTTGGTGGTGACGAAGATATCCTTGCGGTCGAGGCCGGAAGAGCGGATGCCTTCACCGACGCCCTCTTCGTTGTCGTAGCCGGACGCCGTATCGATATGGCGATAGCCGGCGGCAATTGCGGTACGCACCGTCGGGGCGGCAATGTCCTGCGGCGTCTGCCAGACGCCGAGACCGACCTGGGGAACGGAATGTCCGTCATGGAAAGTAATGATGGGTTGAGCGGTCACAATATATCTCCGGGAGTTTGAGAATTGGACGAGGCATGAATTGCGCCCACACTTTTAGGCGTCCCGGAACGCATTTCAGCCTGAGCGCTCGGTCACCGAAAACATATAGGCGGCCGTATCCGGAAGACAATCAGAGGACCCGGACAATCGTCCCTTTCCGAAGATGCGGCAGAAGCCGGCGCATGTCGCTGAGGCTGACCGCCACGCAGCCGGCCGTCGGCTCGTAGCCCGGCCGGATGAGATGGAAGAAGATCGCCGAGCCGCGATTGCGCGCCCGCGAGGAGATGTTCCAGTCCATCACCAGACAGATATCGTAGAGCCCGTCGCCACGCCGCATCTCCTCATGGCTCGGGCCGAACGGCCCCCTGACGAGGCGATTATAGCTGGCGTTGTCGGGCTGATCGCACCAGAGCATGTCGGCGCGGATGCGGCGGATGGGAAGAGAAGTGGCGAGCCGGCCGTTTCGCTCACCACGCCGGAAGCCTGATATCAGCCTCATCGAGGCGATCGGTGTGGCGCCGTCGCCCTCTCGTTTCATTGCGGTTCGTCCGGAGCGGCCGATCGCGGCAGGGACGGTGATGGCGCCGAACCGGACGATCGCCCGGCTTTTCTGGCCCGGCGCCGGCCGCACCACGATCGTCGACGGCTTCATCCCCGGCTTCCGCCTTGTTTTTTCCATTTTTCTCGCATGTCTTGCATTGTCTGGGGCTCCCATTGAAATCATATGAAAACCTGTGCGGCAACAGCCCGCCGCCCGATCCTTGCCAAACCAGGAATTTGGCGTAGGACTAGGGAAGATAACACGAGGACAAGACGGCATGACCGCACGCACCATTCTTCTGGTGGATGACGACGACGACCTTCGTCAGACGCTGACGGAGCAATTGTCGCTGTATGAGGAGTTTTCGGTTCTGCAGGAAGCCAACGCCGGCAAGGGTGTTGCGACCGCCCGCTCGACACCGGTCGATCTGCTGATCATGGATGTCGGCCTGCCCGATATGGACGGCCGCGAGGCGGTGAAACTGCTGCGCAAGGGCGGCTTCAAGGCGCCAATCATCATGCTGACCGGCCACGATACCGATTCCGACACGATCCTTGGCCTCGAAGCCGGCGCCAACGACTATGTCACCAAGCCCTTCCGTTTCGCCGTGCTGCTCGCGCGCATTCGCGTGCAACTGCGCCAGCACGAGCAGAGCGAGGACGCCACCTTCACCGTCGGCCCCTACCTCTTCAAGCCGAGCCAGAAACTGCTCACCACCGATAACGGCCAGAAGATCCGGCTGACGGAAAAGGAGGCGGCGATCATCCGCTATCTCTATCGTGCCGAACAGAAGGTCGTGACCCGCGACGTTCTTCTCGAAGAGGTCTGGGGCTATAATTCCGGCGTGACGACGCATACGCTGGAAACCCACGTTTACCGGCTGCGCCAGAAGATCGAGCGCGATCCCTCCAATGCCGAAATCCTGGTCACCGAAAACGGCGGCTACAAGATCATACCCTAGAGCATTTTCATTTTTCTCCGAATCACGGAAATGCTCTATCTCTCTGTTTTCACGCAATTCCGGACGCAAAGCCGCTACGCGCTTTTGATGGAATTGCTCTTAGGCGAAAAGCCCGCATGGCGCTGACCGACGACATCCACATGCTCGCGCAGCTTCCTTTGTTCAGGGATATGAACGAGGATCAGCTGCGGCTGATCGCCTTCGGCGCCGATCGGCGCATGATCGCGGCCGGCCAGATGCTGTTTCGCCAGGGCTCGCCCGCCGAGAGTGCCTATGTCGTCCTCAGCGGCAGCCTGGAGCTGAGCGCTGCAAGCAGCGACGGCATGCAGAAGACGGAGGGGGTCGCCGGCCCCGGAACGATGATTTCCGAACTGGCGCTGGTCACGCTGGTGGAGCGCAAGTTCACCGCGGTGGCGCGCGAGGACACCGGCATCATCCGCATCACCCGCGCCCTCTTCTACCGACTGATCGAGGAATATCCGGACGCAGCCCTGCTGATCCAGAACCGCATCCGCGACAATCTCGCCGAACTTGCGGCAAAGGCCGCAAGCCAGTTCTACCGCTTCAGCTGAGGCCTGCTGGAGCGGTTCTGCGCTTCCACGAAAAGCTGAACCACCACACCGCTCTAAAGATCGAAATGCGCCGTGACCGGCACATGGTCCGAGGGCCGGTCCCAGCCGCGCGCCTCCTTCAGGATCTCGATGCGCCGGAGATGCGGCCCGAGATCCGATGACGACCAGATATGGTCGAGACGGCGGCCGCGATCGGCCGCCTCCCAGTCCTTGGCGCGGTAGCTCCACCAGGTATAGAGCTTCTCGTTCTCCGGCACATGCTGGCGCATGAGATCGAGCCAACCGCCGCGCTTCATCACCTCAAGCAGCCCGTCGGTCTCGACAGGCGTATGGCTGACGATCTTCAGGAGCTGCTTGTGCGACCAGACATCGTGCTCCAGCGGCGCGACGTTCAGGTCGCCGACCAGGATGGCGGAGGTGTTGCTCTCACCATTGGCTTTCAGCCGCTTCATCTCCTCGATGAAATCGAGCTTGTGGCCGAATTTCGGATTGACGGTACGGTCGGGTTCGTCGCCGCCGGCCGGAACGTAGAAATTGTGCAGCCGGACACGGCGATTGCCGCGCTCGAAAATCGCCGAAATGTGTCTGGCATCGCCGACCCCGCAATAATCCTGCCGGTGATCCTCCGTCAGCGGAATGCGCGAGGCGATCGCCACGCCGTGATAGCCTTTCTGGCCGTGGATGATGATGTGATCGTAGCCCATCGCCCGCAGCGGTGCGGCCGGAAAGAGCTCGTTCGCCACCTTGGTTTCCTGCAGGCAGAGAATGTCAGGCCTGTGCTTGAGAACGAGCTGCTCGACGATCGGCATGCGCAGCCGCACCGAGTTGATGTTCCAGGTGGTGATCGAAAAGCCCATATTCCCAGCCCTTTCATGCTTTCATGAAAGGGCTTTAGAACAAAGGCGGATGGGAGGGAACCGCCCGCGTGCAAAACAGGGGACAGTCAACCAAAAAGGCGTCAGTCGCGGGACTGAGGCGTGCCCGGAATGGTCTCATAGGGCACGCGGAACACGCGATCGTCGAACTGCATGCCTGTCTTGACGTTGAAGATCATCACCGACGTGTCCTTGCCCTGGTTGTCGGTGATCGTCCACTGACGCAGGTCGTAGGTCTTCGGGTCGAACATCATGGTGATGGTCGAGCTGCCGAATACCGTGTTGTTGCCGAGCGCAATCGTCGTCAGATCCGACTCTTCCTTCACGCGCTTCACCATGCCGGCCGAGAGGTCGATGTGCTGCGCCAGGAGCAGGCTGAGCGGCGTCTTCGAGAGCGGATAGAGGTCCCAGGTTTTCAGCTTGGTATTGCCGATGGCGACGTTTTTGCCGTCGGCGATCACCCGCATCGGCGACGGGTCGTCATAATTGAAGCGCAGTTTGCCGGGCCGCTGGATGAAAAACTTGCCGCCGGTCTGCTCGCCGCGCGGACCGAACTGCACGAATTCGCCCTGCATCGTCGTGACACCGGAGAAGTGGTCGGCGATCGCCTGCGCGGTGCCGGAGGCGGGAGCTGCCGCCTGCGCATAAGCACCGAAGGGAACGGCGCTCACCATCGCAGCAACGGCAAAGGCGCCGAGAAGATCGCGGCGCGTTACCGTCAGGCCGGAGAGGAAGGGGTCGGAGTTACTCATCTAAATCTCCTTTATGCGATCTGCATGCTGCCGAAAGGCGGCGTCTTCAAGGCGTTGCGATCGGCCCGCGAGAGGTAACGGCTTCGACGCTGTCAGGTTTCCGCAAAACCGGCCCTATTGGAAATATATGCCGATTATTTCAGCGGTCGAGGATGTCGCCTTCGGTCGGAACAAGAATCTCGCGTTTGCCGGCATGATTGGCCGGCCCGATGATGCCTTCCTTCTCCATCCGCTCGATGAGCGAGGCGGCCCGGTTGTAGCCGATGCCGAGCCGGCGCTGGACGTAGGAGGTCGAGGCCTTGCCATCACGCAGCACGATGGCGACGGCCTGATCGTAAGGATCTTCCGAATCCGAGAGGTTGGACGTACCGGCCGGGCTACCGCCGCCGTAATCACCATCTTCGTCGTCGTCGGCGGTGATCGCATCGAGATACTGCGGCGAGCCCTGGGTCTTCAGGTAGGAGACGATCTCTTCCACCTCGACATCCGAGACGAACGGACCATGCACGCGCTGGATACGTCCGCCGCCCGCCATGTAGAGCATGTCGCCCATGCCAAGAAGCTGTTCGGCGCCCTGTTCGCCAAGGATAGTGCGGCTGTCGATCTTCGAGGTGACCTGGAAGGAGATTCGGGTCGGGAAGTTCGCCTTGATGGTGCCGGTGATGACGTCGACCGATGGCCGCTGTGTCGCCATGATCACGTGGATGCCGGCCGCGCGCGCCATTTGCGCCAACCGTTGCACGGCGCCTTCGATATCCTTGCCGGCGACCATCATCAGGTCGGCCATTTCGTCGATGATGACGACGATATAGGGCATCGGCCTGAGGTCGAATTCTTCGGTCTCGTACATTGCCTCGCCGGTGTGACGGTCGAAGCCGGTCTGCACCGTGCGCGAGATCGCCTCGCCCTTCGACAAGGCCTGCTCGACGCGGGTGTTGAAGCCGTCGATGTTGCGCACACCGATCTTCGACATCTTCTTGTAGCGCTCTTCCATCTCGCGCACGGTCCATTTGAGCGCGACGACAGCCTTCTTCGGATCGGTGACGACGGGCGAAAGCAGATGCGGGATGCCGTCATAGACCGAAAGTTCGAGCATCTTCGGGTCGATCATGATCAGCCGGCATTGTTCCGGCGTCATGCGGTAAAGCAGCGACAGGATCATCGTGTTGATGGCGACCGACTTGCCGGAGCCGGTGGTGCCGGCGACGAGCAGATGCGGCATCTTGGCGAGGTCGGCGATGACGGCTTCGCCGCCGATCGTCTTGCCGAGCGCCATGGCGAGCTTAGCCTTGCTGCCTTCGAAATCCCTGGAGGCGATAAGTTCACGCAGATAGACGGTCTCGCGCGTCTGGTTCGGCAATTCGATGCCGATCGCGTTGCGGCCGGGCACGACGGCGACGCGGGCGGCAATGGCGCTCATCGAGCGGGCGATATCGTCGGCAAGGCCGATGACGCGCGACGACTTGATGCCGGGCGCCGGCTCCAGTTCATAGAGCGTGACGACCGGGCCGGGGCGGACATGGATGATCTCGCCCTTGACGCCGAAATCCTCAAGCACGCCTTCGAGCATGCGGGCGTTCTGCTCCAGCGCATCGGCTGATAGCGTCGAGTCGCGCACGACATTCTTCGGTTCGGCAAGCAGATGCATCGAGGGCAGCTGGAAACCCTCCGGACGGATGAACGAGCCCTGCGCCTCCCGCTCGATGCGGGCGCTGGGCTTCGGACGCGAGACCAAAGGCACGACGCGCGGTTCCGGCTTGCCGGCGGCCTTTGCCGGTGCGCGGATCATCCAGTCGTCGTCGTCATCATCGGGCAGAATATCGGCCGGGCGCGGCGGCATGTCGGCATCGAAGGGCAGATCGTCGTCATCATCGTCGTCATCGACGGAAAGCGACGGTGCAGAGACGATACGCCGCGGCGATGCTGCGCGTGCCTCCATCGACGGCTCCATGCGCTCGCCGCGGACGGTGGGCGCCTTGGCGCGGACGGGTTCGTTCAGGGTGCCGAACTCGTCATCGTTGAAATCATAGGGTGATTCGAAATCGCCCTGGCGGCGCTTGCGCGGCCCCATGCCGAAGAGCCGGCGCAGCCGCCCTTGGCTCATGTACCAAGCATGGGTCATCGCACCGCTAAGAGCGACCCAGCGCGACTCGTCGTCCTCGTCCTCGTCTCCGACGACGCGGACCTTGCTTGTTGTCCCGACGCAATCTTCCTCGATCTCCTCCTCGGAGTCGCTGCGGCCGACGAGGCCCGACGCAAATAGCATCATCCAGGCGGTCGGCGCGGCAAAGATGCAGCCGACGACCATGGCGAAGGTGCCGGTGGGATAAGCGCCGACGAAGAGTGCGGGAAAACGCAGGATCATGTCGCCGATGACGCCACCGATCCCGTTCGGGATCGGCCAAGTGAGCGGCGGCGGGAAGCAGCCGATCACGGCGCAGGAAAGCACCGTACCGGCAAGCCAGGCGCCGGCTCGGGCGGGGATACGGCTGAAGCGGCGGCCCGAGATCAGCGTCAGCGCCCAGGCGACGATCGGCAGCATCGAAATGACGCTGGCAAGGCCGAGAAACTGCATGACGATATCGGCAAAGGCAGCGCCGCTATAACCGAGGATATTGGTCGGCAGATTGGCAGTGGCATAGGAATAGCTCGGATCGGCAACGTTCCATGTCGCCAGCGCCGCGACGCAGAGCGCCAATAGCAGAAAGATCGCAAAGCCGATGAGGGCCTGGATCTGCCGCAGCATGAATGCCGAGAGGGAGAACCGATCCGGACGGCCATCCATCGCCGGCGACGTGCTTCTTGCCATGTGTCTAACCCGTCCAATGCCTGAGGGCAGGCGAATCACCGAAGCTTCGCCATGCCAAAATGCGTCCGCTCCACCTAATCAGAGCCGGGTTAAAGCGATGTTAACCATGCACGCCTGGACGTGCATTCGCGACAGGGAAATAAAAAAAGCCCGAACCTTGAGAGGTCCGGGCCAAATGCGGTCTATGATTAGATAGGCCGCGACGGGCCGTGGAGCGGCGCCCTTAAGCCAGGCGCCGCAAAGCTGATTTACGAGTGGTAGGCGGCTTCGCCGTGGGTCGCGAGGTCGAGACCTTCGCGCTCGGCTTCGACGCTGACGCGCAGCCCGATGACGACATCGACGATCTTGTAGAGGATCGCCGAACCGACGCCGCACCATATGATGGTAGTGAGAACGGCAATGAGCTGAACAACGACCTGGCTTCCCATCGTCACACCTTCGACATAGCCGACGCCGCCGAGCGACGCGCTGGCGAAGACGCCCGTTGCGATAGCGCCGAATATGCCGCCCACGCAGTGCACGCCGAAGACGTCTGCGGTGTCGTCATAGCCGAACTTGTTCTTCACGACGGATACGAAGAAGTAGCAAAGCGGCGAAACGGCTAGGCCCATGACAATCGCGCCCATCGGACCGGCGATTCCAGCAGCCGGCGTGATGGCAACGAGACCCGCAACCATGCCGGAAGCACCGCCGAGCATAGACGCCTTGCCACGAGCAAGGGTTTCGACGAGCGTCCAGGAAACGATGGCAGCTGCGGTCGCGATGAAGGTGTTGACCGTTGCAAGCATCGCACCGCCGGAGGCTTCGAGGTTGGAGCCCGCGTTGAAGCCAAACCAGCCGACCCAGAGCATCGAGGCGCCGACCATGGTCAGCGTCATCGAATGCGGTGCCATCATGTCCTTGCCGTAGCCGGTGCGCTTACCGACCAGAAGAGCGCCAATGATACCAGCGATACCGGCATTGATGTGGACGACCGTACCCCCTGCGAAGTCAAGCGCGCCCATCTTGAAGAGCATGCCGTTCGAATCCCAGACCATGTGCGCGATCGGAAAGTAGACGAAAGTCGCCCAAAGTGCGCAGAAGAGAACTGCAGCCGAAAATTTGATGCGCTCGGCGAAAGCCCCGATGATCAGGGCAGGTGTGATCGCTGCGA
This sequence comes from Rhizobium sp. NZLR8, assembly GCF_019685025.1. Taxonomy (NCBI): domain Bacteria; kingdom Pseudomonadati; phylum Pseudomonadota; class Alphaproteobacteria; order Hyphomicrobiales; family Rhizobiaceae; genus Rhizobium; species Rhizobium sp. NZLR8. The sequence goes on along the minus strand of NZ_JABDVY010000005.1, from coordinate 247,256 downwards.
AGGTCATCTGGAATAACATGAAGATGAATTCCGGAATGACGACGCCCTTGGAGAAGGTTGCAGCCGTGGTTGCCGTGGAAACGCCGGAAAGGAACATCTTGGCCGTGCCGCCCCAATAGGGGCTGTCCGAACCGCCGAAAGCGAAGGAATAGCCGTAAATCACCCAGATCAGCATAACCACCGCGCCGATCATCGTGCACTGCATCAAAACGGAGAGCATGTTCTTGGCGCGAACGAGACCGCCATAGAAGAGTGCTAGGCCGGGCACCAGCATGAACAGCACAAGGATCGTGGAAATGAACATGAAGGCAGTATCGCCCTTGTCCGGCACCGGTGCTGCAGCCGCAGCCGGTGCAGCTTCCTGCGCGAAAGCGACGGCCGGCGCGAGAAGCGCTGCCGAAGCTGCGCAAATCCGCGCAAAGGTGGAAGAAAACTTCGAAATTGACATTGGAAAAAGCTCCTTGATCTGCCGCTTACAGCGCTTCTGAATCGGTTTCGCCCGTACGGATGCGCACGGCATGGTCGATCGAATAGACGAAAATCTTGCCGTCGCCGATCTGACCGGTCTTGGCCGATGCCGCGATGGCCTCGACCGCCCTGTCGACGAGTTCCGATGCAACCGCGATTTCGATCTTGAGCTTCGGCAGGAAGCTGACCGCATATTCGGTGCCGCGATAGATTTCGGTATGCCCCTTCTGGCGCCCGTAGCCCTTCACTTCGGTCACGGTCAGCCCTTGAATGCCGATCGCCGTAAGAGCTTCGCGGACCTCATCGAGCTTGAACGGCTTGATAATAGCCATCACAATTTTCATCTGGTTTCCCATCCTTCGTTATCCTCGGCGCGGAGCCGACTCTCCTTGCCGCTGACGTTCCTGAACAGCGACCGGCGATATACATTCAAGGGACGTGCCAGATTCGAGGCATGGAATAACTTATTGAAAAATAACGATTATAATACCGGGCGCCAATAAACAGGCAAATGATCGGCAAATGACCGGCCATCAATCGCACAAATAATGCGCAATTTTAAAAAGATGCGTATTTTTTATTCATTTGCCTTTTTCCGAATCAAACCCTCCTGTGCGACAGAGGCAATCAGCTCACCCGATCGGGTAAACAGGCTACCCCGGGTCAGCCCTCTGGCACCCGACGCCGACGGGCTGTCCTGCGTATAAAGCAACCAGTCGTCGAGCTTGCAGGGCCTGTGAAACCACATCGAATGATCGAGACTTGCCACCTGCAGGCTCTGATCGAAGATGGAGGTGCCGTGTGCATAAAGCGACGTATCGAGCAGGGTCATGTCCGAGAGATAGGCAAGCACGGCCGCCTGATAGAGCCGGTCGTCGGGAACCGGGCCGGTGGCGCGCACCCAAACGTCTTGTTTGGGATCGAGCTTCTTGTCAGAAAAATAATGCGTCAGCGAGACGGGACGGATCTCGATCGGCCGCTCGCGCTGCCAGTATTTTCGGATCGCCTCCGGCGCATGCGCGAGATATTGCTCCTTGATCTGCTGTTCGCCAAGCAGCGCTTCGGGCATTGTCACCTCAGGCATGACGATCTGGTGATCGAAGCCCGGCTCCTCCACCTGGAAGGAGGCCGACAGCGTGAAGATCGCCTTGCCGTGCTGGATCGCGACGACGCGCCTGGTATTGAAGCTCGATCCATCGCGGATGCGCTCCGCCTGGTAGATGATCGGCACCGAGGGATCGCCGGGCCGCATGAAATAAGCATGCAGCGAATGGACGAAACGCTCGCCCTCGATGGTGCGCTGCGCCGCCATCAGCGCCTGGCCGATCACCTGGCCGCCGAAGACGCGCTGCCAGCCGGCCTGCGGGCTGCGTCCACGGAAGATATCGACCTCGATCGGCTCCAGGTCGAGCGTCGAAAGCAGTGTCTCCATTGCCGAAGACCCGGTCGTCTCGCGCGTCATTTTGTATGTCTCCCGGCGGTAGGAAGTGAAGTTGCGATGATCTATATAGGTCACATCTGAGGCACAAGGTACGGGAGCGGCGCGATGCTGGACATGCTGGTTGTGGGCGGGGGTTATGTCGGCCTTTCCGCCGCTGTCGCGGTCAAACAGGCAGCCCCCCATCTGAATGTCGTCGTCGTCGAGGCGGCCCCGGAGCATGTCTGGAAAAACGACACGCGCGCTTCCGCCGTCATCGCGGCGGCGTCGAAGATGCTCGAGGTCTTCGGCATCTGGAATGAGATCGAGCCGGAAGCCCAGCCGATCACCAAAATGATCGTTACCGACTCCAAGACCTCTGATCCGGTGCGCCCGGTTTTTCTCACCTTCGACGGCGAAGCGGCGGAAGGCCGGCCTTTCGCCCACATGATCCCGAATGTCGCCATGGTCGCAGCGCTGCGGGGCGTCTGCGAGCGGCTCAGCATCGACATCCGTCACGGGCTCGGCGCCACGGAGCTGAAGACGCACGACAGCCACATAACCGTCACGCTTTCGGATGGCAGCGCGCTGGAGAGCCGGCTGTTGGTTGCCTGCGACGGCGTGCGCTCGACGCTGCGCGATCTCGCCGGCATCAAGACCGTCACCTGGAACTACGGCCAGTCGGGCATCGTTGCCACGGTCGAACATGAGCGGCCGCATGATGGCTGCGCCGAGGAGCATTTCCTGCCGGCCGGTCCCTTCGCCATCCTGCCGCTCAAGAACAATCGCTCCTCGCTCGTCTGGACGGAGCGGACACATGATGCCGATCGGCTGGTCGCCGCCGACGACCTGGTCTTCGAGGAAGAGCTCGAACGCCGCTTCGGCCACAAGCTTGGGGCGCTGAAAATCATCGGCGACAAACGCGCCTTCCCGCTCGGCCTGACGCTGGCACGCGCCTTCGTCGCACCGCGTTTCGCGCTGGCCGGCGACGCCGCCCACGGCATTCACCCGATCTCAGGCCAGGGCCTCAATCTCGGCTTCAAGGATGTAGCGGCACTTGCCGAAACGATCGTGGAGGCTGATCGGCTCGGCCTCGATATCGGATCGATCAACATTCTCGAACGCTACCAGACCTGGCGCCGCTTCGACACCTTCCGTATGGGCGTGACGACGGACGTGCTGAACCGGCTGTTCTCCAACGACGCAACACCGATCCGCATCGCCCGCGACGTCGGCCTCGGCATCGTCGACCGGCTGCCGCGCCTCAAATCTTTCTTCATCGGCCAGGCGGCTGGAACGACGGCAAAGGACAATCCGCGGCTGCTGGCAGGCCAAGTCATTTGATAGTGATTTAAAGACGCCTATTCGTCGAGGCGACGGGCTTCGGACACCAGCATGATCGGAATGCCGTCGCGGATCGGATAGGCAAGCCGCGCCTTTTCCGAGACTAGCTCATTGTGTTCGCGATCATAGGAAAGCCGGCCCTTGGAGAGCGGGCAGACCAGCAGATCGAGCAGCTTTGGATCGACGCGGCTGAGTTTTTCATCCATGGCTGAAGTCTACTGCAGAACCGTGTCGGAGTCACCGAAGACCCGCGCCAACACGATCTCGGTAATGGCGATCAGCGTTTCGGCCCGCGTCTTCAGATCGGGCGCTTCCAGCAGTGCCTGCTTTTCAGCCGGTCCGAACGGCGACATCATCGCCAGCGAATTGACAAGCGTCAGATTGCTCGCCCGCTCGACGCTCTCCCAGTCCGCTTCCAGCTTGTTGGCATCGAGATAGGCCTTGAAGGCAGTCAGAAGCGCTGCGCGGTCGACCGCCTCCTCCTCGTTCGCGGCCGAGAGATCGGCGATGAACGGCGCGATACGGAAGGTGCGGAACGGATCGCTGGTTGCTTTCTCCTCAAGCAACCGAAAGCGGCAGACGCCGGTCAGCGAGACGATATAGCGGCCGTCGCCAGTTTCGGCGAAGGAGGTGATGCGGCCAAGGCAGCCGACGGCGGCAAGATTGGGATCGCCGCCCTTGTCTTCGTGTTCGCCGAGCGCCGGCTGCACCATGCCGATCAGCCGGTTTCCCGTCAGTACAGCATCCAGCATCGCCAGATAACGCGGCTCGAAAATGTTGAGCGGAAGCTGCCCGGCCGGCAGAAGGAGGGCACCGGTCAGGGGAAAGACGGCGATTGTATCAGGCAGATCGCCCGGCTTCAGGTATCTGGCATTCCCGACTTGCATGAAACCGTCCCGCATTCTTGTAACGGGCATGCCCGTCCTCACGAGAATGTGGTGCCCCCGTCCGAAAACGCAAGGGCAGTTGCTCGAAACTTAGCGCCTACCTCCGAAAATCCGAATCGCCTTTCAACAGGATCAGACAGGGATACAAAGCAATACAGCGCCTTGCCGCCCTGTCGGACCCGCGGCGCTTTACGAGAACAGCATCGCCGAAAGCTTGCGCCGAGCCGAAATCGTCGCCGGATCCTTGAAGCCCCAGACCTCGAAGAACTGCAGCAGCTGGCGACGGGCGCCGTCATCGTCAAAGGCGCGGTCCTTGCGCATGATCAGCAGCAGGTGCTCGGCCGCTTCGTCGCGCCGGCCTTCGACATTGAGGATCTTGGCGAGCTTCAGCCGCGCCTCATGGTCGTCGGGGTTGACGGCAAGGTCGCGTTCGAGCGCAACAGGATCGCCGAGCTTGCGGGCTTCCTCGATCTGTTCGAGCTTTTTCACTGCGGCCTGGATACCGGCGTCCTTCGCCAACTCTTCCGGCAGATCAGTCAGAGTTTCGCGCGCTCGCTCATGCTGGTTTGCGGCGATCATGCACTCGGCCATGCCGGCAATCGCCTTGGCATTTTCGGGATCGGCCTGCATCACCGCGGCGTAGAGCTGAGCGGCCTCATTGATGTTGCCGGCGGCCAGCAGTTCTGCTGCTTCCGTAACCACGGCTTCGATCTCGGCCGCCTCATCGGCGCCGGCCGGGCCGGCGATGCGGTCGATGAACTGCTGAATCTGGCTTTCCGGCACTGCACCCATGAAGCCGTCGGCGGGGCGGCCGTTAACGAAGGCGATCACGGCGGGGATCGACTGGATGCCGAGCTGGCCGGCGATCGAGGGATGGTCGTCGATGTTCATCTTGACCAGCCGGACGCGGCCCTTGGCTTCGTTGACAACCTTCTCCAACACCGGCGTCAGCTGCTTGCACGGCCCGCACCAGGGCGCCCAGAAATCCACCAGCACCGGTTGATTGCGCGATTCCTCGATGACGTCCTTGCCGAAATTCGCGGTCGTCGTGTCGGTGATGTAGCTGCCGGCTGCAGCCACGGGTTCTGGGGTGGCGCCGAAGCTTGTCGTCGCCGTCATCTGATTTCCGAAGGAACTGTTATAGGGGTTGTCGCTGCCGCTCATAGGTATCTCCCGCCGCGCCGATCTTGCCGGCGTCTTTGCTAAAGCATGTCGCGCAAAAGTGTAGCGGTTTTGCGATCAAGACATGCACAAAACCAAAGGCCTAAAGCGCCGCAAGCGAAACTGAAAGTCCGCGACGCGCTTTAGCGCTAAAATCGTATGTCAGGACGTCACTTTCAAGACAAGCGGCTTATGCCCGGTCGCTTCCATGAAACGGATGAGATCGGCGCTCGCAATCGATGTCGTCGCATCGTTGGACAGCGGATGGCAGTTGATGATCTCCTCGCGCATCAGATCGGTATCGAGCACGAAGGTGACATTCGCCGCAGTATCGTTGATCGCGCCGAATGCAGTGACCGCGCCGGGAATGACGGCGAGATATTCCATCAACTTCTCGGGCCTGCCGAAGGAGACCCTGCCGGACCCGCCGATGGCATTATGCACCTGCTTGAGATCGACGGCAGCGTTTTCCTCGACGGTCAGCAGAAAATACCTGTCCTTCTTGTCCTTGACGAACAGGTTCTTGGTGTGGCCGCCGGGGATCTCGTCGCGCAGCGCAACCGATTCCGCCACGGTGAAAACCGGCGCATGGTCAACCGTCTTATGGGCAATGCCGAGCCCATCGAGAAAGGCAAACAATTCTTCTCTGGTCTTCGGGACATTTTCGGACATTGGGCAATCCATTGGATAGGAAGGGAAAAAGACAAGGCGTCCTGATTAAGTCCGTCGACATCGTTTGGCAATCTTTGCGGCCGACGCTTTGCCCCGCATTTGCGGCCTTTCCGCCCGGCCCGCGCGAGCAGGAGAATTTTTCTTCACCTCTCCGTCATTTCCCTGTTGCATTTGAAAACCCGTTAGGCCATATAGCGCCGGTCGCCGCGAGGCGGCGCCCACGGTCCAACAACTACCCCGGACCGATGTGGATTGAGCGGGTGTAGCTCAGGGGTAGAGCACAACCTTGCCAAGGTTGGGGTCGAGGGTTCGAATCCCTTCGCCCGCTCCAGTTTCTCAAAATTTCAAAGCCTTAGCGCACCTTTGCCGTGCAGGGTGCCTGTTCTGAATGTTTGTCGATCCGCGAGCTCTCTGATCGGCGAATAAGGGGCGTGTGCTCCTCGCGGCCGGGGCGCGTAAACTGCTGAGTTTGACGCGATCTCGCAAGCATCCAATGACTCGCCGCATAGCAACGCCACCCTGCTTGGCCTCGACCCATAAGATGATGTTCTGATCATCGGCATCGGCAGGAGCAGTTGGCGCACTCAATGAGATGGGCCGCACCGCTTGCGACAATCCCGCACTTGGTGTCAGATGACCGGAGAAATTCTTGACGACGGTACCGGCCTCGAGGTCCAGGGCGCTGCCGGCATTGCGGCCCTACCTTCCTGATTGCTCCCAATATCAACTGAGGTTTCCCATGCGCATCGCCGTTGGTGGCATTCATATCGAATGCAGCACATACAATCCCGTCCTGAACGAGGAGAAGGATTTTCGCGTGCTGCGCGGGGACGCACTGCTGGCATCACCCTACTTTGGCTTCCTCAGGGATTACGACGCCGAATTCCTACCGACGATCCATGCCCGCGCCATTGCCGGCGGCCCGGTTTCACGCGCCACCTACGAGGCCTTCAAGGGCGAATTCCTCGAGCGGCTGAAGCCGATGCTGCCGCTCGACGGTCTCTACCTCGCCATGCATGGCGCCATGTATGTCGAGGGCATGGAGGATGCCGAAGGCGACTGGATTTGTGCGGCCCGCGCGCTCGTCGGCGAGGCCTGCACGGTGTCGGCAAGCTACGACCTGCATGGCAACGTCACCCAGCGCATCATCGATGCGCTCGATATTTATTCAACCTATCGCACTGCGCCGCATATCGATGTCGAGGAGACGATGCGCCGCTCGGTCTCCATGCTGGTGAAGAGCCTGAAATCAGGTGTGCGGCCGGTTGTTCTCTGGGCGCCGGTCCCGGTCGTGCTGCCCGGCGAGCGCACCAGCACCGTCGATGAGCCGGCGAAAAGCCTCTATGAGAGGCTGCCCGAAATCGATGCGATTGATGGTGTCTGGGATGCATCACTGATGGTTGGTTATGTCTGGGCCGACGAACCGCGCGCCACGGCCGCCGCCATCATCACCGGCACCGACTGCGCGGTAATGGAGCGCGAGGCCAGACGTCTCGCCAAGGCCTATTGGGATGCGCGCGAAGACTTTGTCTTCGGCTGCGAGACCGGCTCGTTGGAGGAATGCGTCGCGAGAGCCATTGCAAGCCCGACGGTCCCCGTTGTGCTCGCCGAATCCGGCGACAACCCGACCGGCGGCGGCGTCGGGGACCGAGCCGACGTGCTGGCCGAGCTGATCGGCAGGGGTGCTGCCGGCGTCGTCTTCGCCGGCATCGCCGACAAGGCGGCAACCGAGGCCTGCTATGCCGCAGGCGTGGGCGCCGAGCTGGACCTCAGCGTTGGCGCCTCACTCGACAGCGAGGGCAGCAAGCCGGTCAATGCCCGTTTCATCGTCAAGTTCCTCCATGAAACCGCCGAACCCGCCGACCGCCAGGCGGTGGTTTCGATCGATGGCATCGATCTCGTACTGTCCGCTAAACGCCGGCCCTATCACAACATCGCCGATTTCACCCGGCTCGGCCTCGATCCGCACAAGGCGAGGATCATTGTCGTCAAATCGGGTTATCTCTCTCCCGAGCTGGCGCCGATTGCAAATCCCAGCCTGATGGCGCTCTCGACCGGTGTCGTCGATCAGTTCGTCGAGCGCCTGCCACGGCTGCGCAAGCAGCATCCGACCTATCCCTTCGACAAGGATTTTGCCTTCGAGCCGCAGGTCTTCCTGTCGGCGCGTTCGGCGGGGACTTGAGACGACCGATCGGCGAGAGGCGTGTTTCATCTTCACTGCCTCGCGGCGCGATGCCAAGGGGTAGATGCGCGCAGTTGAGACTCCGACGCCTCATACCAGCCTATACGATTGAGCGACTGTCACCCGTTCCGCGGAAGATCGGAGGAACCAAATATCGCAGGAAACAACGGCTGCGGACCGGCGCGTAACCGCTGCTTTTGCTGCACCGCTTATATGACTTCTGCTAGATATTATTTCACGGATAATTATTAACGACCACTTCTGCCCATTTGTGTTCTCTTATCCCTGCGAATCAAAAAGGTTTGATTTGCCGGGGGACGGCCGCCATGTTCAAGCATGGGGCGATGCAACAGTTGGGTAGGAGCCTATGCTGCAACGGATTGAAGATATTGATGCAGCGCTTGTCGACAGGCTGCAGCATTCGGCATTCAAGTACTTCCTGAAATATTCCAATCCCGAAAATGGCCTGGTGGCCGATACCTCGATCGGCGGCGTGCCGGCAAGTATCGCAGCCGTCGGCTTTGCCCTTTCCTCCTATCCCGTCGGTGTCGAGCGTTGCTGGATCAACCGCGCGGAAGCAGCCGAACGCACGGTCAATACGCTGCGGTTTTTCGCCGGGGCGCGTCAGGGCGAGGAACGCCACGCCACCGGCCACCGCGGCTTCTTCTACCACTTTCTGCATATGGATACCGGCCACCGCGCCTGGAACAGCGAGCTGTCGACCATCGATACGGCGCTGCTGGTCGCCGGCATCCTGACATCAGCGCAGTATTTCAACCGCGAAGACGACGAGACGGAAACGGAAATCCGTGAGCTCGCGACCTTCATCTACGAGCGCGTCGATTGGCGCTGGGCGTTGAACAAGGGCGACACCATTGCCATGGGTTGGAAGCCCTCTTCCGGCTTCCTGCGTTGGCGCTATCACGGCTTCGACGAGGCGATCATCCTTTACGCACTGGCGCTCGCATCGCCGACGCACCCCATCCCGCAGTCTTGCTACGACGCCTTTACGTCAAGCTATTCCTGGATGCTGCACGGCGAACAGTCCTATCTCTATGCCGGGCCGCTGTTCATCCACCTGTTCTCTCATGCCTGGATCGATTTCCGCGGCATTCAGGACAAGCCGATGGCGGAGCGGAACTGGGATTATTTCCGCAACACGCAGGCGGTCATCAACGTCCAGCGTGATTATGCCGAGCGCAATCCCGGCCAGTTCGTCGGCTATAACAAGAATATCTGGGGTTTCTCCGCCTGCGACGGCCCGCCGCCGACGCGGCGCATGCGCGGCGGCCGCCAGCCGAAGGTTCTGGGTTATGCCGCCCGCGGCGCCCCGCTCGGCCCGGATGACGGCACGATCGCACCCTGGGCAGCCCTCGCCTGCCTGCCCTATGACCGGCAGGCGGCTTTGGATGGCACCAAGGCACTTTTGACCAGCTATCCGAACCTGCTCTTGGAAGGCGGCTTTCCCGGCGGCTTCAACCCGACGGTCAAGACCACGCGGCCGGAAGGCTGGGTCGACGACCGCACCGTCGGCATTGATCAGGGTCTTCTCGTCATGACCGTCGAGAACGAGCGCTCCGACTTCATCTGGAAGCTGATGAGGCAATCGCCGGCCATCCGGCTCGGGCTCGAGCGCGCCGGCTTTACCGGCGGCTGGCTTGAAGGCATCGAGCCGCAAGAAGTGGTGCGCAAGTTCGGCTAAAGCAATTACAGGAAAAGTGCGAAGCGGTTTTCCGTCCGGAATTGCGTTCAAACAAGAAGTTATGGGGGTTCTGAGCGTTTTCACTCAGCTCTCGAAAACATGCGCCTTGCCGGCGATATCGAGGCGAACGAGATCGCCTCGCGCCGGCAGCGCAACGCTCGAGGTCTTGATCAGGATCGGCGGCAGGGCAACACCGTCGAGCGAAACGGCAACGGTGCAGACCGCGCCGCCGAACTCCACCTCGACGACACGTCCGCCATGGTTGCGATCGCTTTCATCGGCAACGACGCGGATCTGCTCCGGCCGCAGCATGATCTCCGCTTTGCCCTGACGACTGCCTTCGACGGCGACGCGGCCAAGCGCGCAGTCGGCCAGACCGTTCCGAATGATCGCGGGAAGCAGCACGGCATCGCCGAGGAACAGTGCTGTCTCACGATCCCTGGGATGCAGATACAATGATTGCGGCGACCCGGCCTGAACCAGCCGTCCTTCTCTGAGCACCGCGACCTGATCGGCAAAGGTCAGCGCCTCTTCCTGATCATGCGTAACCAGAATGGTGGTAATGCCGGCCGCCTTGAGAACGCGCGCAACCGCCTTGCGCATGTTCTCGCGCAACCCGGTGTCGAGTGCCGAGAAAGGTTCGTCGAGCAGCATCAGCCGCGGCTTGCGGCCGAGCGCGCGGGCAAGCGCCACGCGCTGCTGCTGGCCGCCGGAAAGCTGATGCGGGCGCCGCACCAGCATGCCGCGGTCGAGCTCGACCATATCGAGCAGCTCGACGATACGCTTCTCACGGTCGGCCGCACCCCGCTCGAAGCCGAAGCCGATATTTTCGGCGACGCTTAAGTGCGGAAACAGCGCGCCGTCCTGCGAAACGATGCCGATGCCGCGCTTGTGAGCCGGCACCGTCGCGGGGCCGTCGGCAAGCACCTCGCCATCGAGCGTCACTCTCCCGACGTCGGGCTGCTCGAAGCCGGCAATGATGCGCAGCAGTGTCGTCTTGCCCGAACCGGACGGGCCAACGACGGCGGTGCGGCTGCCCGCCTGGACATCGAGCGAAATATCCTTCAGCGCCTGCACAGGCCCGTAGCGCTTGCTGATGTTTTCGATCGTAAGCAGCGTCATTGGCCGGCAGTCCGTTTCGATTGGGTATAGAGCATCAGCGTGAGCGGCAGCGACAGCACGATCATCATGAAGGCATAGGGCGCAGCCGAAACATAATCGATCTCGCTGGTCAGCGACCAGAATTTCGTCGCCAGCGTATCGACGCCGTTGGGCGACAGCATCAGGGTCGCCGTCAGTTCATTGGTAATGCCGAGGGCGGCGAGCGCGACGCTGGCCGCCGCTCCGGGTGCGGCAAGCCGCATGGTGATCTGCCGTACCGCCTGCCCTGGGGTGCGGCCGAGGCCCATCGCGGCGCGCTCCAGCTCCACCGGTGCCTGGGCGATGCTGGCGCGCAGCCCCACCATGGCGCGGGGCAGGAAAAGCATCACATAGGCGACGAGCAGCGTTGCAAAGGTCTGGTAGAGGGGCAGCACGAGACGCACGGTGATCGTCACCAGCGCCAGCGCCACGACGACACCCGGCAGCGAGCCGACATAGTAATGGCAGGCTTCGAGCACGCGCTGCAAACGGCCGGGCGCACGCACGGAAAGCCAGGCCATCGGTGCTGCGGCAATCGTCGCCAGCACGCCGCCGACAATGGCAAGCACGATCGTCTGCAGGAAAGCGCTGCCGACTTCGATGCGCCAGATCTCGGTGCCGCCGAGATAGAGCCAGCGGCCAAGCGTCACCAGCGGCACGCCGAGGGTCAGCACCGCCAGGACGACAGGCAGAAAAACGGCCGGCACCACGAACCAGCCGAGCCGGCGGCGATCTGTCGGACGCGGCGAGCCGGAGCCGACGCGTGCATACCGTTCGTTGCCGCGCACCAGCACCTCGAAGCCGAGCAGAAAAAGACAGCAGGCGACGAGCACGCCGCCGAGCATGTTGGAGGCGGGACTGTTGTAGGAGGACTGGAACTGATCGACAATCGCCGTCGCGAAAGTGTCGAACCGGATCATCACAAACAGGCCGTACTCCGAAAGCAGATGCAGCCCGATCAGCAGCGAGCCGCCGCAAATGGCGAGTCGGAGCTGCGGCAGCACCGCCCGGAAGAAGACCCGCCAGGGATTGAGACCCAGCGAGGCCGCGGCATCCTCGATCGCCGGATCGAGACGGCGCAACGCCGCGGCGACCGGCAGGTAGAGAAAAGGATAATAGGCGATCACCGAGACGAAGACACCGCTCTGCAGGCCGTGCATGCCGGGGACGAGGCTGACCCAGGCATAGCTGTGTACGAAGGCAGGCACGGCGAGCGGAGCAATCGCAAGCCAGGCGCAGAGCCGCGCGAAAGGAATGTCGGTCCGCTCGGTCAGCCAGGCAAGCGTCACCGCAAGCGCGATCGATAGTGGAATGGTGAGCGATTCCAGCAGAACCGTGTTGACGAGCAATTCGCCGACGCGCGGCCGAAAGACCAGGGCGTTTACCGTTTCCCAGCCGACATCATAGGTGACCCAGCCGATGAAGCCGAGCGGCACCAGGCTGAAGATCGCGACGATGGTTGCCAGCAGCACCACGGAAGCGTGCGGCATGGGCGCGCGCGGCAAACCCATCCGCCCCCCAGGCGCGACCGGCCCCGCGTTACCGGATGCGAGCAATCTGTTGTCCTGCAGCAAGGCCGATGCCTTTACACGCTGAAAAAGGAAGGCAACCGCTTTTGAGGAGCGGTTGCCGGATTTCGTCATGCCCTAAGGTTTTCTTGAGCCAAAAGCAATAGTTTTGGCGGAAGTCGCCTGCGGCAGAAGGTCAGATCAGGCCGGCGGCCGTCATCAGCTCCACAACCTTCTTGCTGTCGAGCGTCGAAGCTTCGACTTTCGGCGCGTCGAGATCGGCGAGCGGAGCGAGCTTGTCGTTGGAGGGCGCGTCCTTGCCGACGGCATATTCGTAGGAGTCACCATCCTTGAGAACCGCCTGGCCGGCCTTGCTGGTGAGGAACTTCAGGAAAGCCTGGGCTTCCTTCATGTGTTGCGTTGACTTCAGGATGCCGCCGCCCGAAACGCTGACGAAGGCGCCGGGATCCTGGTTCTTGAAGTAGTGCAGGCCGACATTCTTGCTGTTCTCGCCGGTCTTCGCCTGATCGCCGAACCAATAATAGTGATAGATGATCGCACCCTCGACTTCGCCTGCATTGACGGCCTTCATGGCGACGCTGTTGCCCTTGTAGGGCGTGGCGTTTTCCTTGAGAGCCTTCAGCCAGTCGGCGGTCGCCTGCTCACCCTTGAGCTGCAGCAGCGCAGCGACGATGGCCTGGAAATCGGCGCCGGCAGGTGACGCACCCCAGCGACCCTTCCAGGCCGGATCAGCAAGGTCGAGCATCGACTTCGGCAGCTTGTCTTCGGTGAGCTTCGTCTTGTCATAGGCAAAAACGGTGGTGCGGGCGGCAATGCCGGTCCACATGCCGTCAGCCGGGCGATATTGATCGGGAACCTGGTCCAGCGTGTCCTTTTCGATGGGGGCAAAGAGGCCCGCGCCATCGACCAGCGTCATCGCCGGCGAATTCTCGGTCAGGAACACGTCGGCCGGAGAGGCGTCGCCTTCCTGAATGATCTGGTTGGCGAACTGCATGTCGCCGCCCTGCCGCATGGTGACCTTGATGCCGGTCTCCTTGGTGAAGGCATCGATCCATTCGCGGCCCAGGCTTTCATGCTGGGCATTGTAGACGACGAGACTTTCGTCCTGCGCATTGGCGCTACCGGCGAGCGCGGTGGCGGCGAGAAGCGAAGCGGCAAGCGCGAGGGAAAAACGGCTAAGAGCAATGTTCATGATGGCCTCCGTGGCGATGTCACCCGAGGTCTCCACGGGTGATGAGAGGCGTATATTTTTCCTGACTGAGGATTTCAAGTTTGGCTTGCCCGAAAAAGCCATCACAATATCTTGACTAAATGTTTCGTGTTATAGTGGAATAAATCGCGATTGGCCAAAAAGGCGACGCCCCCTGCATGTCGCCCGGAAGTGTGCAGTGGTTCCGGATAGCGACACACTTCAAAACAAAGAGCTAACGCGCGTCGCATGAATCAATTGCATGCGACGCGCTTTAGGGAATGCCGCCCGTTGCAGCCGGCTTATTCGACGTCGAACTTGACGCCCTGCGCAAGCGGCAGCGTCCTGCCGTAATTGATCGTGTTGGTGGAGCGCCGCATATAGGCCTTCCAGGCATCCGAGCCGGATTCGCGGCCACCGCCGGTTTCCTTCTCGCCACCGAAGGCGCCGCCGATTTCGGCGCCCGATGGCCCGAGATTGACATTGGCGATGCCGCAATCCGAGCCGCGGGCGGAGACGAAGGTTTCGGCCTCGCGCATGTCGTTGGTGAAGATCGACGACGACAGTCCCTGCGGCACGGCATTGTGCAGCGCCAGCACCGCGTCGAAATCGCTATATTTGATCACATAGAGGATCGGCGCGAAGGTCTCGTGCTCGACCGGGCCGGTCTGATCAGGCATTTCGACCAGCGCCGGGCGAACGTAAAAGGCGTCAGTCGAACCATTGTCGACGCGGTCGCCGCCGGTCACCTTGCCGCCGGCCGATTTCGCTTCGCCAAGTGCTGCCTGCATCTTCTCGAAAGCCTTGCCGTCGATCAGTGGTCCCACCAGCGTGCCGGTTTCGAGCGGATTGCCGATGGTGACGGAGCCATAGGCCTTCTGCAGGCGCGGCACCAATTGGTCGTAGACGCTGTCATGCACGAAGAGACGACGCAGCGTCGTGCAGCGCTGGCCGGCCGTGCCCATGGCGGAGAAGGCAACGCCGCGCAACGTCAGGTCGAGATCGGCGCTTGGGCAGACGATCGCCGCATTGTTGCCGCCGAGTTCGAGAATGGCGCGGGCAAAACGCTGCGACAGCCGCGGACCGACGGCGCGGCCCATGGCCGTCGAACCGGTGGCGGAAACGAGTGGGATCTTCGGATGGTCGACCAGCACTTCGCCGACTTCACGGCCGCCGATGATCAAAGTCGATAGATTGGCCGGAGCCGTGCCGCCCTCGGCGATGAAGCGCTTCAGCGCCTTCTCGAACAGTGCCTGCACGGCAAGGGCGGTCAAAGGTGTCTTTTCCGAGGGCTTCCAGACGGTGGAATTGCCGCAGACCATCGCCAGCGCCGCATTCCACGACCAGACAGCAACAGGGAAGTTGAAGGCGGAGATGATACCGATCACACCGAGCGGATGCCAGCTTTCCATCATCCGGTGTTCGGAGCGCTCGGTGGCGATCGTCAGGCCGTAGAGCTGACGGGAAAGGCCGACCGCGAAATCGCAGATATCGATCATCTCCTGCACTTCGCCGAGGCCTTCGGATGTGATCTTGCCGACTTCGATCGAGACGAGACGGCCGAGTGCTGCCTTGGCGGCGCGCAGTTCCTCGCCGAGCAGGCGGACCAGTTCGCCGCGCTTCGGTGCCGGTACGGCACGCCATTCGAGGAAGGCCTTATGCGCCTCTTCGATCGCCGCATTCGCCTCGGCAACCGAATGCTCTCTGAGTTTGCCGATTTCCTTGCCGGTGACCGGCGAGCTGACCGACAGGGTGCCGCCGTGATAGCGGCCGGCATCGACGCCGAGTTCGGCAAGCAGCTTGGCGGTTTCGGTGGCGAGATCGAGGACGGCGATATTCATTGTCGTGGTTCCAATCTTATTATTCTCAGAAGCGAGTTTCGCTTCCCGGAAGCGTTTACCGGTTCTCAAAAGCGGGCATCGGCGAAATGGGCGACTTGAGCGCCCGCTTCGTACCATAGTTCCTTCAGCGCACGGAGCCTCGGTTCGGTCGGCGACGTCAGCGGCAGCGGCAGGTCGGCTTCGGCAAGCCGGCCGAGGATATGCTCTGCCAGCGTCCGGCCGAAGACCGTGCCGGGCGCAATGCCGCGGCCATTGTAACCCGAAAAGCCGACGACATTTGGCGCGAATTTGTGAAAGCGCGGCAGCGCATTGTCGGTCATGCCGATCTGGCCATACCATTCGCACTCGAATTCGACATCGCCGATAACCGGAAACAGCCGCTTCAGGGCGCGCTTGGCCCAACCCTTATGCACGGTGAGCCCGGTATTGCGCAACGCCCCGACACTGCCGAACACCAGACGTCCAGCCTGATCCATCCGGAAGGAGGAGAGGATTTCCTTGGTATCCCACGCGCCTTCCCGGCCCGCCAGGATCGACTGACGCAGATTGTGGCCGAGCGGCACGGTGGCGAAATTGAAATAGGGCAGATGCACCTGTTCGCTGCGCACCTGCTCCCACGGTCCGGTGCTGTAGGCGTCCGTCGCGACGATGATCCATTCCGCGCTGACTTCGCCGCTTTCGGTCTTCACCTTCCAGCGGCTGCCGTGACGCTCCGTTGCAACGACCGGACTGGATGTGTGAATGACGACGCCTGATTTGACGGCGGCATGGGCAAGACCGCGCGCATAGGCCAGCGGTTGCAGCGTTCCGGCGCGCATGTCGAGCAGCGAACCGGTATAGGCATCGCTGCCGATGCGTCTGGCCGTCTCCGCCGCATCGAGCAGCGTTACGGCGGCGCCGCGGGCGGACCATTGCGCCGCGCGTTCTTCGATCTCCTTCAGCCCGTCCGCACCGACAGCGCAATGCAGCGTGCCGTTGCGTTCGAGTTCACAGGCAACCCCGTGCCTGTCGATCAGTTCCATGACCAGCTTTGGCGCATTGCCGAGCAGCTCGAGCAGACGTTCGCCATGCACCGGGCCGAGCACGCCGGGCAGATCGTCGGGCATCACCCACATGCCGGCATTGATCAGGCCGACATTGCGCCCCGCCCCGCCGAAGCCGATCTCCTTGGCTTCCAGCAGCACCACCTTCGACCCGGCTTCGGCAAGATGCAGGGCAGACGACAGGCCGGTGTAACCGCCGCCGACGATGACGACATCGGCCGACACCGCGCCTGCAAGCGGCGAGGTGGCCGGTGGTTCGGCTGCGGTCTTTTCCCAGAGGCCGTGGGAGCGCGGATCATTCAGCATGGCTCAGTCCGATCGGAGCGAAATCGCGGTACTCTAACGCATATGATGAAGGGTTGAAGCCACCATTTTACGCGACGGTCTTCAGTTGCAGGCCCGCAAGACCGAGCGCCTCCATCGCCGCATCCAGCGATGCCGTCTGGCGTTCGGCATAAAGCGCCAGCTCGTCCTGGACGGTCCCGCCAAGTGCTGCCTCGAAGGCGTCGCGGTTCGAGCGGGTCGCATAATTCTGCTGCTGGTCGGCGCCGAGGTTCGACTGAAAGATGCCGGCTGCGCTGACCGGCAGGAAGTCTTCATAGACGATCGGGGCGAAGGCGAGGTAACCGTTGGTGATCAACGCTTCCGGATCGTCGGGCAGCGTGCCGCGGACGGCGGCGGCAATGCCAGCAGGTGTGGCGGAATAACGGAAGAAGGCCAGACCCTGCCTGCGCAGCTCTTCCCAGCTGTCCGGCAGCGCCTTGAAACGCTCGGCAAGTTCGCTGTCGTAGGCGCCGGCCTCGGCGCCGCCGGCGACGACCTGGACCTCGCCGCGAACCGAGGCGAGCAGCCGGTCGTAGAGCGCTCGGCCCTTGGCCGTCAGCGCCACACCGCGCTGTTCGATCTCGCCGAAGCGGGCAGTATGCGTACCCCGGATCGCACCGTCGTCATCGGAAAAGCCGATCCTTTCCTCCAGCGCCTTGAAACTCGTCTGCCGCAAGAGGATATCGCAATGACGGCGCGGTGGTCCTTCGATGACGGCCTTCGGCGTGATGCCGCGTTCCGGCATGCGGGCCTGGACTGCGTCGATATCCAGCGTGCGCGGCGTCAGGTGGTTAATATGCGGCCCCTTGAAGCTGACGACGTCGGCGATCAACCGGTGCGCATCGTGCAGGCGCTTGTAAGTCTTGGCGCTGATTGTCGCCTCACCGTGCCAGCGGAAGGTTTCGAGCGCCTCGGCGACGAATTCCACTGCTTCCGGCCCGGTCAGGCCGCCGTCCCGCTCATGACGCTCGATCAGCGCGATGGCGCGCGGCGTATAGATGCGCCGTGCCGCCAGAATGGCCGCCGCTTCGCCGCGCAGCCCCTCGTCTTCGATCAGCTCCAGCCGTAACAGCGAGGTAAAGACGCGGAATGGATTAACGTTGAGCGCAGCCTCGTCGACCGGCCGGAAGCTGGTGGAATGAACAGGCACGCCGGCAACCGAAAGATCGTAATAGCCGACGGCCTGCATTCCCATGACCGCAAACAGCCGTCGAATGGTGAAAAGTTCTTCTGCCGTGCCGAGCCGGATGGCGCCGTGGCGCTCGACATCGATGCGCTCCAGTTCGCCGGCGCGGGCCAGTCGCTCCCGCAGTTCGGGGTCGTTTTCGAGGCAGCCGGCATTCACATCCGCCACCAGTTCGATCAGCGTGCCGTATTGCGGCACCTCTGCCCGGTACATCTGCGACATCGCCTCGGTAAAGAGCGAACGGATACGGTCTGTGGAAACGAAGGCTTTCGGCATCGGGGACTCAGGCTCATTCCGCTTTTGCAGGATGAACCTCTTTACAAGCGTAACAAACCCAGAAATATCGACATTTTGGAAATAGCTCATTCTGAAGCGGAATGATCATGTTTGCTTCAAGACGATTTTTGCCATCGATTTCGCATCTCGCCGCCTTTGAGGCGGTCGCCCGCACCGGCAGCGTGACGGCAGCCGCGCGCGAACTCGATCTGACCCAGAGCGCCGTCAGCCGTCAGGTGAGCGCGCTGGAGCAGCAGCTTGGCGTCGAACTCTTCCGGCGCGAACGCCAGACCATGCGGCTGACGCTTGCCGGTGACAGTTATGCCCGTGAAATCCGCGAGGCGCTGCGGCGCATATCCAGCGCCTCGCTGAACCTGCGCGCAAATCCGTATGGCGGCACGCTCAATCTTGCCATCCTGCCGACCTTCGGCACGCGCTGGCTGGCGCCGCGCCTGGGGCGTTTCCTCGCCGCCAATCCCGGCGTCACCATCAATCTGGTGACCCGGCTTTCGCCCTTCGATTTCCGCCTCGATTCGATCGACGCCGCCATCCATTTCGGCCACCCGCACTGGCCGGGCGCCGAACTGGCTTTTCTGATGTCGGAGCGCACGGTGCCGGCCTGCAGCCCTGAGTTTCTGAAGCGCTACGCAATCTCCGGACCACAGGATCTGCTTTCGGTTCCGCTGCTGCACCTGACGACGCGGCCCGATGCCTGGGAGCAATGGTTCGCCGGCAACGGCGTTTCCTTCGAAAGCGTGCACGGCATGCTCTTCGACCAGTTCGCCACCGCCGCCCAAGCGGCGATCGCCGGCCTCGGCATCGCCCTCCTGCCGACATTTCTGATGCAAGAGGAGATCAGCCGCGGCGATCTCGTCGCCGCTGTCGACCGTGAAATGGAAAGCCGCGAACGCTATTATCTCGCCTTTCCGCCCGAGCGGGCCGACTATGCGCCGCTTGCCGCTTTTCGCGATTGGATCGTCTCGGAAGCGGCCGCCGATCCGGCCGCGTGACGAACGGCTTGCATCGGCATGGCGCTTTCGACCATTATGCCACCAACCAACCCTTTGCAGGAAATCCCCATGAAGCCGATCTTCGTCCAGCTCCAATGCGCCCCCGGCAAGACCTATGAGGTCGCCGATGCCATCTACCAGACCGAACTGGTCTCGGAGCTCTATTCCACCAGCGGCGACTACGACCTGCTGCTGAAGGTCTACATCGAAGAAGGCCAGGATATCGGCAAGTTCATCAACGACAACATCGCCAATATTCCCGGCATCGTCCGCTCGCTGACGACCCTGACTTTCAAGGCCTTCTGAAGCAATTCCAACAAAAGTGTGCTGCGGTTTTACGTCCGGAATTGCGTAAAAACAAAGATGCTCTGAATCAATCAGACGCGGTTAACCTTTTTCGCGAAGAATCGCCTTTCGGGACGCCGCTTAAACCGCGGCTTAACGCCGGAGAGATCTGGTCGTTGCTATAAGAGTCCCGCCTCAACTCGGGGCAACGTGCGCAGCTATAGGTGGAAAATGGCGATCGTCGAGGCAGATAGGGTGCGCGAGAAGGCGCAGCCGGAAACGGCGCCGCTGATCGTCCATGTCGTGCGCCAGTTCCTGCCCAACCGCGGCGGCCTGGAAGACGTGGTCGCCAATCTCGCCCGCCAGACTGTCCGGCGCGGTTATCGCGTCCGCGTGGTCACGCTCGATTCATTGTTCACCGCGCCTGAGGACAAACTGCAGCCGCGCGAAAACATCGACGGCATCGAGGTGGTGCGCATTCCCTGGTCCGGCAGCAGCCGTTATCCGCTGGCGCCTAAGGTTTTCCGTCATCTCGCCGATGCCGATCTCGTGCATGTCCATGCCATCGACTTTTTCTTCGACGCGCTCGCCTGGGGCCGGCTGCTGCATCGTAAGCCGATGATCGTCACCACCCATGGCGGCTTCTTCCACACGCGAAAATACGCGGCGATCAAGAAGATCTGGTTCCGGACGTTGACCCGCGCCTCGGCACTGGCCTATCGCAGGGTCGTCTGCTGCAGCGCGTCCGACCTCAAGCAGTTTTCGGAAATCGTGCCCGACAGCCTGCTGATCGAAAACGGCGCCGATATCGGCAAGTTCGCCGACACCGCTTCGCGCCGGGCAAAGCGCCGCATCGTCACCATCGGCCGGTTCTCGGTGAACAAGCGGCTGGACCATCTCCTCGATGCGATGGTCATGCTGACGACCCGTGATGCGGAATGGCATCTCGATATCGTCGGCGCCGAATCCGACCTGAACCGGGCGGATGTCGAAGCCGCGATCGAAAGCCGTAACCTCTCCGGCCTGGCCACCCTGCACGTCTCACCCGACAACGGCGCCATCCGACGGATCATCACGGATGCCTCGCTCTTTGCCTCCGCCTCTGAATATGAAGGTTTCGGTCTGGTGGCGCTGGAGGCGATGAGCGCCGGCCTGCTGCCGGTGCTGAACGCCAACGATGCCTTCGCGACACTTGCCGGCCGGCATCCTGCTATCATGCTTGCCGATTTCACCGATCCTGGGGCCGCCGCCACCGCAATCGAAGCGGCCTATGAAGGTCTTTCGCGCCAACCTGAGACCATTCGCGCTGGGCTTCTCGACGCTACGCGCGGCTATTCCTGGGATATCGTCGCCGGACGCTATATCGATCTCTACAGATCGTTGGATATCGTCGCCGTCGAAAACATCTGATCCTGTTTGCTGAAATTCCCGTCACGCTCTTGCGAGACGAATGATCTCGTCCAGCACGAATTTGCGCGACTGCGGCGGCGTCAGATTGTGGTCGGCATCCGGCAGCATCAGCAGCCGGACGTTCGGATAGCGGGAAAGCCTTGCGCCGCGCGGCCCGAAATGGAAATAGACATGATCGAGCCCAACATCGCCTTCGCTGTAAATCAGCGTCAGCGGCACCTTGCGTTTGCCGAACAGCGCGAAGGAATGCCTGACCTCGCGGGCGATATGGCGTCGGTCGGGAAGCAGCTCGAGCAGCGGCGCGATCCACGGCGACAACCGGCGGCCGGCGGCGATGACGACATTCTGCAGCGCCGAAACCACATCCACCTGGCCGCGCAGCAGCCGCTTCAGCGTATCGAGCCGCGCCAGGCGCTGGCCGTAGTCATCCAGGCTGCGGGGAACGGAAACGACATGCTCTTTGCGCACCGGGATCTTCGGATCCCAGTAGTAGACGAAGGGATTGATCGACACGACGGCCTTCAAACGCTCATCGGCGACCCCTGCGCGGAAGGCGAGATAACCGCCACTGCATCGGCCGGCGACCATGACCGGACCGGTGACGATGCTTTCGAGCAGATCGAGCGAGGCGACCGCGTCCGCGGTCTGCGTATCGGAGTAAAGCACCTGTTCCGGTGCATCCGGCCGCGGCGGGCTGTCGCCGACATTAGCGGAATCGAAGCGCAGCGAAACGACGCCTTGCCGCGCGAGCTCGCGGGCCATATCAACCGTCGTCCGTCCCCAGCCGGCATGCCGGTCATAGGCCGTCGACAGGAACAGCACGGCATTGCCCTTGATCTCGCCCAGCGGCCGGCTGACGACGCCGACCAGGTGATCATGGCTTCCGAAACGCACCGGCATTTCCGTAAAGCCGTCACCTGCAAGCGGCGGGTTCTCGATCGCTGCCGATGAATGGGCTGCGGACGTCTCCGTCGTCCTTGCCTCCAGCCACGTCGTCAACAGCGCGATGACATCAATCGGCGTCTTGGCAAACAGCGGATTGGTGGCGAGCTCGTCATAGCCCTCGAAAGCCCTCTGCTCGACATCGGCGCCAAGCGCCCTCAGCGCATCGGCAAAGCCGGTATCCTCGGCCTTCGCAGGACGTTCGAGGATCAGATAGCGCGGGGCTGCAAGCCCCTGCGGTGAAGCGATGCTGAGCTTGCCGAGCTCGGCAGCGATCTCCTCGGGCATGACCAACCCGGCGATCTGCACCTTTGCCGTCTGGACGTGCTCCTTGCCGAGGCCGAGATCGGCATCGATAATCCTGGACCACATGTTGAGTTCACGCAGATAGGCCCGGCCGCTCAGCACCGGGGCCAGCATGACCAGGCTGTCGACACCGTCGATCGAGGAGCCGATGCGCTGGGAAAGTGTTGCCCCAAGGCCCTGTGCGATGAGGATGACGCGGTCGCAGCCGCCCAGCGACTTCAGCTTGGCGGCGGCCGCACGGATCGAATTTTCCCAGGTCTCCAGCCTTGCCGGCAGCGCGCCGAAATCGAGCGCATCGCCGGTGCCGCGATAGTCGAAGCGCAGGCTCGGTACGCCGATATCGGAAAAATGCTCGGCCGCAACGCGGAAGAATTTGCGGCTGCACATCTCCTCGAAACCCCACGGGCTGACAAAAAGCACAGCCGCCGAACGTTTCTTCACTAGAGGATTCTCGGGCATGAACAACCCGACCGTGCCGTCGAATACGACAGGCAGGGCAGCGCTGCGTCCGGCACCCGCAGCCGGATCGAGCGAGAATTCGCCGGGCGCGACCTTGGCACGATCGGGATCGCCGGGAAGCCGCGGTGCAATGAAATTGATTGCGTGCTCCACAGGCCGGCGCAACAGCGACGGCATCTTGTCGAGAATGGAGCGCATGACGTCGACATCCTCGCCCGGCACGGCGCGCAGCACGCGGAGCGCCGCGAAATAGCAGACTGTACCGGCGACGATTGCAGCGACCAGTCCGACCGGGCCATGGAGGAATTCCAGCACGGAAATCGCCGCGCAAGCGCAGAGCACGGAGGCGAGTGTCACCTTCGTCAGGCTTGCGTAGAGACCCGAAAGCTGGGATCCGAATCCTGTCTGTCTGATCATCATCACCGACATCGCAACGAAAACGAGGATGCGCACGAGTGCGGCACCCTCGGCTGCAAGCCTAGGTACGATCAGTAAACAACCCGCTACCATGAGAAGGCCACCTATCACACTGATGTTCAGGCGGGAGCGGGCCCGGTCCATCGACAACAGATAGAGGCTGAGGATCTGCATGAAGGTATAGGCGGGCGCGACGAGCGCCAGCAGCGCCACCACCGTGCCGCTGCGGCGGAACGCCTCGCCGAACACCACAAGCACCAGCTCGCTGGAGATCGCTGCCAGCCCGAGGCTCATCGGCAACACGATATAGGCCATGCTGCGGGTAACGGCTGCGAAGACCTCGACCGGCAAGGTCGAATCGTCGCTGTTGTGACGCCGCTCGGAATAATAGGGCAGCAGGCTGCCGGTCATCTGGATCGGCAGTTGAAGGGCGATATTGGCGATCGACAGTCCGACGGCGTAGTAGCCGACCATCTCCACCGACCAGAACTGCTGCAGGAAGAGC
Source organism: Rhizobium sp. NZLR8 (assembly GCF_019685025.1). Classification (NCBI taxonomy): domain Bacteria; kingdom Pseudomonadati; phylum Pseudomonadota; class Alphaproteobacteria; order Hyphomicrobiales; family Rhizobiaceae; genus Rhizobium; species Rhizobium sp. NZLR8. The sequence continues at coordinate 223,561 of NZ_JABDVY010000005.1, read as the reverse complement.
AGTTCGAGCCGATTGAGGAAGATGGAATCGATGATGAACTGGATCGACAGGATAACGGAGGAGGAAGCGAGAGATTTCAGCGAAACCCCGCACCAGTCACGCCGCGAAAGAAGGATCGGCAGCGTAGCGAAAAACAGCACGAGCTGGCCGAGCGCATAACCGACGAGAACACCCTCGACGCCATAGAAAACGGCGCCGACGGCAACACCGGCGAGCTGCACAATCGAGACTGCGACCGTCAGCCGGAAGAAGGCACCAAGCTTTTTTTCGCCAATCAGGTAAAATTTGACGAAGGATCCGATCGCCTGGACGAAGAACAGCACGCCGGTAACCAGGGCGACGGACGGCGCGGTATCGGCCCAGTGCATCTCCTCGGAGGTCAGGAAAAACAGAGCGTAGAGCGCCAGCAGCACGACGGTCGAGAACATCATGAAGCTGACGAGGATGGCGGCAAAACCGCGCCGGCGGCGCGCGTCGTATCCTTCCGCAGAAAGTTGCGGTAGGGTCTTCAACAGCGTGATGCTGGAGCCGAGTTCGGCGATCGAGGCGCCCGTGACCACCAGCCAGAGCGAGAAGGCGACGATGCCGTTGGCTTCCGGTCCGAGCAGCCGCGCCGTTATGATCGATGAAATGAAGCCCGTCAGCAAGAGCAACATGCCTGCCGCCGCATTCATCATCGAATTTGCGATAATACCCTTCGACATCTGTCCATCCGCCAGGATCGGCCTAAAACGCGTCGCGATCTTTCAGATTCGCTCCTCGCGCTTTGGGCCTTTGTTTTTACGCATGCCGTTATCGCAAAACCGCTGCATACCTTTGCGCGACATGCTCTAAAGCCGGATACCCGCCACCTCTAATGCAAAAATGTTAAAATAAAGCGGAGTGGCGACCTCACCTTAGCTTGCCTGCATCGCCGATAGCTTCTGAAGCGCTTTCTCATAGCTGTTCTCAGCGAGGTAGCGCAGCAGGAAGGCCCGCGCCTTTTCAGCCTTCTCTCTCGCAAGCTCGGGCGCGCGGAAGATATCCCCGAGGCGCGCGGCCGCGGCTTCCGGAGAAGGATCTGCCCAGATCGCGCCCTCGAGCCCGGCAAAGTCCGGATGGGTATCGACGACCGGAATGAGGGGAGAGTCGACCAGCCATGTATTGTCCGGATCGCAGAAATCCGCCGTGCCCGACCAGGCGGTTGAGATAACCGGCGTGCGCTGCATGATCGCCTCGGCAACCGTCAGCCCGAACCCCTCGGAACGATGCAGCGAAAGATAGGCGTCGGAAGAGCGGATGAGGCCATTGATCTCGGCGTTCGACAGCCTGTCAGTGACGATTCTGATCCGGGCGTCACCCGCGACCGAAGCGACCAGTGCGCGCAGGCCTTTGTCCTTGTTCACATCGCCGCTGGCCTTCATCAACAGGAAAGCGCTTGGGGCCTCGGCGGCGAATATCTTGAAGGCTTCGATCACCGCCTGCGGATTTTTCCGGTTGATCGAGGAGCCAGCGCTGAAAATGAAGCTGACGAGAAAGGCGGCCTTCTCGATGCCGAACTTCTCCCGCATGCCTTCCGTTGCCGGCGCCGCGGTGACGGGATGCGGAACGACGATAACGGGTGCCTTGGTGAGCGGCGCAATCGCCCGCCGGGTGAATTCCGACGGCACGAAGACGGCATTCATATAGTGCATAGCGTTGCGCCACTCGGCCGGTACGACTTCGAGCTCCCAGGCGAAATACCCGATATTGAAGGCGCGGGTGAAATTCGCAACGCCCTTCTTCAGAATGGCGCGCGGCAGCATCGGCGGATTGAGATGCCAGATACGGCTTCCCGGCGCCTCGATCGAGAGAGGCGACGGTGTCCATCCGGCGAAGGACTCTTCGTCGGGATGCGTGCTGACGTCGGAAAGCGAAATCGCCCTTCCCGCCTCCGACAGAGCGCCGGCGCAAAGCCTTGCCGATTCGCCGACGCCGACAGCCATCGAGAGATAGCCGACGATTTCCACCGGCTTGCGCGGATTGAAGGCAAGCCGCGATCGCGGGATCAGCCGCTGCAGCACATGGGCACGCAAAAAGCGGTATGTCGTTCTCAAATCGCGGTCTTTCTCAATGGATCGGCATCGTTTTTCGCGAGATTCAGCCCGAGAGGGCGACACGATGCGAACTTCCCAGACTTCTAATCTCGCCTGCAGGCGCGATATCGCTTTCGGTGCCGGGCAGCGCCGAGAGCGTCACGCGCCGCATCGCACCGGGGGCGAGGTGGAACCAGTCGTCGTCGGCCCGGTAGCCTTCGACGTCGATATGCACCGATTGCGCCAGCCGGTCGGTCCTCAGATCGACGAACCAGTCGTCGCCGTCCCTGCCGAGTGATGCTTCGATGCCGGCATCATGCAACGCCTTCCCCCGTCCGCACGGGAAGTGGAAGCTTTCCGCGAGGATGGCGCCATCTGCCAGCGAACGCAGGCGCGCAACACTCGCATCATGCGACGGCGGCCCGAAACGGAAGGCATAGGTCGTATCGAAAAAGGCGCCGAACAGCGCGGTGCAGGCAATACGCTCCGTGTCCCTTGCGGCCAGCTTGAAAGCCCTGCTACCGCTGAGCACCTGCTGTTTTCCGTCCCGCAGGCAGATGACTTCGAGTTCCACATCGAGAGCGGCATCCGTCTCGTTGATGATGTGCACGTCGAGACCGTTGGTTCCCTCGTCGGTGAAAACCACCTGAACCGGCCGGAATGCACGGCGCATCGCATACCAGGCCGGCTTCGGCTCTCCGGTGGAATCGATCACCCCCCAGCCGGGACCGGGCAGCAGATCCTGCAACGTCCAGACGAGGGCGCCGTTACAGGAGGAGCCCTTGCGCCGCCATTCGGCAAAGGTCTCTTCGATCACTTCGCCGGTGACGGCGCGGGAGAGATCGAGATAATGCCCCGGATCTTCGCGGCGCAGCTGGGCCGGATCGAAGCCGTAGAGAAGCTGCAGATAGAAATCGCGAACATCCTCGAAATCCCAAGATGCGCTGCGGTCGCGTGGCACACGCGCCTTCCAGAGCGGGCTGTGCACAGCCGGCACATCGAGATGCCGTTGCAGCGTCCTTTGCTGCGGCACATGCGCGAAGGCGAGGCTCTCGGAGGCAAAACGCACGTTGGCGCGACGCGCGTCGGCAATCGGCAGCATATAGGCGCCGACGCCGTAATAATGGGCAATACCGGCATTGGGCGAAAACGGCATCGCTCCACCATGGGGCGAGTTCGGGACATAGGGCACGTCGGGACGCATGCGCGTAGCGATGGCCGGGATGATCTCATCTGTGACCGGCCCGCTCCAGAATTCCATGGGCAGACCCAGCATCGCCGCCTGCTGGTGGATTTCGCTGCCGCCGCAGAGCACTGCGAGGGAAGGCGACGCCTGGACGCCGTGCAGGAATTCCTCGACCTCGGCATGCACATGGCCGAGAAAAGCCTTGTCGTTGCGCGGATAGTCGAAATTGGCGAACATGAAATCCTGCCACACCAGCAGGCCGAGCTCGTCGCAGAGCGTAAAGAAATCGGGCGTCTCGTAGACCATGGTGCCGCCGATGCGGATCATGTTCATGCCGGCGCCAGCGGCAAGCCGCAGGAACGGCTCATAATCCGCCCGCCCGCCCGGCAGACGCGCGATATCGGCTGTCGTCCAGACCGCGCCGCGGCAGAAGATGCGTTCGCCGTTGACGGTGAGCGCGAAGTCGTCGCCGTCTTCGCCGTGGTCAACGTCGATCCGCCGGAAGCCGGTCCTGCCCAGCGGATATTCAACGCCGTCGGAAATCAGCGTCAGCTCGTAGAGGCGCGGAGCGCCATGCGTATGCGGCCACCAGGGCTCGATGTCGGAAAGCTTGAGGATAGCCGAGTAATGATTGTCGCCGATCTTCTCGAAGGGCTGCTCCATCCCGCCGCAGTGCAGCAGCATCGCGGGATGCTCGGCATTGCTATGCAGGGAAACGCTGAGGCGGCCGACGCCGCTTTCCTCCAACACCGCGCGGATGGAGACATTGTCGATCGAGACGGGATTGCGCCGCACCATCGAAATCGGCCGCCATGGCCCGACGGCATGGATATCGGGGCACCAACCCGGCATATGACCGAGCAGCGTCGTGCGGAAATTCTTCAGCCCCGCCGGCGTGATCATCTGCGGCCGCCAGCGTGCGCGCGGGCCCGGCTCCGACAGCCGGGGGCCGAGCGCCCGGAAGCATAGCGCCAGTTCGTCGCCGCCCGAAAGCGTCACCGGAATCTCGTGCGCCGTGAACATGCTCTCGGAAAACAGGATTTCTTGGCCGTTCAGGAAGACATGGCAAAGCGTCGCGAGCCCTGCAAAACGCAGGATTGCCTCGCCGGGCTCGGCATCGAAGAGTCGGCAGAGATACCAGGCGTCCCTGGTGTTCAACGGTTCGGGATTTTCCCGATCGAACAGCCCGGCCTTTTCCAGCGCTGCGGCGACGGTTCCGGGAACGGGCGCTGGGATGAGCCGCGCGGAGAGCGGGATATCGTGCGGCACGGCGCAGGCGCCCGGCTCCGTCAGGATCAGGTTCCAGCCTTCGGAAAGCAGACTTTCCTCGGCACCGATGCTTGCCAAACGCCCCCGCATGGTCAGATCTCCGGCCTCAGATTCGCCCCGCAAGCGACGCCATCATGGAATCCCATGCATCGGCAGCCGGATCAAGGGCTGCCTGCAGCGGTTCGAACTTCCGGCGAGCGATGGCACGGGCAAGCTGGAACTGCACGGATTTCGCCGTATCCGAAATGCGCCGGGCATGCTCGGCGGCCGCGGCGAATTCATCAGCAGAAAGCCAGACCAGATAATCGGCCGCCAGCTCGAAATTGGCGCCCACCTGGCGAAGCGTATTGAAGGCATATTTGTGGAAGAAGCCGAACGGCCGCTCCGCCACCGCTTCGACCTGCTGCGGAAAAACGCTTGCAAATGCACGGATCGGATTTTCGCTGGGACGCCTGTTGAAATGAACGCCGGCAAGCCGCCGGGCGGTCGCGCGCAGATACTTTTCATCAGCGGGCTTTTCCGGGAACCGGGCAAATTCCGCATAGGGCAGGAACGGCGGCTCATTCTCCGTCAGCTGCAGCTGGAACAGCCCGTTGAAATCCTCGCCTTCGAGGCGGAAATAGCCGGCATTGTGGAAATAATCGACACGCTTGGCGGCAACATCCAGCCGGTTGATGGCCACCGTCGTCTTGCCGTGCTCCAACAGGTAGGCGGTCCCGCGCGTATCCGGCATGTAGAAGGAATCCATCTCGATCAGGCAGAGACGGCCCCGCGCGATCTGAACTTCGACATGGCGTTCGACGCGGTCGTAAATGGCAAGCTCGGTCGCGCGAATGCCGTAGAGCGCTTCGAGATCTTCGAGCGGCACCTTGAAGAAGGTGAACTGGTCGCCCTCGAAATCCTGCGTCAGGGTGAAACCGAGCATCGCCTCGGGCGCAACGCCTGAGGTCGCCAGCACCTCGATCCAGAGATCGACATAGCAATTGGTTTCCGGCCAGGTACGCTCGCCGGAATGCAGCGCGTGCTGACGATAGGTCTCCGGGTCGATTCCCGAAAATACCGATGTCATCGACCGGCTCAACCCCACAGCGCTTTCCGTACGCTGGCCGGCCATTCCTTCACATCGAGCCCGTGATGATGGAAGAGAGCCAGCGCGATGCGCTCCAGTCCGAAGCCGACGCAGGCGGTGTGGGCGACACTGCCGTCTTCAAGATTGAGACCCCATTTCGTCCCGAAGGCATCCTGATGGTAGTTGAAGCTCATGCAGGCGGTCGGATTGGCGGTCGAGGTGATCGGGATCAGCAGTTCGAATTTCAGGTTCTGGTCGCGCTGGTTGTTGGCGAGCATCTTGCCGGCGCGGCCGAAGAACGGATCGTTGGCGATATCGATCGTCACCTCGAGGCCGACGGCCTTCATCATCTCGACACCGCGATCCATCCAGCGCTGGCGGAAATCGGTAACGTGCTCTTCGGTGCCCATGCAGACATATTCGCGCATGCGAAACAGCTGCTGGCGGGCCGGATCCTTCGACGGTTCGTGGCGGAAGCAATAGGATTGCAGGTCGAAGAGGCCGCCCGTCTTCGGCAGGTTGCCGCGCTTGGCGATCGTTGGATAGAGTGGATAACAGGCGGCCGGCGTCAACACGATGTCGGTCGCCTCCTGCCCCTTGGTCCAGTCCTCGCCGACCTCCATGCATTGCAGCAGACTGACATGATCCAGTTCGCTGCCGCAGAAGCTGTGCACCGTGCCGGCGAGCTGCGGAAAACTCTTCATGTAGCCGCTCGTCTCGAAGAAGGCGCGGTTCATGCCGGGCGGAAAGCGCATGGCCTCCGCGCCGTCGGCGCCGCCGAACGTGTCGATTAGGCGCTCGAAGGCAGCGATCACCTCTTCGAACTGGCCGCTGCGGCCATAGAGCCCATCGATGCCGGTATCGATCAGCAGCCCGGCTTCGAAAAGCCGGTCCAGAAACGAGGTCTGCATATCCATGACTGTCACCCCAGTAGGCTAGTGTCCTGCTTATGGACAAGAAGCATGCTCGACGTATTGCCGAGGATGCGGTCGTTCGAAATCATCAGCTGTGCGGAGTGCGCGTCGCGCAGATGGCGTCCAAGGCTGAAGGGCGTGCCATTCTTGTAGCCCATGATGCCGCAGATCAGCATGGCGTGGTTGACGATCTCCAGGATCGTCTCGGACGAGGCGATCTTGACGTTGTTCATCGCCACCGCAAATCCCATCGAAGACAGCCGGTCGACATCGACCTTGGCATCCTCATAGGCCTTGAGGCCGGCAACCACATTGGATTTCACCATCTGCAGCAGGTTCGAAACCTCGGCCAGGCGCAGCGCGCCCGGCGGCTGCGCATCCGGCGCCTTGCGGGCGGCAGCGCGCACGAAAGCCTGGGCGCGGACGACGGCGTCGACCGCGATGCCGTACCAGACGCCGCTCCACAACAGATGCGAGGAGGCGAGCATGGATTGCGCGGCGATCTCCGCGAAAGGCTTCGGCAGGATCTGATGCGCCGACGCTTGCCCCTTGAAGAGGAATCCGTCGGAGCAGGTGCCGCGCATGCCGAGCGTATTCCAGACATGCGTTTTCTCGAGCGTGTACTGGTCCTTGAGGAAGGCCGTCAGCACCTGATCGGAGGAAGCCGCCTGCGCATGGGCACGCGAGGTGATGAGAATGGCGTCGGCATGTGAACCGTAGGAAATGACGGTCGCATCCTTTTCGAGGCGGCAGGTGTCACCATCGACCTCGACCGCGCAAATGCTGTTGCGAAGGTTTCCGCCGATACCACCTTCGGTGGTGGCCGATGCGATCAGCAACTGCTCGGCGGCAATGCGGCGCATGAAGCCGCGGTGCCATTCGCTGTCGGCGCCGTGTTCAACGAGACTCGACAGCTTGATGTGATGCATGGCGAAGACCATGGCGCTTGCCGCACAGGCTTGGCCGAGCATCGAGCACAATTCGGCGATCTCGGTGATCGAGGCGGATTCGCCGCCGAATTGGCGCGGCACCTGGATGCCGAGCAGCCTTTCGGCCTTCATCGCATCCACGGCTTCGCTAGGGAAGCGGGCTTCGACGTCGACCGCATCGGCGTGTTTCGCTGCGATTTCGGCGACGCGTGCGACCCGAGCGACAAGACCGTCCTGCATGATCTTGACGGGGAAGTTCATCAGGCGACCTTCCGGCTGTCCCGGATGAGATCGACGGTCCTGGCGATGGCCGAGATGCTCGCGAAGGATTTGCGGTTCAGGAGATTGTCGGGAAATTCGATGTCGAACGCCTCTTCGATGCCGAGCATCAGCTGCACCGAAGCAAAGGATGTCAGACCGGCCGCATAAAGATCGGCATCGTCGGCGACCTGGTCGATCGACGCAGGAAGTTTGCCGTATTTGGCTACGAGGTCGCGGATTGTCTTATGCATCCCATCACTCCAAGATTCTCATGATCCCGAACCGGCGTTCATCGCCTTGTCATGAGCGTTCTTTTAGTGCGGAAAACAGAAAATTCCGCTAATTTATTGGGTTAAATTTGATTAGCGCTCACAGTTAGAATTTTAGCGACCATTTCGATGCAAGCGGCAATAATAGTTTTATATCAGTCGTTTAAACTCGTTTCGAGCGCGACGGACGCCGCAGTTTGGAGCGCAGCGAGTACAGAAATGACACGAAAAGCACCCGTTTGCGTCAATCCGCGGGCGGATAGGAATGTTCGCCGCCGCGATAATCCGAGACGGAATAACACCCGTCACCGCTAGCCCGGATGGCGCTTCCACTAACAACGGCCTTGCCGTGACCACCCGGTATATCGAGGATGTAGGCCGGCTGGCAGAGACCGGAAATCTGCCCACGCAACGCGGCGACGATCCTCTGTCCCTCTTCGATCGTCACTCTGAAATGGCCGGTGCCGGGCGCCAGATCAAGATGATGCAGGTAATAGGGTTTGACGCGGATTTCGACGAAGGCCTTCATCAGCGCCGCAAGCACGTCGGGATCGTCGTTGACGCCCTTGAGCAGCACCGACTGGCTGACCATGGCGATACCGGCATCGACGAGGCGGGCGCAGGCAGCACGCGCTTCCGCCGTCAGTTCTCTGACATGGTTGGCATGCAGCGCCACATAGACCGTTTTGCCGCTCGCCTTCAGCGCGGCGATCATTGCCGCATCGATCTTCCCGGGATCGACAACAGGAACACGAGTGTGGAATCGCACGATCTTCACATGGGCGATCCCGGCAAGCGCCTCCATGATGTCATGGAGGCGGCGTGGAGAAAGCACCAGCGGATCGCCACCGGTGAGGATGACCTCCCAAATCTCCTCGTGATCTCTGATGTAATCGAAGGCTGCCCGCATCGCCGCCGCATCGAGCGTGCCGAGGCCCTGCGGCCCGACCATTTCGCGCCGGAAGCAGAAGCGGCAATAAACCGGGCAGACATGCACGGCCTTGAGCAACACACGATCGGGATAGCGGTGAACGATGCCTTCGACGGGGCTATGGGCATGATCGCCGATCGGATCGGCGCGTTCTTCTCGGGCGATCGTGAGTTCGGCTATGTCAGGCACGAATTGCCGTGCGATCGGATCATCAGGATCGGTGAGGTCGATGAGCTCGCTGATCACAGGTGTCAGCGCGATCGCGTAACGCGCCGCAACCTGCTCGAGCGTTGCGCGATCGGCGGGCGCGACCAGCCCTGCCATCACCAGATCGTCGACGCTTTTGAGCGGTTTGACGGCATTCATCTTCCGTACTCCGCAACCGGCGCCCAGAGCACCTGATCGATGCGCGATGCTCCCGTCGCCAGCATCACCAGCCGGTCGAAGCCGAGCGCGATGCCGCTTGCCTCACGCATCAGCGAAACTGCGGCAAGGAAGTCCTCGTCAATCGGATAGGTTTCGTCGTAGACACGCGCCTTCTCGGCCATTTCGATCTCGAACCGCCGGCGCTGTTCGGCAGCATTGGTGAGCTCGCCGAAGCCGTTCGCAAGCTCGACGCCGCAGGCGTAGAGTTCGAACCGCTCGGCAACCCTGGGATCGCGTGGCGAGGGACGCGCAAGTGCAGCCTCCGAGATCGGATATTCGTCGAGGATGGTGATGCGGCCGAAGCCGAGATGCGGCTCGATCTTTTCGACCAGCACCCGGCTGAACAGATCGGCCCAGCCATCGTCATCGGCAACACGCATGCCGGCGCGCTTCATCTCTGCCGCCAGATGATCGCGATCGGTCGACCCGTCGGCGGCGACCGAGGCGAGAAGATCGATGCCGGCATGACGCTCGAATGCTTCGGCAACGCCAATCCGCTCCGGACCGGCGAAGGGATCGCTTTCGCCACCGCGATAGGCAAGTTTTTCAGTCTTTACCGTTTCGGCCGCGAGCGCCAGGATCCGCACACAATCCATCATCAGGCTCTCGTAGCTTTCGCCGGCCCGATACCATTCAAGCATGGTGAATTCAGGATGGTGCAGCGGCCCGCGCTCGCGATTGCGATAGACATGGGCAAAACACGAGATGCGCTCCTCACCCGCCGCAAGCAACTTCTTGCAGGCGAATTCCGGCGAGGTGTGCAGATAGAATGGCGCCTTTTGCCCGTCCGTCGTCAGTGCTTCGGTGGCGAAGGCATGCAGATGCGCCTCGTTGCCCGGGGAGATCTGCAGCACCGCCGTATCCACCTCGATGAAATCCTCGCGCGCGAAAAACCCGCGCAACGCCGCCTGGATCGCATTGCGCCCGATCAGGAACGGACGGCGATCGGCGTGTACGGACGGGTTCCACCAGGGGGACACTTTCGCCGAAGAGTTCATTCCAAGCTTTCTTCGCCGGAGAAGCCGGTATGGGGATGGCTATTTCCCGGATTTTAGGTTAGTTGCGCCCCCAAAGAAAAATATTTGCGTCTTCGAGGCGTCTCGGCAGTTCTCTACGACGCCGAAAGCCGAGTTACAAGGAAGTCTTATGGTCAAGGTCATCGCCTCTTCGGTCCGCAAGGGCAACGTTCTCGACGTCGACGGCAAGCTTTACGTCGTTCTCACCGCTCAGAACTTTCATCCGGGCAAGGGTACGCCGGTCACCCAGGTCGACATGCGCCGCATCGTTGACGGCGTGAAGGTTGCTGAGCGTTGGCGCACCACCGAACAGGTCGAGCGCGCCTTCGTCGAGGACGTGTCCTTCCAGTACCTCTATCAAGACGGCGAAGGCTTCCACTTCATGAACCCGAGCAACTACGATCAGGTCGTGGTTGATGTCGACACTATGGGCGATCAGAAGGTCTATCTGCAGGAAGGCATGTCCTGCATCCTCTCGATCTATGAAGGCCTTCCGCTGGCACTCGAGCTGCCTCGCCACGTCACGCTTGAGATCACCGAGACGGAACCGGTCGTCAAGGGCCAGACGGCATCGTCCTCCTACAAGCCGGCCATCCTGTCGAACGGCGTGCGCGCCATGGTGCCGCCGCACATCAATGCCGGCACTCGCGTCGTCATCGCGACGGAAGACAATTCCTACGTCGAACGCGCCAAGGACTGATCCCTGGTTCATTCCATACAAAAGGCCGGTTCCGACCGGCCTTTTTTGTGTCCGCCGCCAACAATGCTGATCAGAGATGCGGGTTGCGCGGCCGGTATTTCTGGACAAGCTTCTGGTTGATCTCGGCTGCACCCGGCATGTTGGCGCTGAGATAAACCGGCGCATCGCCGGATTTCGAAAGCTCGGAGGCGACCTCGGCGAAGATCGCATTGATGACCGTCACCCCGACCGCCGTCGAGACCGGCCCGACCCGAAGCCCCGTGCCTTCGAGGTCGAGAACGGCGTCACCCGGTGGCAGCCCATTGTCGAGCACCACATCGGCCGCGTCGGCGAGCCGCCGGCGGCCATTGGCGATCGCTGAGGAATAGGCGATCGAAGTGATGGCAATCACCTTTGCGCCGATTTCTCGCGCGTAGTCGGCGGCTTCGATCGGCGCGGCATTGACGCCCGAATTGGAGGCGATGATGATGACATCGCCCGGCTGCATGCCGTAACGCTCCAACATGGGCCGAACCAGGCCCTGCGTGCGTTCATAGACCGAACTGATGACCGCACCCTCATGCAGCATCGCCGAGCCGACGAGCACCGGCACGGTGAAGGCGAGCCCGCCGGCACGATAGTGCACCTCTTCCGCCAGCATATGCGAATGGCCAGTGCCGAAGACATAGACGCGCTTGTCGCCGTGGGCAGCATCGAGGATAACCGCCGCCGCCTGCGCCATCGGCTCGGCAAGCGTCTGCTTCAATTCTTCCAGCCGGCCGATCAGGTTGGAGAAATAGGCATCCGTGATGTCAGTCATCCCACTTCTCCTTGAGTCAAGCCGCTTCGCCGCTGAGCCAGGTGGCGGTGACCGAGAGCGCATCGGTGAGATGCACGAGATCGGCGCGCGCGCCTGGTGCGAGATGGCCGCGATCGCCCAGTCTGAGAAAGCGGGCGGGATAAAGCGTTGCCATGCGCAAAGCCTCGGCCAGCGTCAGATCGAGATAGGTGACGCCGTAGCGAATCGTCGAGATCATGTCGACGTCGGAACCGGCCAGCGTGCCGTCGGATAGTACCAGCTTCGAGCAGAACCCGCCCCGTTCGCGCCGGACGGCGCGCCCGTTCAGCGTGAACGAATCCTTCTCCGACCCGACGAGCGACATCGCATCGGTGACGAAAAACAGTCTGCCTTCGCCGCGTTTGGCACGCAGCGCCGTGCGCAAAGCCTTCGGATCGACATGGTGACCATCGGCAATGACGCCGCACCAGATCGAGGGATGATCGATCGCCGCGCCGACGAGACCGGGGGTACGGTGTCCGAGCTGGCTCATGGCGTTGAAGAGGTGCGTGACGCCGCGCGCTCCGGCATCGAAACGTTGTTCCGCTGCCTCGCTCGAACAATCGGAATGACCGATACTGACGGTGACGCCGGCTTCGGCAAGCTCACGCACCTGGGCAACCGTCACCTGCTCGGCAGCCATGGTGACGAGCAGCGTGCCGATCGCCTCGCGTGCCCGGATGAAGGCCTTGACGTCTCGATCCTCGACCGGCCGCATCAGTTCGGCCAGATGCGCACCCTTGCGCGCAGGCGCCAGATGCGGGCCTTCGAGATGCAAGCCGGCGACGCCACGGTTCGCCTTCACCGCCTCCTTGGCGGCCTCGATTGCGGCAATGGATGCCTCGGACGTGTCGGTGATCAGCGTCGGCAAGAGCGATGTCGTGCCATAGGGCCGGTGTCCAGCAGCGATGATCTCCATCGAGGTGACGGAAGGCTCGTCGTTCAGCATCCGCCCGGCGCCGCCATTGACCTGCGCATCGATGAAGCCGGCCGACAGAACCCCGCCGGCAAGCGTCACCGTCTCGCCGTCCGGCAGATCGTTTCCAGCAGCGATCGCCTCGACGCGGCCGTCGGCAACGATGAGTGCTTTCTCGTCATGGAAGCGCTCGCCATCGAAGATGCGGGCGCCGATGAAGATCTTGCGGACCATCAGACCGTCTCCGTCACCTTGAGCAGGTTCGCCGGCTTGTCGGGATCGAAGCCCTTGCGGCGCGTCACCGACTCGATCAGCCGGTAATAGACGAGCAGCGACACCAGCGGATCGATAAGGCCATTGCCCGTCGTCGGCACGCGCAGATTGACCCCGGAAAGCGGCTGCGTGGAGAAACCGACGGTGGTGGCGCCGAGCTTCTGCAGGCGCTCCAGCGCTTGAACGTTGTTGACGAAGGCCGCATCGTCGGGCGCAAAGGCGATGATCGGAAAGCCCGGCTGCACCAGGCGCATCGGGCCGTGCATCAGTTCCGCCAGCGAGAAGGCCTCGGCATGCAGGCCGGAGGTTTCCTTGGCCTTCAGCGCCGCTTCGAGCCCGATTGCAAAGGCCGGGCCGCGGCCGGCCATATAGAGCGAGGTCGCATTGAAAAGCACCTCCTCGGCTGCCGCCGTGTCGATCCCGGCGGTTGCCGAAAGCGCCTCCGGCAGCCTGCCAAGCGCAGCCTGTAGGTCGGACGCGCCGCCGACCGCAACGGTCACGCCGGCAAGGGCGGCGACGGAAGCGATAAAGGATTTGGTCGCCGCGACGCTCTTTTCCGCGCCGGCATTAAGCCCGAGAACGATATCGGCTTGCTTGGCAAGCGGACTGTCGGCGACGTTGACAACGGCAATCGTCGTCGCCCCGCCCCTTTTGGCCGCATCCTGCAATGCGATGATGTCGGGGCTTGCACCCGACTGCGAGACGGTGAAATGCACACCCCCCTTCAGATGCAGCGCGGCACCGTAGACCGAAGCGATCGACGGGCCGACCGAGGCGACCGGGACGCCGCAGGTGATCTCGAAGAGGTATTTGAAGAAGGTGGCGGCATGGTCCGAGGAGCCACGCGCCGCCGTCGTTACCACGCTCGGGCGGGAGGACGAAAACAGCCGGGCGATCTCGGCAAAGGCCGGCTTTTCCTTTTCGAGAAGCGTGGCCACCACCTCTGGGGATTGGCCGGCTTCCTGCAGCATCAACGACTGGTTCTCATTCATAGGTCATCTCCGATTCTCAATTCGGCAACGAAATCATAGGCATCGCCGCGATAGTGCGAGCGGGTGTACTCAACGACGCGCTGGTCTTCCAGGCGCGAGACGCGTTCGATCAGCAGCGCCGGCGCGCCTGATTTGACGTTCAGGATCGCCGCTGAGGACGGATCGAGCGTAACTGCGGTCAGCCGCTGCAGCGCACGTACGGGCTTGTGACCGTTGGCCGCCAGCGCATCATAGAGCGACCCCTCGCCGCCGGGATCGCCGCCTAAGAATTTGATCGGCACCACGGCGCGTTCGATCGCAAGCGGCAGGCCGTCGGCGAGACGCAGCCGGTCAAGCCTCAACACCGGCTCGTCGCCGCCAAGGCCCAGCAGGAAGGATTCCTCCGGCGACGGCGTATTGACCGCCCGCGACAAGATCCGCGCGGCTGGCAGACGCCCACGCGAACGCATGTCGGCGGAGAAGGAGGAAAGCCGCCAGAGCGACTGCTCCATACGCTCCACTCTGCTCGATACGAAGGTACCGCTTCCGTGGCGCGATTCCAGTGCACCTGAAGCCATCAGATCGCGATAGGCGGTGCGCACGGTGACACGGCCGAGCTTCAAGGCCTCGGCAAGGTCGCGCTCCCCTGGCAGCGCCGTGCCAGGCTTCAGCAGGCCTTCCTGAATAAGGCCGGTCAGCGCCTGCGCCAGCCGCTTATAGAGCGGGCCGGACAACGCCTCGTCACGCAGGCCGCGGTTGTTCAGTTCCGCTATCAGACTGGTTCTATCCATAAGCATACAATAGAACCTATCTAGAACCAATCCACAAGGCGGAATCGCACCCGGCCAAGAAAAAACCTCCCCGGAGACCGGAGAGGTTCATAGCGCTGATGCATGTCGCCCAGAAGGGCGCAGCGATTCCGGGATAACGACATGCATAAAAACAAAGGACTAAAGCGCGTCGCATGAATCAAATTTGATGCGACGCGCTTTAGAATTTGACAACCGTGCGTCCATAGAGCCGTGCGTCTGAAAAAGACGTCAGCTCTTGGTGAAGATATAGTCCGTCTCCTGGCGCAACACTTCGCCGGGGCGCAGCACCGCATTCGGGAAACCTTGGTGATTGACGGCATCCGGCCAGACCTGCGTCTCCAGGCAGAAGCCAGCAAACGGGCCGTACTTGCGCCCGCCGATGCCGGGAGCGCCGGTATCCAGTTTGAAACCGGCATAGAACTGCACGCCCGGCTCGGTGCTGCGCACTTCCAGCGACACACCGGAATACAGGCTGCGGGCAAGCGCGACGCTGCGCTTGGCGGTGCGCTCGCCGGACAGGCAAAAATTATGGTCGTACAAGGCCTGTTCGCTGCCGACGAAACGCTTCATCGGCGCCATCTCGCGGAAATCGAATTCCGTGCCCTCGACGGAACGGATCTCGCCGGTCGGCACCTGTTTCTCGTCGGTCGGCAGATAGTGGTCGGCAGCGATCATGATGTCGTGGCCAAGCGCATCTTCACGGCCGTCGAGATTGAAATAGGCGTGCTGGCAGACATTGGCGAGCGTCGGCTGGTCGCTGGTCGATTCATAGATCACCGACAGTTCGCCGTTGCCGTGCACCCAGAAGGTTGCCTGGATGGTGCAATTGCCGGGATAGCCGGCGCGGCCATCGGGATCGACAATCTTCAGCACCACCCGGTCGACCTCATGCTCGACGACCGTCCAGTTGCGTTTGGCGATATTGTCGCTGCCGCCATGCAGATGGGTGACGCCATTTTCGTTCAGCTCGAGCTGGCAGTCCTTGCCGTCGAGCGTGAAGGCGCCGCCACCGACACGGTTGGCGCAGCGGCCCGGCGTCGCGCCAAAATAGGCCGAATGGAGCGGGTAGCTGTCAAAATCGTCGAAACCGAGCTGCAGTGGGGCCTCATGTCCGTTAAGACGCAGATCCTGGATGACCGCGCCCCAGGTGATGATCTTGGCCGTCAGCCCGCCGCCCTTGATCTCGACGCGATAGACGGTCTCGCCTGCCTTCGTCTGCCCGAAAACTTCCCGCTCCAACTTATCCGACATGATCGACCGTCCATTCTCATTCAAAGTTTTTCAGCGTTGTGCGTCACAAAGACCCACAACGCTTTCGGTTTCAGGAGCGGAACCTGCCCGCATTTGCTCCAAACCGCAACCGGTCGGATCAGAAGAAACGCCCCGGCATCGGCCGAGGCGCAGTCCGACGCTTCAGAGGTCCGTGCCGATCTCCTCCACATCAAAGGGGGTCGTCTGGTAGATCTCGTTGATCCAGTTGCCGAACAGGAGATGCGCATGGCTGCGCCAGCGGTTCTGCGGCGTCAGCGCCGGATCATTATGCGGGAAGTAGTTGTGCGGCATCTTGATCGGCACGCCGGCGTTGACGTCGCGGAAATACTCGTCGGAAAGCGATGTGGAATCATATTCGACATGATTGAACATGTAGAGCCGCCGCCCCCTCCTTTCGTGCACGAGGCAGACACCCATCTCGCCTGATTCCATCAGGATCTCCAGGCTTTCGGATGGCTCGATATCGGCGCGGCGCACCTCGGTCCAACGCGACACTGGCACCTCGAAATTGTCGGAAAAGCCGTTGAGATAGATGGAGGATGGCTTCAGGTTCCGGTGGCGGTAGATGCCGAAGGCCTTTTCTTTCAACTCGTATTTCGGAACACCGTGGAAATGATAGATCGCCGCCATCGCGCCCCAGCAGACGTTCATCGTCGAATGCACGTTCGTTTCCGTCCAGTCGAGAATCTGCTGCATTTCCGGCCAATAGGTGACGTCTTCATAGGGCAAAAGCTCGATCGGCGCCCCGGTGATGATGAAACCGTCGAACTTGCGGTGCTTCACTTCCTCCCAGGTCTGGTAGAAGGCGAGCAGATGATCTTCGGACGTGTTCTTCGCCTTGTGGCCGCCGATGCGGATCAGCGACAGCTCGACCTGCAGTGGCGAGGCGCCGACGAGTCGGGCCATCTGTAGTTCGGTCTTGATCTTGTTCGGCATAAGGTTGAGCAGCCCGATCTGCAGCGGTCGGATATCCTGACGGATCGCCAACGTCTCGGTCATCACCCGCACACCCTCTTGAACCAGGGTTTCGAAGGCGGGCAGCGTATCGGGGATCTTGATGGGCATTGCGGTCACTCGATCAAAAAAACAAAAAACCGGCGGCGAAAAAAATCGCTACCGGTCCGCACGCGGCCCTTTAGCGACTTTTTTAACGTGGCTGCAAGCCGGCCGGCCAAATCACCACGGAGCTTTAATTAGCCCCAGTCGGACCGCGAATCAACTGCCGAATGCACGCAGGAGCGATGCATGCAAGCATCATCACAGTTTAATGACTGATAGAATCTGTTGATAGACCGGTAACGCCACCATGTTAATAATGGTAAGCATGGGCGATGTTGGAAAAGCGTAATGGCAGATAAGATCGAGGGGAGGCCGGGCATCCGAAGGCACGACAGGGTGGGGTATGATCTCAGCCTGACGAATCGCCTCGGGGTTATGTTCTCCGCATTCTGGAATTCGCAAGTGCGTGGCAAGGTGCTGTTTCTGGCGACCGTGCTGATCCTCGTCATCCTGTTGACGTCCTACGGCCAGGTCATCCTCAATCAGTGGAATGCTCCCTTCTACGACTCGCTGGAGCGCCGCGATCTCGGTGAATTCTTCCACCAGCTCGAAATCTTCGCGATGATCGCCGGCACGCTGCTGCTGCTCAACGTGCTGCAGGCATGGCTGAATCAGATGACCGCGCTCTATATGCGCGAGGGCCTGTCGCGCGACCTCGTCGATCAGTGGCTGAAGCGCAAGCGGGCACTGCGGCTTGCTTCGAGCGGTCTGATCGGCGTCAATCCGGACCAGCGCCTGCATGAGGATTCCCGCAACCTCGCCGAAAGCACGACAGGGCTCGTTCTCGGCCTGCTGCAGTCGACCATTCTTCTGGTGAGCTTCATCGGCGTGCTCTGGGAGCTTTCCAGCGGCTTCATCTTCCACATCAGCGGCCACAGCTTCTCCATTCCCGGCTACATGGTCTGGGCGGCGATTTTCTACGCCGCCTCCGCCTCGGTGCTGAGCCAGGTCGTCGGCCGCAAACTGGTCAAGCTGAATGCCGACCGCTTCTCGAAGGAGGCCGAGCTTCGCTTCACGTTGATGCACGCCAACGAGAACATGCCGGCGATCACCGTCGCCCGCGGCGAGGAGAATGAGCGCCGGCGCATCAACACCGACATCAGCTCGGTACTGAGGGTCGTCAAGCGGCTCGCCATGGCCAATACCAACCTCACCTGGGTTTCGGCCGGCTACGGCTGGCTGGTGATCGTCATCCCGATCATCGTCGCCGCCCCCGCCTATTTCTCCGGCGGCCTCACCCTCGGCCAGCTGATGATGTCGGTCGGCGCCTTCAATCAGGTCAACACGGCGCTGCGCTGGTATGTCGCCAACTTTGGCCCGATCGCCGAATGGCGCGCGACACTGATGCGCGTCACCGATTTCCGCCAGGCGCTGCTCGACATGGAGGAGGAATTCGCCCAGAAGGACGGCATCGCCTATGAAAACACTGCGCCCGACACGCTGACGTTGAAGGATGTGGTGATCGTTGCCAAGATCGGTGAAGAGATCGACGAATGCGGCGGTTTCCGCCTGCGTGAAACCGATGTCGTGATCAAGGCCGGCGAAAAAATCATGATCAACGGCGATCACAGCGTCAACCGCAAGCTACTCTTCCAGGCGATGGCCGGCCTCTGGCCGTGCGGCAGCGGCACGATGGGCCTGCCGCCGATCGACGACATGCTGTTCGTCCCGCAGATCGCTTATGTTCCCGGCGGCACGCTGCGCGAGGCGCTGGCCTTTCCCGCAAGTCCTGATGCCTACGAGCGAGCCGCTGTCGAGACGGCCCTCGACAGAGCCGGCCTGCATTCGCTGATCGCAAGGCTCGATACCCGCGCCCGTTGGGACAAGCTGCTCGACAGCGATGAACAGAAGGCGATCGGCTTTGCCCGTCTGCTTCTTGTGCGCCCGCGCTGGATCATCTTCGACGAAGTGCTGGAAGGCATGGAGCCGGAATGGCAGGAGATGATGGCCAAACTGCTGACCTCCATGCCGGAAAGCGGCATGATTTACATCGGCCGCTCCGAGGCCTATCTCGAGGCGCTCAAGCCGCGCGTACTGCATCTGCAGGCGCTGCCGGCAAGATCTGAGGAACCGCAGCAGCAACAGCAAGTCGCTCAGACCGGCACCAGCGCCAGTACAGGCGCTGCCGCCATGCCCGCGCCGGCGCTGTAGAGCGCCGTGCGTCCGATAGACACTATATCACTTTGAATTTCACGCTGGTCACATCGGCGGCGTGATGCCATTCAGGCCGACGGCCACCTGGCTGGCCGAGATGCTGCCGTCTGCCGCCTTCTCGCCGGTGACGATGACGCTGGCGCCGGCCTTCAGATCGTCCTTGGTCGCCGGCGCCAAGGTCACGATCGGCGTGCCGTCGGCAATCGTGATGGTTTTTTCCTTGCTTTGATAGGTCAGCGTGATCGTGTGGCCGTCGACGGATTTGACGGCATTGCTGACGGTCGCATTGGTCATCTGGCTGTTCGGCTGAGCATCCCAGGGACGGTTGCCCTCGCCGGTCCCCTTCATCGACGCCGGAAAGATTAATACCTCGATCGCCCCGTCAGGGCCGGCGCCTTTCGGAAGCGAGGCGACCCCGACGAAATCGCCGGGCTTGATATCCTCGACCGAGGCTTTTTTGATGCCGCCGACTTTCCAGCCGGCTTTCAGCGTAATTATCGCATCGCTGCCTTCGCGCGTCTTGACGACGAGACTATCGCCACTGAGGCTTTCGATGGTGCCACGAACGCGAACGCGGTTGCCATCCCGCGCCTGTGCGGCCTGCGAGAGCGCAATCGCGACAAGACCGCCGCCGGCAAGTGCTGTGAAAATCTTGGAATAGGCCTTGCGAGACATATGACTTTTCCTTGTCGCCATTGCTATCGGCGCTATCCCCAGCTGCCGGGCGACACTCTATGCCGCGCGTCGATACACTGGCCAATCAAGGAAAGGTGAGACTGCGAGTTTGCGAAGCCTCAGCCTTCCAGCTCTTCGCGCAGCATTTCGAGCTCCAGCCACTCCTCCTCCATTTTCATCAGGCCGGCGCGTAGTTTTTCCATCTCGACGGCAAGCCGGTTGAAAGCTACGGGATCGCGCGTGAAAAGATTGGGATCGGCCATCACCTGTTCGCGCTTGGCGATCTCGGCTTCGGCTTTCGCCATGTCCTTCGGCAGATTTTCCAGCGCGAATTTCTGCTTGAAGGAAAGCTTGCCCCTCGAACTTCCAGCAGAAGACGCTGCCTCCTGGGTCTTCGGCCTCTCCGCCGCCTTCTCGGCCCGCTTGCGCTCCTCGATCGCGCCCTTGCGCTGCGCAAGCATGTCCGAATAGCCGCCGGCATATTCGATCCAGCGGCCGTCAGGTGCGTCCGCCATGGCAGGTGCGATCGTCGAGGTCACGGTGCGGTCGAGGAAATCGCGGTCATGGCTGACGAGAATGACGGTGCCGGGAAAGCCAGCGACGATTTCCTGCAGCAGGTCGAGCGTCTCGATATCGAGATCGTTGGTCGGTTCGTCGAGGATCAACAGGTTCGTAGGGCGCGAGAGAATCCGCGCCAGCATCAGCCGGGCGCGCTCGCCGCCGGAAAGGCTTCTGATCGGCGTCCGCGCCTGTTCCGGCTGGAACAGGAACTCCTTCATGTAGCCGGTGACATGACGCTGTTCGCCGTTGACGAGCAGGTTTTCGCCGCGCCCATCCGTCAGGTAGTTGGCGAGCGTATCCTCGGGATCGAGATCCTCGCGTTTCTGGTCGAGTGTGGCGATCTCCAGATTGGTGCCGAGCTTGATCGTGCCGCTATCCGGGGAAAGCTGACCGGTCAACATCTTCAAGAGCGTCGTCTTGCCGGCACCATTCGGCCCAACCAGACCGATGCAATCGCCGCGGTGCACGCGGATCGAGAAGGGCGTGACGATTGCCCGGTCGCCGAAGCTTTTGGTGATCTTGTGAGCTTCGATCACCAGCTTGCCGGATTCCTGCGCGTCCGAAGCCGTCGCCTGCACCGAGCCCTGCGGCCCCTTATGGCCGCGATAATTCGAGCGCATCGTCTGCAACTCGCCGAGGCGGCGCATGTTGCGCTTGCGCCGCGCCGTGACTCCATAACGCAGCCAGTGCTCCTCGCGCTCGATCGCCTTGCCGAGTTTATGCTGCTCCAGCTCCTCGGCCTCCAGCACCTGGTCGCGCCAGGCCTCGAAATGCGAAAATCCCCTGTCGAGCCGGCGCGAGGTGCCGCGGTCGAGCCAGACGGTTGCCGTCGAGACCTTTTCGAGAAAACGTCGGTCGTGCGAGATCAGCACCAGGGCGCTGCGCGTCTTCTGCAACTCGCCTTCCAGCCATTCGATGGTCGGCAGGTCGAGATGGTTGGTCGGCTCGTCGAGCAGGAGAATATCGGGCTCCGGCGCCAACACGCGGGCAAGGGCGGCCCGACGCGATTCGCCGCCGGACAGCATGCTCGGATGTTCCTCGCCGGTCAGCCCGAGATGCGACAGCAGATAGGTGACGCGATAAGGGTCGTCGCCCGGCCCGAGACCGGCTTCGGCATAGGCATGGACGGTGTTGAAGCCGGCAAAATCCGGCGCCTGTTCGAGATAGCGCACCGTCGAGGAAGGATGACGGAAGACTTCGCCAGACTGCGCCTCGACCAGGCCGGCGGCGATCTTCAGCAGCGTCGATTTTCCCGAGCCGTTGCGCCCGACCAAGCAGATTTTGTCCCCGGGCTCGATCTGCAGGCTAGCACCAGCCAGCAGCGGTGCGCCGCCGAAGCTCAGGAAGATATCGTCGAGTTTCAGAATGGGAGGGGCCAAAAATCAGACTCCGGAAAGATCATAGGGCCTGGCGAGCACGATCGCCCGGCCGCTGCGGAGCGAAAAGCGAATCTTGCTTTCCGCAACATTGGAAATGGTGCGCGACGAGCCGAAAGGCAGATGGAAATCGGCCAGCGGATAACGCGCATTCTCGATGGAAAGCCCGGTCAGCTCGCTGAACCCGAGCACGGAAAACAGGCTCCCCTTGGGAAGATCCAGCTCGACCGTCCCGGCAAGCAGCGGCACTGCCTCTTCCTTGCCCGAGGTCAGCAGCACGTCGAAACCCTCCTCCGCCAGACTGACGGCCGACAGCAGATGCTGAAGCGCGTGGTCCGAGCGTTCGCCGCCAAGAGCACCGGCCAGAATCAGCCGCCGCGCACCCCGCGCGATCGCTTCCGACACGGCGATTTCGCCATCCGTCGCCGCCTTTGCCGCGGGATAGGGCTGTTTCGGCACATCGGGAAAGGCACCCTCGAGATCATCAGGCGTCGAATCGAAATCGCCGACCCAGAGCTCCGGCTCGATACCGAGTGCCACCGCATGCCGCATGCCGCCATCGGCCGCGATGGAACGGCTGCCGCCGATGGCTTGGCGCAGGCGCTCCGTCAGGCTGAGTTCGCCGCCGAGGAGAATGGTGAAGGTGGATGGGCTCATGGGCATTGCCCTTAGCGCAAACCGGGGGTCGAGGGGAAGGGGCGCCGGCGGATCGGCGCCATTTCCCTTCGAGCGCCACTAGAACAGGATGTCGCCCGAAAACCGCACACACTTTTCGGCATCATGCTCTAGCCCGGCGTATCCTTGTCGCGCGACCGGAAGACCGCCTCGTAACCGCCGATGAAACGCTCGAAAAGCATTGCGAAACGAGCGACATCCTGCTCAGGCCAGTCGGAGACGATCTCGGAGATGATCGCGAGTTTCTGCGCGACGATCTCGGCCAGCAGATTCTGGCCGACCTCGGTCATGACAACGACAATCCGTCGCGCATCGGCCTGCGAAGCTTCGCGGCGCAGCACGTTCCGCCCGACCATGTCGGCCACCACCCGGCTAGCCCGTGACGGATCGATGCGCAGCATCTCCGCGATCATGCCGACGGTGACCTCGCCGGCAGGCTTTGCCCTCCGCACCGCATCGAGCACGTCGAGATGCGAAAGTTCAAGGCCCGGTGCAGCACTCTGGATCGCCAGCCGGCCGATCAATCGCCGCCCGGTCATCAACCGCATGCGCCCCATGCTCCGGCCGATGCGAGGCACGTTTTCCTCAACCGGCTCTGGCTCGGTGGAAATGGTCTTGGTCAGCACTTCGTTCATGCCGGGACCATAACAGAGCCGCGGCGGAATTTGAATATGCCGATGTCATTAATGTGCCATTGACAAATACATGCTGTTAGCACATAAAAATCTACCCAACCCGGAATGATGCTCCATGGATATGCAACTCGCGCCTGCGCCGCTCGTGACGGATCCTCGTCGCCGGCTCATCCTCTTCTTCTTCCTGATGACGGCCATGTTCATGGCGACACTAGATAATCAGATCGTTTCCACGGCGCTGCCAACGATCGTCGGCGAGTTCGGCCATCTGGAGCGCTTCGGCTGGATCGGCTCGGCCTATCTGCTGTCGCTGAGCGCCGTCATGCCGGTTTATGGCAAGCTTGGCGATCTCTTCGGGCGCAAATACGTGATGATGACGGCGATCATGATCTTCACTGTCGGCTCGGCGGTCTGCGGCCTTGCGGTCTCCATGAACACGCTGATCGCCGCCCGCGTGCTACAGGGCCTTGGCGGCGGCGGCATCATGGTGTCGATCTTCTCCGTCAATGCCGATCTGTTCGAGCCGCGCGAGCGGGCCCGCTACCAAAGCTATTCCAGCCTCGTGTTGATGGCGTCAGGTGCGATCGGACCGGTGCTTGGCGGCACGATGAGCGACCTTTTCGGCTGGCGCTCGATTTTCCTCGTCAACGTGCCGATCGGCTTAATCGCACTTGCCGGCCTTGCCGTGATGCTGCCCTATCGCAAACCGCATCGCCGGCCCAAGATCGATTATGCCGGTGCGCTGCTTCTCGCCCTGACGACGACCAGCATCGTGCTTGCCACCGACAGCAGCGAACTCTTCGGCGCATTGGTCTCGCCACAGAGCATCGTCATCATCGCCTTCGGTATCGTTTGCGCCGTCGCCTGGGTGCTCGTCGAACGCCGCGCGCCGGAACCGATCGTTCCCCTACAGCTCTTTCGCAATTCGACATTCAGCCTGCTCCTGGTGATGTCGATCATGGGCGGCGCCATCGCCATCGGCATGGTCAACTATCTCGCCCTCTTCCTGCAGACCACCACCGGCCTTTCGCCCTCTGCCGCCGGCGCGCTCTTCATTCTTCTGACGGGCGGCCTCGTCTGCGGATCGCTGTCCGCAGGCCGCATCATCTCAAAAACGGGGCGTTACAAGCCCTTTGCCATCGCAAGCCTGACCTGCAGCGCCATCGCCTTTGCGCTGATGTCGCAGATCCACGCGGGAACGCCGATCGCCTTCATCGGGGCGATCATGATGCTGCATGGCATCGGCATCGGCCTTGCCCAGCAGGTTCCCATCATCGGCGTACAGAATGCAGCGCCGGCCCGCGATGTCGGCGCCGCCACCGGTTCGGTGACGCTGTCGCGCATGGGAGGTGCATCGATCGCCATTTCCATCTATGGCGCCATCATCGCCTCTCAGCTCGACAAGGTCGGCGTCTCCATTCCCGGTGTTATCGATATCGAGCAGCTGACGCCGAAGATGATGGCCGCCCTTCCCGAAGCAAGCCGCCAGGCTGTCGCCGATGTCTATGCCGCCGCGTTCTCGCCGCTCTTCATGACCTCCTGTGCTATTGCCCTGATCGGCCTTGTGGCGGCCATCATGCTGAAACCTGTGCAGCTGCCCCGCGCCGGTGAAGCGAAGATGCCGCAACCGACGACGGCGAATGCGGCGGAGTAACCGGATCGACCCCGCAGAATACCTCATCGGGAGGAGTTCCTTCCGCGATGATATTATCGGTGGTTGCAATTTTCTCGCATCGCTGTCGCTATCAGCTCGGTTACTTCAATCGGCCCGTTCTTTTTCTTCGCCACCGACGAATCTCCGCGTTGTGACGGAACTTTCGCCATAATTTCATCCGAGCGAAGGGAAGGCCTCACGATCGAGGCTGGCTAAAATGCAACGGCGCCACATTTAAACAGAGTCTCGCTATGCAACCGATGCATAAATCAGCTACAGCAAGGACTTGTATCGGCCGATTGTGCAGCGCGAGATCAGGGGTGCGCACCTGTTGAATTCCCCTTGCCACGGTCGGTGCCAATCTGCGGCAAACCGGCAAGACAGCGACATGATGCGGAGAACCAGACTGGACAGCTTGACGACGTGGAAATCGCCCGCGCTTTCCAGTGATGCCATCTCCGCGCCGCGGCGTTTCGCGCGTCGCCTGATGCTGCTTTCGGCCGTCGCAATGGCGCTGAATGGCTGTCAAACGCTGATCGACCAATCCTACCAGCCGAGCGTCTCGCCTTCTTCCAATCCGCAGATCGTCGACGAGGTGCAGAAGAACGATCCGCGCGCGGCGATGGGCGCCCGTGAGCATCCACGCATCGTCGCAAGCTACGGCGGCGAATACAAGGACGCCAAGACCGAGCGCCTCGTCGCCCGCATCGCCGGCGCGCTGACGGCGGTGTCGGAAAATCCGAGCCAATCCTACCGCATTACCATCCTGAATTCGCCGGCGATCAACGCGTTTGCGCTGCCCGGCGGTTATCTCTACGTCACCCGCGGCCTGCTTGCCCTTGCCAACGACGCTTCGGAAGTTGCCGCCGTGCTATCGCACGAGATGGGCCACGTGACGGCGAACCACGGCATCGAGCGGCAGAAGCGCGAGGAGGCTGAGGTCATCGCCAGCCGCGTCGTCGCCGAGGTTCTCTCCAGCGATATCGCCGGCAAGCAGGCGCTGGCCCGCGGCAAGCTGCGGCTCGCCGCCTTCTCACGCCAGCAGGAACTGCAGGCCGATGTCATCGGCGTGCGCATGCTTGGCGAAGCCGGCTACGACCCCTATTCCGCTGCGCGTTTCCTCGATTCCATGGCGGCTTACAGTCGCTTCATGTCGGTCGATCCCGAAGCCGACCAGAGCCTAGACTTCCTGTCGAGCCATCCGAATTCGGCGCAGCGCATCGAGCTTGCCCGCACCCATGCCCGGGCCTTCGGCCAGGAGGGTTCGGTCGGGGACAAGGGCCGCGACTATTATCTCGACGGCATCGACGGCCTGCTCTATGGCGACAGCCCTGAGGAAGGCTACGTGCGCGGCCAGACCTTCCTGCACGGCGGCCTCGGCATCCGCTTCGACGTGCCGCCGGACTTCCACATCGACAACAAGGTCGAAGCCGTAATGGCCACCGGCCCGAACGACATCGCCGTCCGCTTCGACGGCGTCGCCGACAATCAGAACCAGAGCCTCACCAACTATATCTCCAGCGGCTGGGTGACCGGCCTCGACCCGTCGACCATCCAGCCGGTCACCATCAACGGAATGGAAGCAGCCACAGCGCGGGCAAGCGCCGACCGCTGGGATTTCGATGTCACCGTGATCCGCAACAATTCGCAGATCTTCCGCTTCCTCACCGCCGTGCCGAAAGGCAGCGACGCCCTTGAGCCAACGGCCAATGTCCTGCGTGCGAGTTTCCGACGCATGACGCCGGCAGAGGCAGCCTCGCTCAAGCCGCTGCGCATCCGCGTCGTCACCGTCCGTCTGGGTGAAAACATCTCGACGCTCGCCGCCCGCATGATGGGTACCGACCGCAAGCTCGATCTCTTCAAACTCATCAACGCCCTGCCCACGGGTGCAGCCGTTTCACCAGGCGATCGCGTCAAGATCATCGCCGAGTAAAAAAATAGCCCGGCTTGCGCCGGGCCAGTCTGTGCTGCTGCAGGGAATAGTTTCGGTTCAGGCGTAAGCCGCCATATGCGGATCGGCGCTGACAAGCGCGCTGCGGAGCTTCTCCATCGCCCGGCTTTCGATCTGCCGCACACGTTCCTTGGAAATGCCGAGATCGGCGCCGAGTTCTTCGAGCGTGGCACCGTCTTCCGCCAGACGCCGGGCGCTGATGATCTTCATTTCGCGTTCGTTGAGATGTGTCAGCGCCGAGGCGAGCCAGACGCGGCGCCGCTCTCCGTCGATCATGTTGGAAACCTGCTCGTCCGGTAGGGGATCATCGCTGACGAGGAAGTCCATCTTCTCCGCACTCTCGGCATCGCCGGAGACCGAAGGCGCCTGCAGCGAGGCATCATTGCCGGAAAGCCTGGCGTCCATGGTCTGCACATCGGAGAGGCTGACGCCGAGCGCCGCGGCGATTTCCTGGTGAATGGATTGCAGAGTCAGCTGCGTGTCACCCTTGGCGAGCTTGGCGCGCAGACGACGCAGATTGAAGAAAAGCGCCTTCTGTGCCGAACTCGTGCCGCCGCGCACGATCGACCAGTTGCGCAGGATATAATCCTGGATCGAAGCCCTGATCCACCAGCTCGCATAAGTGGAAAAACGTACGTCGCGTTCCGGCTCGAAGCGAGCGGCAGCCTCCAGAAGGCCGACATAGCCCTCCTGCACGAGATCGCTCATCGGCAGGCCGAAATTGCGGAACTTACCCGCCATGGATATGACGAGGCGCATATGGGCCATGGCGATCTGGTTGCGCGCGCCGCGATCATCGTGATCCTTCCAACGAATGGCGAGATCGTGCTCTTCCTGACGGGCGAGATAGGGGGCGGCCATCGCGATTTTGATCATGCGCCGATCTGCAGACATGTTCTTCATTTCGATCTCCTGAAACAGGCCTCTCGCCCTAAATGAACAATAAAACGCACCTTGCGGAACATCGCTGTCCGGACTGAATGGGGTTCTGAATACATGAAGGCCTCGCCCCTGGACTTTTCAGGGGGAGGCCCTATTTCTCATCATGTACCGTTAAGACGGCCGGGCCGGACCTGTTTCTTCACGTTGCCGGATGGGCAATATTGAAAAGGCATGATCCGCTCCTCATCGAACATTGACGGAATGACAGTTCGCCCGTCGAGGCCCATTGCCCTGCGAGCAGTCCGCAATTACGTGTGTTAAACGCGGCAGTCGAAAAAAAGTTCCAAAAAAAACCCGGCGCAAGCCGGGTTTTTTGATAGGGGAAAAACAGGGTCGCCTTATGCGGCTTCGTCCTGTGAGTCGTCTTCTTCTATCGCCTTGCCGCGTTTCGGACCCTTGTTGAGATTGGTCTCGACCAGGCGGACGGCTTCAGTTTCCGACATCTTGTTGACGGCGGCGATTTCGCGCGCCATGCGGTCGAGCGCAGCCTCATAAAGCTGACGCTCGGAATAGGACTGTTCGGGCTGGTTTTCGGCACGATAGAGATCGCGCACGACTTCAGCGATGGAAATCAGGTCGCCGGAATTGATCTTGGCATCATATTCCTGGGCACGGCGCGACCACATGGTGCGCTTGACGCGCGCTTTACCCTGCACGACCTTCAATGCACGCTCGACGAAATCCGTTTCCGAAAGCTTGCGCATGCCGATGCTCATCGCCTTGGCGACCGGAACCTTCAGCCGCATCTTGTCCTTTTCGAAATCGATAACGAAAAGTTCGAGCTTCATGCCGGCAACTTCTTGCTCTTCGATAGCGGTGATGGTACCGACGCCGTGAGCGGGGTAGACGATCGATTCACCGGTCTTGAAGCCATGGCGTGCGATGGAAGGCTTTTTCTGCTGAGTCGTCATTCTATTCAAAAACTCCCTGTTACGCTCCCGGCGGCGGCCGGAGCCGGGTCAGTCAGGCCCGGGTGAGACGGTAGTATCCGTCGGGTGACTTCACTCTGGTCCCATCGGGCAAAAGCAAAGAACTTCTTGCGCACGATCTTGGGACCCGGCGCTCAAAGCGTTGATATGTCACGGAAACCGCGTGCGGATTGGTTTTGCTTTCGTGATGGTTTTGGGCATGCGTCATGCCACAAATGGAACAGTAGCCAAAACCTATCATAAAAATATGAGGAAATCAATAATTTGCTTCGCTTGAGTCATGCGGGCAACACATGTCACCCATATGCCTCCCGCAGCTTTTAAAACGTTTCGCCCCGCGGCCGCCCGAATCCGGCGACCGAATATGGCCGCCGTCTCAATCGCCGGAACCGGGTTTCTCGGAGAAATATTTCTCGAACTTTCCGGTCTCGCCATCCATGTCCTTGGCCTCGGGCAATGGGTCCTTCTTGACCGTGATGTTCGGCCAGATGGTGGCATATTCGGTATTGATCTTCAGCCATTTGTCGAGGCCCGGCTCGGTGTCGGGCTTGATTGCCTCGGCGGGACATTCAGGCTCGCAGACGCCGCAATCGATGCATTCGTCAGGATGGATGACGAGGAAATTCTCGCCCTCGTAGAAGCAGTCGACAGGGCAGACTTCCACGCAATCGGTGTATTTGCACTTGATGCAATTGTCGGTCACGACATAGGTCATGAAGAACTCCAGGATT
This sequence comes from Rhizobium sp. NZLR8, assembly GCF_019685025.1. NCBI lineage: Bacteria > Pseudomonadati > Pseudomonadota > Alphaproteobacteria > Hyphomicrobiales > Rhizobiaceae > Rhizobium > Rhizobium sp. NZLR8. Next base: position 194,134 of record NZ_JABDVY010000005.1, on the reverse strand, counting down.
CCATGCGAATGGGGCCGGGCAACCTGGAACGTCGCGCCTATCCCCGTGCCGGAGGAAAATCGTGGGCAGGCTTGGGAGGCAAGCACGCTTCCGGCAGGTTGTCAGTGACGTATCGGCTTTAACGCCGGATTTCAAGGATAAACGACCTGCAGAAGCCGCCGCCGCAGACAGAGTTTTCTAATCCTCGTCCGACATCAGCCTGTCGATTGCCCGTCTTTCCTTTTTGGTCGGACGGCCGGTGCCGGTCGCCCGGATCGCCTGCTCGTAGGGCGTGAGACGTTTTGCCTCATCGGGCGGCGGCGACAGGTCTTCGTAAAGCAGTCGTGCCTCCTCGTAGGGCCCTCGCCGCTCGCCGGCGAGGCGCACGAGAAGAACGAGATCGCGCCGCTCCAGCGTCATCTCGATACGGTCGCCCGGCTTGACCATCTGGCTCGGATGCTTGCAGCGCTCGCCGTTGATGCGCACGTGGCCCGATTGGATGTGGCTCTGCGCCAGCGAGCGCGACTTCGCCATGCGCGCGAAGAACAGCCACTTATCGATGCGCTGGCGCGAACCGCTTGTCGGCTGGGTCTCCCCGCTCATGACTACTTCTTCATCTGCTCCTTGAGAGCCGCGAGCTTGGCGAAAGGTGAATCCGGATCGATCGGCTTTTCCTTGCGCGGCGGCTTGGCCTCGAAGCGCAACGGCTGCGAACCGCCGCGATTGTTGTTGCGATCGTTGCGGTCATTTCGCTCGCCGCGATCCTTGCGGTCCTGCCGGTCGCTGCGCGGCTGGTCGCCCCGTGGTTGGTTGCGATCGCCTCTTGCCTGCTGCGGCCGGCCGCCATCGCGATTGCCGCCGTCCTTGCCGCGGTTTTGACGATTGTTGTCGCGGCTTTCGCCGCCTTCACCACCGCCCGGCCGGCGATTGCGGTCGCCGCGCTCCTGGTTCTGACCGCGCTCCTGGCCCTGGCCGCCACGGCGTTCGCCATGCCCGCCGCGCGCCTGGCGCTGATTGTCGTTGCGGCCGCCGAGGCGCCACAGAAGAACCGGCTTCGGTTCCGCCGGCTCGCCGGCTTCCCCGGAAGCGGATGCCGCTTCCTCGGGAGTCAATACCGCTTCCACAGACGCGGAAGCCGCATCTGTGGGAACGGAGGCTTCCGCCAGAGCGGACGTCTCGATCGCTTCATCAGGAGCGGGGGTTTCGACCGCTTCTGCCACAGCCGTGTCGACGTCAGCCGAAACCGCCTCGGTTGCCGATGGCTCGGCGGCAATCTCGTCCGCTGCCCCGTCGGCGTCGTCGTGATCGGCCTTTTCCGCCTCGTCCGCGGGCGTTTCGGCGGCGGCAGCCGGTGCCGAAACCGCATCCTGCGTCGCAAGATGTGCCGATGCCTCTTCCGCCTTCACGGCATCGGCGCGATAACCGAGGCCCTTGAGGATTTCTTCCATGTCTTCGAGCGTCGCACCGAGGATCGACAGCATGGCTGTCGTCGTCGTGAAGCGGCGGCCGTCATAGGCGCCTTCCGGACGGTTGTTCTGACCCGGCTTCCACTGGAGCAGCGGACGGATGATATCGGCAAGCCGTTCGAGGATGTCGATGCGCACGGCACGCTTGCCGAGGAACCGGAAGCCGGCAAGCTTGTAGAACATCCGCTCGAAACTCGGATCGGTGACGACGGAGGTACGGCCGGCGGCAAGCACCGGAATGAGATCGCCGTAGCCCGGTTTGTCCAAACCGTCGTTCTTCAGCGCCCAGAGCAGGGTGATGAGCTCGGCCGGCGCCGGCTTCAGAAGTGCCGGAACGAAAATATGATAAGCCCCGAAACGCACGCCGTAACGGCGCATGGAGGCTCGCGCCTCCTGGTCGAGTGACTTCACTTCCTCGGTCACGTCGCGGCGGAACAGCACGCCGAGATTCTCCACGAGCTGGAAGGCCAGCCCCTTGGCAAGACCCTGCAGGTCCTCGGCGCGCGACAGATCATCGAGCGGCTTCAGCACCGTGCTAATATGATGATTGACGAAGCGCTCGATCCGGGCGGCGACATGATCGCGGGCATTGCCCGTCAACTGCTCGTCGGCCAACAGAATCACGCGCGGACGCATGATGTGATCGCTGCCCGAAAGCCGCGCCACCGGGTCGCCGATCCAACGGATCAACCCATCCGAGCCGATCGCTAGGTCGCTGTTGCCCGCGGCATGGATTCGAGCCGCACGGGCCTCGAATTCGAGCGCGAGCGCTTTCTGCGACGCAGCCTGAACCGCCTTGGCGTCCGGCCCGTCCGTTCCCGTCACCGGCGTGAAACGGAATCCGCTCAATTGCCCTACATGATGTCCTTCAACGAAGACATCGCCATTCACACTGATTTCAGCTTCCAGCATCGCATTCTCTCTCAGGCGCTTCATGAGCACAGATGTCCTGCGATCAACAAAGCGTTTCGTCAACCTTTCATGTAACGCGTCGGACAATCGATCTTCGATTTCCCGCGTCTTTTCCTGCCAGTGTGTCGGATCGGCAAGCCAACCCGGCCGATTCGAAACATAGGTCCAGGTTCTTATCTGCGCGATTCGCGCCGAAAGCGTGTCAATTTCCCCATCTGTCCGATCGGAGCGATGAACCTGCTCCGCGAGAAACTGCTCGTTCACCGTGCCATAGCGGACGAGATCGGAAAAGAGGGTCGAGATAAGATCGGCATGTTGTGCCGGGGTGATACGCCTATAGTCGGGAAGCGCGCAAGCCTCCCAGAGTTTTTCGACGCGGGCAGGCCTGTCGGCAAGACCGACGATCTCGGGGTAGCGCGAAAGCTGTTCGAGCGCCTGCTGGTCGACCGCAGGCAGCGCCCGCGTCAGCCCCGGCACGCGCGGCCCTGCCTCGAGGCTGGCGCGCAGCGATGGAATCGAGGAGAAGTCCATCTCGGTCGTCCGCCACTGCAAAACCTTGACGTTGTCGAATTCATGCCCCTCGATGCGCTGCACCAGCTCTTCGTCGAACGGCGAAACCTGTCCGGTGACGCCGAAGGTACCGTCTCGCACGTGCCGCCCGGCGCGCCCAGCGACCTGACCGAGTTCACCCGGATTGAGATTGCGGAACTGGTAGCCGTCGAATTTCCGGTCCTGGGCGAAGGCAACGTGATCGACATCGAGGTTGAGGCCCATGCCGATCGCATCGGTCGCCACCAGATATTCGACATCGCCCGCCTGATAAAGTGCCACCTGCGCGTTGCGGGTGCGCGGGCTGAGCGCGCCAAGCACGACGGCCGCACCGCCGCGCTGCCGGCGTATGAGCTCGGCGATGGCATAGACCTCGTCGGCCGAGAAGGCAACGATGGCCGAGCGCTGCGGCAACCGAGTGATTTTCTTCTGCCCGGCGTAAAAAAGATGCGAAAGCCGCGGCCGCTCGACGATATTGATGCCGGGCAGAAGCTGCAGCAGGATCGGCCGCATCGTCGCCGCGCCGAGCAGCAGCGTTTCCTCACGGCCGCGAAGATGCAGGATGCGGTCGGTGAAGATATGGCCGCGTTCGAGATCGCCGGCGAGCTGCACCTCGTCGATCGCGACGAAGGCGGCCTTGGTCTCGCGCGGCATCGCCTCAACGGTGCAGACCGAAAAACGCGCATTGGGCGGCGAAATCTTTTCCTCGCCGGTAACCAGCGCCACATTCTGGACGCCGACCTTCTCCACCACCCGCGTATAGACCTCGCGCGCCAGCAGCCTGAGCGGCAGGCCGATCACGCCGCTCCCATGCGCGACCATGCGCTCGATGGCATAATGGGTCTTGCCGGTATTGGTCGGCCCGAGCACCGCGGTCACACCGCGTCCACTCAGAATAGTCGGCTGCGAAGTCAGAATCATGGGTCCATGCAAATGAGGGCGGGCGCCCCCAGGAAAATCTCGGCTTCTCATGGAAGCTAGAGAACACATGGACAGCTGTCACCGCAAACGCAAGGGCAGATTTCAAATTGCTTCTGGGATTACGACCTTTGCGAGTCTTGCGGAACACCCGAATTTCCGATTCGGAACAGCGTGAGAACGAATCAGCGACGAATCGCTGACTCGCGCTGATTCAGCTTTTGTTCACGGCTAAGTATTGATTTTGAATCAGTTTTTCCCACTAGATGCTGAATCGCTGGACTCCCTCCCCTTTTGTATTTCGCTGTCGTAGAAGACGAGTCTGTCCTGCGACGAACAATCGAAAATTGCGCCCGTAATTAACCTGTCGACCAAAGCCCGAACAAATCGGCGACGAATCGCCGACTGTATTGGTTTCGCCTTCTGTTCACGGCAATATCTGGTGGCCGGATTTCAATCGGCGCGCTAGATGCGGATCGGTAGCGGATGTCCCGTTCCGCCTCGTCGTGTTGGCGTTAAGCTTTAGCAAGGCGGATTCAGATGCGGTTAACTCGGGATGGTCAATGGCGGCGCACCGATCAAAAACGGAACGAATCGCTGACGAATCGGCGACATCGGGACTTTCTCGCTTTGTTCACCGCAACATATTGTATTTAAACGCCTTTTTAACCATACGAGCAAATTTCCGATAGGCGGAGGTCAGGACGCATGACATTTCCTGGCTTAACCGGGAACAAAAATCGCCAATACGTGTTTCTCGTCCATTCAAATTGCCGATGAAATGAAGGAAACACACCATGCTTGGCACAATACTTCTTGTTATCCTCATTCTGCTCTTGATCGGAGCCTTGCCGAATTGGGGTTATAGCCGTGGCTGGGGCTATGGACCTTCCGGCGGTTTGGGGCTAGTTCTCGTGATTATCATTATTCTTGTACTCATGGGCCGCGTCTAAAGGCCAACAAACCTGGGGAGTTACGACATGATGAAGAAGATTGTTCTTATTGGTGCGCTCGTTGGCGCTCTGGCATCCTGCACAGCGACCGAGCAAGGTACCGCGATCGGCGCCGGCACCGGTGCGGTCATCGGCGGTGTTGTCACCAACAGCTGGGGTGGTGCTGCGGTCGGCGCCGTTGCCGGCGGTCTGACCGGCGCTCTCATCGGCCACTCGGTCGAACGCCGCGGCTACTGCGTCTATCGCGACCGTTACGGCCGCCGCTACGAGGCCCGTTGCTGATCGGCAAAAAGCATATCGGACTCCCAACGGGCGCTTCGGCGCCCGTTTTTCTTTGCTGCTCGCGCGGGCATGGGGCATGAAATAAGCAAGAGCGCATCCGACGGGACGCGCTCTTGCTTCAATCCACCGCTGATCTACTCGGAAAGTCACGCATGTCGTAATCGCAAACGACAATACAGTTTTGCGAGATGTACTTTAGGCGAAGAACTGCCCGCCATTGGCCGTCAGCGTCGAACCTGTGATGAAGCCGGCATCGTCGGAGGCGAGGAAGGTGACGCATCGCGCGATCTCTTCCGGCTCGCCGAGACGGCCGACGGGGATCTGCGGGATGATGCGTTCGTTCAGCACCTTTTCCGGCACGGCAAGCACCATTTCCGTTCCGATATAACCGGGACAGATGGCGTTGACGGTGATGTTCTTGGCCGCGCCTTCCTGGGCCAGCGCCTTGGTGAAGCCAAGATCGCCCGCCTTGGCTGCCGAATAATTCACCTGACCCATCTGGCCTTTCTGGCCGTTGATCGAGGAGATGTTGACGATCCGGCCGAAGCTGCGGTCGCGCATGCCGGTCCAGACCTGATGCGTCATGTTGAACAGACCGGTGAGGTTGGTATTGATCACCTCGTGCCATTGCTGCGGCGTCATCTTGTGGAACATCGCGTCACGGGTAATGCCGGCATTGTTGACGAGGATTTCGACCGGCCCGATCTCGCTTTCGATCCTGGCAATCCCCTCGCCGCAAGCGAGGTAATCCGAAACATCCCATTTGAACACCGGGACGCCGGTAACGTCATGGAAGGCTTTGGCCTTCTCGTCGTTGCCGGCATAATTGGCAGCAACCCTGTATCCGGCATTTTTCAACGCCATGGATATGGCCGCGCCGATTCCACGCGTACCCCCGGTGACCACAGCCACTCTGCTCATGTTCCGCTCCCTTTTTGTTTTTGCCCCGCCTTGTGGCGAGATTTTCAATCAATGACGGATCGTATGCTACTTTAAAGCGCTTCGAAGCACATGGCGACGCCCATGCCGCCGCCGATGCAAAGAGTTGCAAGGCCCTTCTTGGCGCCGCGGCGCTTCATTTCGAACAACAGCGTATTGAGAACGCGCGCGCCGGAAGCGCCGATCGGATGGCCGATGGCGATCGCCCCGCCGTTGACGTTGACGATCGCAGGATCCCATCCGAGATCCTTGGTGACGGCGCAGGCTTGCGCTGCAAAAGCCTCATTGGCCTCGACGAGATCGAGATCGCCGACCGACCAGCCGGCCTTTTCGAGCGCCTTGCGGGAAGCCGGGATCGGGCCAGTGCCCATGATCTGCGGATCGACGCCCGCCGTTGCCCAGGAAACGATGCGGGCGAGCGGCTGGATGCCGCGCCGGACCGCCTCCGCTTCGCTCATCAGCACCGCTGCGGCCGCACCGTCATTGAGGCCGGACGCATTCGCGGCCGTAACGGTGCCCTCCTTATCGAAGGCCGGGCGCAGCTTGCCCATCGCCTCCAGCGTAGCGCCGTGGCGGATATATTCGTCGGCATCGACCGTAACGTCGCCCTTACGCGTCTGGATGATGTAGGGGATGATCTCGTCGGCAAAGCGGCCGGCCTTCTGCGCCGCCTCCGCCTTGTTCTGCGAGGCGACGGCGAACCGATCCTGCTCGTCGCGCGAAAGCTGCCACTGACGCGCGACATTTTCGGCGGTGATCCCCATGTGGTAGCCATGGAAGGCATCGGTCAGGCCGTCCTTGATCATCGTGTCGATCATCTTCGCGTCGCCCATCTTGACGCCGCCGCGCAAATGCATGGCATGCGGCGCCATCGACATGGATTCCTGGCCGCCGGCAACGATGATCTTGGCGTCGCCGTTGGCGATCTGTTGCATGCCGAGCGCGACGGCGCGCAGACCCGAACCGCAGAGCTGATTGACGCCCCAGGCCGTCGCTTCATTCGGAATTCCGGCCTTAATCGCCGCCTGGCGAGCCGGGTTCTGGCCCTCCCCGGCAGCGAGAACCTGGCCGAGGATCACCTCATCCACTTCGCCGGCATCGACGCCGGCGCGCGCGAGCGCACCCTTGATGACGGCCGCCCCGAGCTCATGCGCGGGAACCGTTGCGAAAGCGCCGTTGAACGAGCCGACTGCTGTTCGACCTGCGCTGGCGATGACGATGGATGAATTGCTCATGGGGACGCTCCTCGTTTTCGTCTCACTTACATAAGAGGAAACTGGCAAAGCTTGGAGCGCAAGTCAAACGCGAAGACCGGCTGCGGTCATTTTTCGGCAGAGCCTGCGAAAGCCCGATTCATCTGCTCTGTTAAAGGTTTGCCGCATCGCACAAAGAGATTGTCACCGGCCTTCTTTTGCGTTTACAGTCTGAAGTGGAGGAATATCCATAATTCAGACGGGGGTCCAGGAGACTGATATGGCGAAGCATGAGGGTCAGATCGTAATCAAGAAATACGCCAATCGCCGGCTATACAATACGGGCACCAGCACTTACGTCACGCTGGAAGACCTGGCGGAGATGGTGAAGAAGGGCGAAGATTTTACCGTCCAGGATGCAAAAAGCGGAGATGACATCACCCATTCGGTGCTGACCCAGATCATCTTCGAACAGGAATCGAAGACCGGCAACACCTTGCTCCCGATCTCCTTCCTGCGCCAGCTCATCACCTATTACGGCGACCAGATGCAGATGGTCGTGCCGAGCTTTCTCGAACATTCGATGCGCGCCTTCGCCGAACAGCAGTCTCAGATGCGCGAGCAGGTGAACCGCGCCTTGGGCGAAACACCTCTCGGCAAGAACCTGCAACTGCCGATGCAGATGGTCGAGGACCAGGTTCGCCGCAACACCGAGCTGTTTCAGCAGGCCATGCAGATGTTCTCGCCCTTCATGACGCCACCCGCCAAGGAAAGCCGCAAGGCCGAGGCTAAGGATATCGATGAGCTGAAGGAACAGCTCCGCGCCCTTCAGAACAAGCTCGACAACCTATAAGCCGATAGAAACATCTCGCCCGGCGCTCCGGATCGAGACGGCAAAGCCGCCGATCACATCGATCAAAGCGATCGTCATCAAAATGAAGAATACCTGCGTCGCAGCGTCCCGGACGAGTAGAAACTCGACCAGGAAGGCGATGAAAACCAGCATCGACAGCATGTGGTTGATAAGGTTGCCAGGCCCGGTTCTGGTTGCCTTCAGGATTTCGAAGAACAGCACGACAAGCGCTATGACGATAATGAGATCGCCGAGCGCCATGCTCCATATCGCGCCCGAGATCATCGACAGCACGATGATATCATGCTGCAGGGCCGGAATGCCGCCATCGCCCATCAGGCCCAGCATCGCCAGATTGTAGAGAATAAACGGGATAATCATCAGAGGCATGGCGGCGATCATCGGCAATCTCCCAGCGCAATATGCTTTGCGCAAATCAGATTCGATTTTCGCAAAGCATATTGCGTCGATTCAAAGTGCTACAGCGTCCTTTGCGCGCCTGAAAAGACGCACGGCGCTGTAGCGGGCTGGAAGAATACTGCCGCAAACCGCTGCCACACTGCAAGTCATTGCAAATATCATATCGCCGAAAAGCAAAAGGCCGGCTTGAGGCCGGCCTTGCAACTTCGATCGGACAAGCCGGATCGGAAATTATGCGCTTTCCTTCGGCGTCAGAACCTGGCGGCCGCGATACATGCCGGTCTTCAGGTCGATATGGTGCGGGCGGCGCAGTTCGCCGGAGTTCTTGTCTTCGACGTAGGTCGGAGCCTTAAGGGCGTCTGCCGAACGGCGCATACCGCGCTTGGACGGGCTTGTTTTTCTCTTCGGTACAGCCATTTCTCTTACTCCACTTGCGGGCAAAACATTCCCACGGCCACACCGGCGGCCGAAACGGACATGTCGCGATTTCGGAATTTCGCGCGCTTATACATGCAAGGGGTGGCCTTGACCAGTCCCCATGCGTATTTTTTGCGAAGCCGATGATTCCGTATCAGACTTCGTCTTCCGGCACGATCCAAGCCTCGGCGCGGGCTGCCTCTTCCCATTTGCGCCAGGCCGGATGCGCCTTCATGGTCGCCATATAGGCCAGCGTGTCGTCCCCGCTGACCAGGTCATAGATCTCGAACCGGTTGACGACAGGCGCAAACATCGCATCCGCGGCCCCGAACGCGCCGAAGAGAAACGGCCCGCCGGATTGCTGCAACAGATCCCGCCAGATCGTCTCGATGCGGCTGATGTCGGCCTCGACCCCATCCGGCAGCGCGATCCTGGCCTTCGGCCGGCGGATATTCATCGGGCAGGCGCCGCGCAGAGCCCGGAAGCTTGAGAGCATTTCCATCGAAACCGAACGGGCGAGCGCCCGCTGGGCACGATCCGCGGGCAGAAGACCGGCGTCCGGATAAAGCTCGGCGGCATATTCGATGATCGCCAGCGATTCCCAGACCTTCAATGCGCCATGCTGCAGAAGCGGCACGCGCCCGGTCGGAGAGACCGCCTTGATATTCGGATTGCCGCCCGCGTCGTCGAAAGGGATCAGCACCTCCTCGAAATCGATGCCGACGCCCGTCAGCGCCATCCAGGGTCGGAACGACCAGGAGGAATAATTCTTGTTGGCGATGTAGAGCGTCGGTCTAGCCATGGGCCTCTCCCGTTCAGGCGTCGAAATCGAAAATCAGCAATTCGTGGAAATGGTTCATGTCTTCGAACACGCAGAATGCCGGCGGTGCCAGTTCTAAAACAGGGGCCTTGCGGCGGATATCGTCGGCGACCTCGTCGAGCATTGCCTGCCAGCGCGGCAAGGCTTCATCCTCCAGCCGTTCGATCGCATAGGCGAAGGTCACGTGGAACTTGTAGTCCTCCTGGTTCGGCTGGCGGTAGCCCAGAAGATCAGCAAACGCGTTGCGCCAGGCGCGCATGACCTTGCGGTCGTTCTCCGTCACCCCGTCGACGAGCAGGCCCGACGGGCGAGCTTCGACGATCTCCACCTTGAAGGGCTCGGCCATCGAAAAACCCTCAAGCCTGGCAGCCAGCAGTTCCGTCATGTCGTCTATCGGCGTCTCGAGAGGGAGATCGCCCGGCCAGCAATCCTGCCGGCGCCTGGTCTCGATGATGCCTTCGAACAGCGTCATGTGAAGGCTGGAGATCGGCGTGAACAGGAACTGTGACGCTTCGGGCATCGCCAGATATCTCTCACGCGCCTCGATCAACGCCGCCTGCGTCTGCGAGCCCGTGTCGAGATGGCAGACGATGGTATTGCCGGCTTCCGGCAGAAAACCGCCGACCTTGCGATAGCGGCTGCCGAGGTGCGCAGGCGGGTTCGGATTGCGTGTCTTCGAGTAACAGAGAAGCTCTTGCGAAAGCGTCGTAATGGTCATGGGCGACTCAGGGGCTCCAGTTGGACTGCATTCGCCCATATGGCAGAACCAAGAATGTCAGATGACGTTTGGTCCTTCTCCTGCATAATTCCTTAAAGCGTGATCGATTCAAGGACAATCTTATGCAGCAATTCAAGGCTTTAAAGCGCCCTTGTACGCGTCTGAAGGACGCGCGGCGCTGTAACCATAAGCTCCGATCTCACCTATAGATGCACTTGATGTAATCGGCCGAGCCCTGTGCGCGCCTCTCGATCACGCCGGCAAGCCGACGAAGGCCTCGTCCTGGTTTGCCGGCATTGCGGTCGATCGGGTTCGGCAATGAAACGGCAAGCAGCGATGCCTGGCGTCGCGTCAGTTTCGACGCCGGCACCTTGAAATGATGCTGGGCCGCAGCCTCGATGCCGTAAATGCCGGGACCCCATTCGGCGATGTTCAGATAGATTTCCATCAGCCGCCGTTTCGACAGGACGAAATCCGTGGAGACAGCGAGCGGAAGCTCCATCGCCTTGCGCACGAAGGAGCGGCCGTTCCAGAGAAAGAGGTTCTTAGCCGTCTGCATCGGGATGGTGCTGCCGCCGCGCGTCGCCTGACCTTTCAGCGTATCCCCGACCAGCATCCGCATTTCCGCCCAGTCGACGCCGCCGTGAAAGCAATATTGCCCGTCCTCTGACATCATCACCGACTGCACCAGAGCCGGGGCGACGTCATCAAGCGACACCCATTGCCTATCGTAACCGCGCAGCAGCACGAGATCGCGCAGCATCAACGTCGAGACCGGGTGAATGAACGGCAGCAGATAGAAAAAGATCAGGGCATAGGGAAGGATCAGCACGATCAGCACGGAAAGAACAATGCGTTTCAATAGACGCCGGTCTCCGAACCATTGCCGACGAGCCGGCATGTCGACGCTGTCCTCTCTCTCCGGCGCTATATCCAATGTTCCCCAGTCCGATTTCGCCCCTGTCGTTGTCATAGCGCCTGTACGGAGCTTATGCCAGAGTGCGTGGCAAATCTTGCTGCGCCATCGACAATTCCGTTGCAAGCCCCGGGGCGCTCATGCCAAACAGCGCCCATGGACGCGAACCGGGACACTTTCGAAACGAGGCTGAGGAACAACGCCCGCGAGATCGAGGCGTTGCTCGACGCATTGCTGTCACCGAGCCCTCTCTCCGATGAAATCGTCAGACCTGAGACGCTGCGCGACGCCATGCATTATGCCGTGTTGAACGGTGGCAAGCGACTGCGCCCATTTCTCGTCGTCGAAAGTGCCGCCCTTCTCGGCGGTGACGCCGCGGCGGCGCTTCGCGTCGGCGCTGCACTCGAATGCGTTCACTGCTATTCGCTCGTGCATGACGACCTGCCGGCCATGGACGATGATGATCTCCGCCGCGGCAAACCGACGGTACACAAAAAATTCGACGAAGCCACCGCGATCCTCGCAGGTGACAGCCTGCTGACCTACGCCTTCGACATTATCGCCACGCCGGAAACAGCCCTTCCCGAAACGAGCAAGGCATCGCTGGTACTGGCTCTTGCTCGCGCCGCCGGTCTCGGCGGCATGGCCGGTGGCCAGGCGCTCGATCTCGCGGCAGAAAGACAAGCGCCTGACGAGGCCGGCATCATCCGCCTGCAGGCGATGAAAACAGGCGCGCTGATCCGCTTTGCCTGCGAAGCCGGCGCCCTCATCTCGGCCAGCCCGCCGGAAGATCGCCGCCGCCTGCGCGCCTTCGGCGAAAAGATCGGACTTGCATTCCAACTGGCTGACGACATCCTCGACCTGACCTCGGACACTGCAACCATGGGCAAGGCGACCGGCAAAGATGCAGCCCGCGGCAAGGGAACGCTTGTAGCGCTACGCGGCATGGAATGGGCCGAAGCCCAACTCCATCAGCATGTCCGCGATGCCGAGACACTGCTTGCCCCCTACGGTGCCCGCGCCTCGACCCTCATCGCCACCGCGCATTTCATCGCCGACCGGAAGAGCTGAATCGTCGGATCACGCCGACAATATTTCCTTGAAAGCCGAAACCAGGCGCGCGCATTCCTCGTCCGTGCCGATGCTGATGCGCAGAAACTCCGAAATACGCGGTTTGGCGAAATGCCGGACGAGAACACCACGCTCCCGCAGAGCCGCTTGAAGCGCTGCACCCGACTGGCTCTCATGCTTTGCAAAAACGAAATTTGCTTGAGACGGCAGCACTTCGAAATCCAGCGCTTCGAGTTCCCGGACGAGACCGTCCCGGCTGGCAATGAGCATCTTTCGGCATGTCTCGAACCACGCCTCGTCCTTGATTGCCGCCGTCGCGGCAACCTGCGCCAGGCGATCGAGCGGATAGGAATTGAAGCTGTCCTTGACGCGCTCCAGCGCCTCGATCAGTTCCCGCTGCCCCAGCGCAAAGCCGACGCGCAGACCCGCAAGCGAGCGCGATTTGGACAAGGTCTGAACGACAAGCAGATTGGGATATTTGCAAATGAGCGGGATAGCGCTGTCACCGCCGAAATCGATATAGGCCTCGTCTATCACGACGACCGCATCCGGATGGGCGGCGATAAGCGCCTCTATGTCGGCAAGCGGCAGGCCGATGCCGGTCGGCGCGTTCGGATTGGCGATGATGATCGCACCGCACGGCCTGTCGTAATCTGCCAGCCGGATCTGAAACCTGTCATCGACAGACACTTCGACCGTCTCGACGCCGTATAGCAGGCTATAGGTCGGATAGAAGCTGTAGGTCACATCTGGATAGAGAAGCGGCCGCTCGTGTTTCAACAGCGCCTGAAACGCGTGGGCGAGAACCTCGTCGGAACCGTTGCCGACGAAGACTTCTTCCGCCGTCAAACCGTGACGGGCGGCGATCGTCTGGCGCAATTCCGTGGCGGCGGGGTCCGGATAGAGCCGCAGACGATCGTCCGCAGCTTGCCGGATCGCCTCGAGCGCCGTTGGAGACGGCCCATAGGGATTTTCATTGGTGTTGAGCTTGACCAGTCCGGGAATACGGGGCTGCTCCCCCGCGACGTAGGGCTGCAGCTTGCTGACGATTGGCGACCAGTACCGGCTCATCCGAACTTGCGGTCGCTCATTCCGCCGCCGTCCGCTGACCGAAACGCTTCTCGATATAGTCGACGACAAGCGCCTCGAAATCGGCAGCGATATGGGGGCCACGCAGCGTCAGAGCCTTCCGGCCGTCGATGAAGACGGGCGCCGCTGGCGTCTCGCCGGTGCCCGGAAGCGAAATGCCGATATCGGCATGTTTGCTTTCGCCGGGACCGTTGACGATGCAGCCCATGACGGCGACGTTCAGCGCCTCGACGCCAGGATATTTCTCGCGCCAGATCGGCATGTTCTTGCGGATGTCGTTCTGGATGTTCTGGGCAAGCTCCTGGAACACCGTCGACGTCGTGCGTCCACAGCCGGGACAGGCGGCAACGACAGGAATGAACTGGCGGAAGCCCATGACCTGCAGGATCTCCTGCGCCACCTGGACTTCCCGCGTGCGGTCGCCGTTCGGCTCCGGCGTCAGCGACACGCGGATCGTATCGCCGATGCCGTGCTGCAGTACGAAGCCCATCGCCGCCGACGAGGCGACGATACCCTTGGTGCCCATGCCGGCCTCGGTCAGACCGAGATGCAAAGCATGATTGGAGCGTTCGGCGAGCATGGAATTGACGGCAATCAGGTCCTGGACCTGGCTGACCTTGGCCGACAGGATGATGCGGTTGCGGGGCAGGCCGATCTCTTCGGCAAGGGCTGCCGAAAGCAGCGCCGATTGTACGATCGCCTCGCGCGTCACCTGCCGGGCCGAAAGCGGCGAACCGGCTTCGGCATTCCTGTCCATCAGCGCCGTCAAGAGATCCTGATCGAGCGAGCCCCAGTTGACGCCGATGCGCACCGGCTTGTCGTAGCGGATCGCCATCTCGATGATCTCGGCGAATTGCTTGTCCTTCTTGTCCTTGAAGCCGACATTGCCGGGGTTGATGCGGTATTTCGCCAGCGCCTCGGCACAATCAGGATGATCGGCAAGCAGTTTGTGGCCGATATAATGGAAGTCGCCGATCAACGGCACGTCCATGCCAAGCCGCAACAGCCGCTCGCGGATCTTCGGCACGGCGGCCGCACTCTCGTCACGGTCGACGGTGATGCGCACCAGTTCCGAGCCCGCCCGGTGGAGGGCAGCGACCTGGGCAACGGTCGAATCGATATCGGCCGTATCGGTGTTCGTCATCGATTGCACGACGACCGGCGCCCCGCCGCCGACGATGATGCCGCCGACATCGACGGCAATAGAAGCGCGGCGCGGTTTCGGATCAAAATCGGCGGCTGAGGACATGAAGAGTTTTTGCACCCCTAAAGCATGTCGCGCAAAAGTGTGCAGCGGTTTTGCGATAACGACATGCGTAAAAATAAGAACCTAAAGCGCAAGAAGCGAATCCGAGAGATTGCGACGCGCTTTAGAAACAGTGTCTTTCAGGTGGATCATGACCGCTTTCTTGTCAACCGCCCCTGATATCACTTTTGTTGGGAGGCGGCTCAGAACAGGATTCAGATTTTAGGCCGTCCCGACCTAAAATCATTCTGGTCTAGTGGCCGCTTCCGGAGACTCCATCGGCATAATGGGCCAGGTTAGAAAGCAGGAGAACAACAAGGAGCAGCACCGGCAGCGCCATGAAAACGATGGCGAAACCGATATGCTCGGCGACGAAGCCGATCAAGGACGGCGCAACCAGCATGCCGGAATAGCCCATGGTGGTCACGACAGAGATGCCGATGCCGGGCTTGAGGCCGGGAATGTTGCCCGCCGCCGAGAAAGCGATCGGCACCATGTTGGAAATGCCGATGCCGCAAAAGGCAAAGCCCAGAATGGCGATCTCGGCGTTGGGTGCCAGGCCTGCAAACAGCATGCCGACGATGGCAAACAAGGTGCAGATCCGCAGCGTCTTGACGCCGCCCAGGCGGTCGCGCACCAGGTCGCCGGCAAAGCGCATAATCGCCATCGTCGCCGAAAAGGCTGCGAAACCAAGGCCGGAAAGCGCCACGGATGCATCCATTTCCTGCCGGAGATAGAGCGCACCCCAGTCCAGTACCGCGCCTTCCGGCACCATGCTGAACAAGGCCATCAAACCGAGCAGCCACGGCAGCGGCACCATCGGCAGTCTTGTCTTTTCCTTCCTTGTGTCGGGATGCGGCGGATCAGCAAGGATCATAGGCCAGGAGATAGCCAGGAAGATCGCCGCCAGCACCGTCGCCAGTTCGGCATGACCGAGAATGCCGAGCTTGGAGATCGCGATGCCGCCGAGGCCTGAGCCGATCAGCCCGCCAAGGCTCCAGAAAGCGTGGCAGGACGACATGATGGAGCGGCGCATGGATTTCTCCACCGACACCGCATTGGCGTTCATCGCCACATCCATGGCACCGATGAAGCCGCCGAACAGGAAGAGCGAAATTGCCGCGGTGACGACATTTGGCGCCAGCGTCAATGCCAGCAGCAATGGCAGCACGCAGACAGCCAGGACCTGAACGACGACACGCGAGCCGTGTTTGGCAATCTGCGCCCCGGCGATCGGCATCATCACCAGCGAGCCGACGCCGAAGACCAGGATCATCAGCCCAAGTTCGAACTTGGAGAGCGCCAGGCGCTCGGCAAAATCCGGGATCTTCGGCGCCCAGCAGCCGACGACGAAGCCGTTCATCAGAAAAAGCAGGGAAACCGCCGCCCTGCTTTTGGTAACGAAGCCGCTCCGCGCTCCCGGCGACGCATTCACATGACTATCCATTTCTCGGTCTTCCTCATTGCCGGGCTTATACGCGCCCGGTTTCCCTAAACTCTATGACAACCGCCTAGTTCGTTTTCTCGGCGATAACAGTTCTGCATCCGCGCTCGCGATAACCGGCGAGTATGGCCGGATCGGCATCGTGCTCGACGACCAGGCAGTCACAATGAGCAACCGGCAGGATGCTGTGCGGGGCAGCCGTGCCGAACTTCTCCGAAGTTGCCGCCACCAGCACTTTTCTGCTTCTCGACGCCGCATACCGCTTGAACTCGGCATCTTCGAAACCGAACACCGTGATGCCGGCCTCAAGATCGACGCCGCAGGCACCAAGAATACAGAGATCGGGCGCAAGCTGTTCCATATCCCGCAAGGCTTTGGCGCCGAGCGAACCGCCCGTCTGCCGGTCCACCATTCCGCCGATAAGGATGACGTTGACGGCAGGCTTATCGATCAGCGCGGCGGCAATCGCCGGCGCATTCGTCGCAGCCGTCAGCGCCAGTTCGGCCGGCAATGCGTTGGCAATCGCCAGATTGGTGCTGCCGGCATCGAAAAACACAGTCGAACCGGCGGCAATCTGCTGTGCCGCAGCGCGCGCCAATGCCTGTTTCCGGTCAGCCGCAAAACCCATCCGCTGCGTCAGGTTCCCGTGCGCCGGCGAGACCGGCAGTGCGCCGCCATAGACCCGCTCGCAGAGCCCTGCAGCGGCCATCTCCCGCAGATCGCGGCGCACCGTATCCTCGGAGACGCCGAATTCGAGGGCAAGTTCCGTCGCCAGCACGCGGCCGTTGATCCGCAGCCTGTCGGAAATCACGCCTTGGCGCTCGCGCAATAGGAAATCCTGCATGTTTTTACCGGGTCGAAATCATTGGAACCAGAAACGTGCATAAACACTTATGATCATGCGCACAACATGCATAAACACACGTTTCCTGACGGTCTGAAACAAAGCTCTACGACCAGAGTGGAATCCGGACAGCCTGGTTGGCGGATGGAGCCGGTTTCTACAGGATTCACGGTTTAACCGGCCGCTTGAGAAAAATATTTGCAGTTGCTGCTTTTATTCGCAGTTTTTTACGCTTCCGACGCCCTAATTTTCTGCGAACTATCGCTCATCCGATGACAACCTCCCAAGGATGGATAAAACAATGAACTGGTTGAAAACCGTCGCCGCCGCTGCCCTCATTCATGCTGCTGCCCTCCTGCCTGCCCATGCCGGCGAGAACCTCGCCGCCATCAAATCGGCCGGCGTTTTCAAGATCGGCACCGAAGGCACTTACGCGCCCTTCACCTTTCATGACGAAAGCGGCAAGCTCGTCGGCTTCGACGTCGAGATCGGCGAAGCGATCGCTGCCAAACTCGGCGTCAAGGCCGAGTTCGTCGAGGGCAAGTGGGATGGCCTGATCGCCGGCCTCGACGCCAAGCGCTACGACACCGTCATCAACCAGGTCGGCATCACCGAAGCCCGCAAACAGAAATATGATTTCTCCGAACCCTATATCGCTTCCAAGGCCGTGCTGATCATCCGCGACGGCGACGACAGCATCAAGACCTTCACCGATCTGAAGGGCAAGAAATCCGCCCAATCGCTGACCAGCAATTTCGGCAAGATCGCAACCGAAGCCGGTGCCGAACTCGTCGGCACCGACGGTTTCGATCAATCGATCCAGCTCGTGCTGACCAAGCGCGCCGACGCCACGATCAACGACAGCCTCTCCTTCCTCGATTTCAAGAAGCACAAGCCGGACGCGCCGGTGAAGATCGCCGCAGAGCAGGAAAATGCCGATTACTCCGGCATCATCATCCGCAAGAACGAGCCGGAGCTTCTTGCCGAAATCAACAAGGCGCTTGCCGACATCAAGGCCGACGGCACTTACAAGAAAATCGCCGACAAGTATTTCGGCCAGGACGTTTCGAAGTAAGTCCCACTCAAGAATGGCCCCTCCCCCTTGTGGGGAGGGGTTGGGGAGGGGTATTCGAGATATCACCACCCAACTGACGAGAGGGAACGCCCCTTGCCGCACTGGCTCCAACTCATGGCGGATTCGCTGCCCTCGCTCCTCTGGGCGGGGCTGATCTTCACCATTCCGCTGACGCTGCTGTCCTTCGTCTTCGGCCTGGCCCTCGGGCTCGCCACCGCAATCGCCCGACTCTTCGGGCCGGCGCCGCTTTCCGCCGTCGCTCGTTTCTATGTATGGGTCATCCGCGGCACGCCGCTGCTCGTTCAGCTCTTCGTCATCTTCTACGGCTTGCCGAGCCTCGGCATCCTGCTTGACGCCTTTCCAGCCGCCCTGATCGGCTTCACGCTGAATATCGGCGCCTATAGTTCCGAGATCATCCGCGCCGTCATTTCCTCGGTGCCGAAGGGCCAGTGGGAAGCCGCCTATTCGATCGGCATGAGCTGGCGCCAGGCGATGAGCCGCACCATCCTGCCGCAGGCCGCCCGCGTCGCCGTGCCGCCTCTGTCGAACACCTTCATTTCGCTGGTCAAGGACACCTCGCTTGCCGCCGCAATCACCGTGCCGGAGCTCTTCCAGGCGGCGCAGCGCATCGTGGCCACCACCTATGAGCCGCTGATCCTCTATATCGAGGCGGCGCTGATCTATCTTGCCCTAAGCTCCGTCCTCTCGCAGCTGCAGGTGCGGCTGGAACGCCGCTTCGCGCGTTATGGCGGCATGCTGGAGGCAAATGCATGATCGAGCTTTCCAACATCGAAAAGCGCTTCGGCGACGCCGTCATCCTCAAGGATATCAGCATCCGCATTCCCGAAGGCAGCGTCACCGCCCTGGTCGGGCCTTCGGGCGGCGGCAAGAGCACGCTGCTGCGCTGCATCAACCTGCTCGAAATTCCGACCGCCGGTTCCATCCGCCTCGGAGAGGAAACGCTGGCCTTTGCGCCGGGCAAACGAACGAGCTGGCAGGCGATCCAGAAGATCCGCCGCCAGACCGGCATGGTCTTCCAGAACTTCCAGCTCTTCCCGCATCAGACCGCGATTGAGAATGTTATGGAGGGCCTGGTGACAGTCCTGAAATGGCCGAGGGAAAGGGCGCGCGAGCGGGCGATGGAGTTGCTGACCAAGGTCGGCATGACCCACAAGGCCGATGCATGGCCTTCGACGCTCTCGGGCGGTCAGCAGCAGCGTGTGGCGATCGCTCGCGCCTTGGCGCCGTCGCCGCGCGTGCTTCTCTGTGACGAACCGACCTCGGCGCTCGATCCGGAACTCTCGGCAGAAGTGGTCGATGTGCTGGGTCAGCTTGCCCGCGAAGGCACGACCATGGTGATGGCGACTCATGATCTCAGGCTTGCCTCGAAGATCGCCAATGACGTCGTCTTTCTGGAAGCCGGAAGCGTGGTGGAAACGGGTAGCGCCAGGGCGATCTTCACTGCGCCGGAGCGCGAACGCACCAAGCGCTTCATCTCGACGATCAACGCGGCGCATACCTACGACATTTGAAGCAATGCCGGGATGCGGCCATCCCGGCATTGCTGGAACTCCAATCAGGAGGCCGTGACGACGGCGCGCGCAGCCTTCAGCGCATTGCCCCACCATGTGATCTGATCGAGCAGGTTCTTGGCAGCCTCGTTGAGATGGGCGTAATCGCCAAGGCTCTTGCCTTCCTTGAGAACGGCAAGATATTCGCTGAATGCGATGTGGACACCGGTCTTGACGGAAGCGGCGCCCATTTCCACGAAGATCAAACGCAGTTGCTCGACCGCACGTGCGCCGCCGACGCCGCCGTAACCGACAAAACCGACCGGCTTCTGGATGAATTCGCCGAGATCGATCGCGTTTTTCAGAACGGCCGTCGGAGCATGATTGTATTCGGCGGCGGTGAAGATGAAGCCGTCGAATTCGCGCAGCTTCTTCTTCCAGCGCTCAGCGGAGTCGCTTTCCGCTGTGGTGGCGCGCGCATCGCCGAAGAAATGCATGGGATAGTCGATAAGATCGAGAACTTCGACTTCCAGATCGGAGCGCTGGCCGACCAGCTCGGCAATCCACTTGGCCGGATGTTCGGCGAAACGGCCAATACGCGTGCTGCCGACAATGACGGCAATCTTCAACTTGCTCATGGAGATGATTTCCTGATGGGTCTTGGGGGCGGATGGTGGGAGCGCAAGTCTATGAGAAAGTCTCCTCGCCGGGCAAGGCAAGGAGACTGCCAACTTTCCGAAAAATCAGCTTTTCACCGCCCGATCATACACAATCGGGTGATTGGCCGCAGTCGTTGGACAGCAGAACGAAGCCTCTCGGCGACGATCGCCCGCCCGTTGCTCAAGCGCCATAGACGACGAGCAGGTCCTTGGCGTCGATCTGATCGCCGGCCCGCACCAGCACCTCCGAGATCGTCCCGTCCTTTTCCGCATGCAGCGCCGTTTCCATCTTCATCGCCTCGATGGAGACGAGCACGTCGCCGGCACTGACCGCCTGACCTGGAGAGACGAAGACACGGCTGATGACGCCCGGCATCGGCGCACCGACATGGACGGCATTGCCCGGTTCCGCCTTGCGGCGGACGGCTGCACCTGTTGCCCCATGGGCCCGGTCCGGCACCTTGATGCGGCGCGGCTGGCCGTTGAGTTCGAAGAAGATGGTCACCATGCCCTGGCTGTCAGTCGCGCTCATCGCCTGGTTGACGATGACCAGCGTCTTGCCGCGTTCGATATCGGCAAACAGTTCCTCGCCATCTCCGAGCCCGTAGAAATAGGCCGGCGTCGGCAGCACCGAAACCGGGCCGTAGGTATCGGAGGCAAGCGCGAAGTCGGTGAACACTTTCGGGTACATCAGGTAGGAGACGAATTCGAAATCGCTGACCTCACGTTCCAGCTTCGTCTCGATGACCTTGCGCTCAGCATCGAGGTCGGCCTCCTTGAGCAAGGAGCCGGGCCGCACGGTATAGGGCTTGTCGCCCTTCAGGGCCTTCTTCTGCAGCGTTTTCGGCCAGCCTGAGGGTGGCTGACCGAGATCACCCTTCAGCATCGACACCACCGATTCCGGGAAGGAGACTTCCTTGTCGGCGCTGACGACATCGGCAACTGTCAGGTCCTGGGAGACCATCATCAGCGCCATGTCGCCGACCACCTTGGAGGACGGCGTCACCTTGACGATATCGCCGAACATCTGGTTGGCATCGGCATAGGCCTGCGCCACCAGATGCCAGCGGGTCTCGAGGCCGAGTGAGCGGGCCTGTTCCTTGAGGTTGGTGAACTGGCCGCCCGGCATTTCATGTAGATAGACTTCCGAGGCCGGGCCTTTGAGGTCGCTTTCGAAGGCGGCATACTGGTTACGCGCCGCTTCCCAATAGAAGGAGACGCGGCGGATCCACTCCGGATCGAGGCCCGGATCGCGCTCCGTACCGCGCAGCGCCTCGACGATCGAGCCGAGACAGGGCTGCGAGGTGTTGCCGGATAGCGCATCCATCGCCGCATCGACCGCATCGACGCCGGCATCGACGGCGGCAAGCACGGTCGCGGCCGCAATACCTGATGTATCATGCGTATGGAAATGGATCGGCAGGCTGGTCGCTTCACGCAGTGCCTTGAACAGAACCTTCGCAGCCGCAGGCTTGAGGAGGCCGGCCATATCCTTGAGCGCGATGATATGCGCGCCGGCCTTTTCAAGCTCGACCGCAAGGTCGGTATAGTATTTCAGATCGTATTTCGGACGGGCCGAGTTCAGGATATCGCCGGTATAGCAGATCGCCGCCTCGCAGAGCTTGTTCTCCTCGGCAATGGCATCCATCGACACCCGCATGTTCTCGACCCAGTTCAGGCAATCGAAGACGCGGAAGAGATCGATGCCGCCCTTGGCTGCCTGGCGGACGAAGTATTTGACGACATTGTCGGGATAGTTGGTGTAGCCGACGCCGTTGGCGCCGCGCAAAAGCATCTGCAACAGAAGGTTCGGCGCGCCCTCGCGGATCAGCGCCAGGCGTTCCCACGGATCCTCCGTCAGAAAGCGCATCGAGACGTCGAAGGTGGCGCCACCCCAGCATTCGAGCGACAAAAGGTTCGGCAGTGCATGCGCATAGGTGCCGGCGATGCGGGCGATGTCATAGGTGCGCATGCGGGTGGCGAGCAATGACTGGTGGCCGTCGCGCATCGTCGTGTCGGTCAGAAGCACGCGTTTTTCATTGCGCATCCATTCGCCGAATTTCTTCGGACCGAGCGTGTCGAGCAGTTGCTTCGTTCCATCCTTGACCGTGTTGCCATTGGCGTAGGGAACCACCGGCTGGGCAGCGTTATCAAGCGGCCTTGGCCTGTCCTTGGCCTCGGGATGACCGTTGACGGTGACGTCGGCCAGATAGGTCAAGAGCTTCGTCGCGCGGTCCTGGCGCTTGACCTGCTGGAAGAGTTCCGGCGTCGTGTCGATGAAACGTGTCGTGTAGCTGTTGTCGCGGAACTTCGGATGGCCGATGATCGCTTCGAGGAAGGTCAGGTTGGTAGCGACGCCGCGAATACGGAACTCGCGCAGCGCCCGGTCCATGCGGCTGATCGCTTCGGACGGGTTCGGCGCCCAGGCCGTGACCTTGACGAGCAGCGGATCATAATAGCGGGTGATGATAGCGCCCGAATAGGAGGTGCCGCCGTCGAGACGGATGCCGAAACCCGACGCCGAGCGATAGGCGGTGATGCGGCCGTAATCCGGAATGAAATTGTGCTCCGGATCCTCGGTGGTGATGCGGCACTGCAGCGCATGACCGTTCAGGCGGATGTCAGCTTGAGCGGGAACGCCCGATTCCGGCGTGCCGATCGCAAAGCCGTCGAGAATGTGGATCTGCGCCTTGACGATGTCGATGCCGGTGACGACTTCGGTCACCGTATGCTCGACCTGGATACGCGGATTGACCTCGATGAAGTAGAATTTGCCGGTATCGCTATCCATCAGATATTCGACGGTGCCGGCGCCGACATAATTGGTCGCCGAGGCGATCTTCATCGAATAAGCGGCAAGCTCCTGGCGTTGCGCTTCCGAGAGGTAGGGCGCAGGCGCGCGCTCGACGACCTTCTGGTTACGGCGCTGGATCGAGCAGTCACGTTCAAACAAATGAACGACATTGCCGTGTGTATCGCCGAGAACCTGGCTTTCGACGTGGCGGGCGCGTTCGACGAGCTTTTCCAGATAGACCTCGTCCTTGCCGAAGGCGGCCATCGCCTCACGTTTGGCCTCGGTCACTTCACGGGCCAGATCCTTCGGATCGCGGATGGCGCGCATGCCGCGACCGCCGCCGCCCCAGGAGGCCTTCAGCATGACGGGATAGCCGATCTCCTCGGCCATCTTCGCCACTTCGGCCATATCCTCCGGCAACGGCCCCGTTGCCGGCACCACAGGCACGCCGACCGAGATCGCCAGGTTGCGCGCCGCGACCTTGTTGCCGAGCTGGCGCATCGTATCGGCCTTCGGGCCGATGAAGATGATGCCGGCCTTGTTGCAGGCATCGACGAATTCGGGACTTTCCGACAACAGGCCATAACCTGGATGAATGGCATCGGCGCCTGAGAGCTTGGCGACGCGGATCACTTCCTCGATCGACAAATAACTTTCGATCGGGCCCATGTCCTTGGCAAGATGCGGGCCGCGGCCGACCTGATAGCTTTCGTCCGCTTTGAAACGGTGCAGCGCCAGTTTGTCTTCCTCCGCCCAGATCGCCACGGTTTTTATTCCAAGCTCGTTGGCCGCGCGAAACACGCGAATGGCAATTTCGGAGCGATTGGCAACGAGTATCTTGGAAATGGGCAAAACGGTCTCCTCAGGCGTTCAGACGCGGGCATGCTGCACCCGCGAAGGAAATTCTTAACTTCTTGTTACAGGAAGTTCAATTTCTCTTGCGACTGCGAAATGTAATTTCTCGCCATTCTGAATGCTGATGATGTCAGGCCGGATCGGCCTAAATCATATTTCTCATCAAAATCAAAGGCATAGCATGAAAACCGCTCATCCTTTCGGCATCATGCTCTAGCTTATCAGGCGGTGACGGAAGGCAAGCGCCACCGCCTGCTGCCGGTTTTTCGCCTTTAGCTTGTTTTGCAAGCCGTTCATATACCAGTCGACGGTGTGGTTTGAGATCTTCAGCATCTTGCTGATTTCCATCGAGGTCATGCCTTCGGCGAGATAATGCAGGATCTCCATTTCGCGTCGCGTCAGCGGCGTGTCGGCCGGTAGCACGGTTTCCAGCGCCTCAGCCTCATCCTTCAGCTCGAGCAATCGCCAGAAGCTTTTGCGTGCCACGGCCTCGAAAAGGGCGATCTCCACCGGCGACAGCTCGATCGGCTTGCCGGCGAGACTGAGGTTGCCGAGAATGCCGTTCCGTCCGTGGATCGGAAAGATATAACCGTCTTCCAGTCCGTGACCGAAAGCATCGACCATCATCTGCTCCATCCGACGCTTCTGCGCATCCTTGCGGAATGCTGCCAGGCTTTCCCGCCAGCGGAAAGGCCGCTGCGCATGAGCGAGGTAGCGCACCATCGGATCGATCAGCACATATTTTTTCGCGGTATAGATTTGCGGCCATTGTTGCGGCCAGCGGCCGGCAAGCGCCGCAGCCCAAGGTTCCAGATTCTGCTGCGCCGGATTCTGCGGCAAATGGCGCCGTAGGCCGTAATATTCGAAGCCGCAATCTTGGATGACCTGCTCCAGCTCGGTAACCACGGCCTGAGGATTTGACGTTTCTTCCAGAATGATAAGCAATTGAATTAACAAATTAATATTCACAAAATGCCCCTTGCCCGGACGGATGCCCGCATCGAGGCCGTCGGCGGCTTTTCAAATTGGTCGCGAAACGGTCTTCTTCAAAAAATGCAGTCTCTAATTTAATGCTGCGCTAAATATTTATTAAAATGCAAGCGCAAATTGTTGCAGGGATATAACCGAGCAGAAAATTCAGCGCCATAGTCATCTCGTCGAATCCCACGATAATGCGATCGGGTTACTCGTCGCCTCGATGGACCCTGAATACTCCGTTAATCGCCGGTTCAGGTAACCTTTTGTAGCATCGCATCATCCAGTTTCGCAGATGCATAAGAGGTTCGACGTGACGCTATTCAAGGTCTATGCAAGAGCTCTGCGCTATCTCAGCGCCTACAAGCTGCGCGTATCCCTGGTCGTGGTCGCAAACATCGTTCTGGCGACAATTACCATCGCGGAGCCGATCCTGTTCGGTCGCATTATCGATGCGATTTCGGGCAAGGGTGAGGTCAAGCCCATCCTTTTCATGTGGGCGACCTTCGCCGTTTTCAACACGGTTGCCTTCGTCCTGGTCGCCCGCGAGGCCGACAGGCTGGCCCATGGCCGGCGCGCGACGCTGTTGACGGAAGCCTTCGGCCGGATCATCTCCATGCCGCTTGGCTGGCACCATCAGCGCGGCACCTCAAACGCGCTGCATACATTGCTGCGCGCCTGCGAGACGCTGTTCGGTCTCTGGCTGGAATTCATGCGCAACCACCTGTCGACGGTTATCGCGCTTGCCCTTCTGATACCGACGGCAATGGCGATGGACCTGCGCCTTTCCGCCGTGCTCATGGTGCTCGCCGTCGCCTACTGGATGATCGGTCGCGTCGTCATGAGCCGCACCAAAGACGGCCAGGCTTCGGTCGAAAACCATTATCACACCGTCTTTTCGCATGTCAGCGACTCGATCAGCAACGTGTCTGTCCTGCACAGCTACAACCGCATCGAGGCTGAAACCAAGGCGCTGAAATCCTTTGCCGACCGCCTGCTCGAAGCCCAGTATCCGGTGCTCGACTGGTGGGCGATCGCCAGCGCGTTGAACCGCATGGCGTCGACCATTGCAATGATGGTGGTCCTGATCATCGGCACCATGCTTGTTCAGGCCGGCCAGCTGCGCGTCGGCGACGTCATCGCCTTCATCGGCTTTGCCAACCTGCTGATCGGCCGCCTCGACCTGATGCGCCAGTTCGCCACGCAGATTTTCGAAGCCCGTTCCAAGCTCGAGGAATTCTATGCGCTCGAAGACTCGGTGCGTGAACGCGAAGAACCGGCCGGCAATGGCGAGATCAAGGACGTCAAGGGTGCGATCGAATTCCGCGACGTCTCCTTCGGCTTCGGCAACAGCTCGCAGGGCCTGCACAATGTCTCCTTCTCGGTGAAGGCAGGCCAGACGGTCGCGATCGTCGGCCCGACCGGTGCCGGCAAGACGACGCTGGTCAACCTGCTGCAGCGTGTTTACGACGCCCAGGGCGGCCAGATCCTTGTCGACGGCACCGATATCACGAAGGTGACCCGCAAGTCGCTGCGTCGTCACATCGCCACCGTCTTCCAGGATGCGGGCCTGCTGAACCGTTCGATCAGCGACAATATCCGCCTCGGCCGTGAAGGCGCCAGCGAAGAGGACATGCGCCGTGCGGCCGAAGCCGCCGCTGCCGCCGACTTTATCGAGACCCGTGAGGATCGCTACGATACGCATGTCGGCGAACGCGGCAACAAGCTCTCTGGCGGCGAGCGTCAGCGCATCGCCATCGCCCGCGCTATCCTCAAGGACGCGCCGATCCTGGTGCTCGACGAGGCGACCTCGGCGCTCGACGTCGAGACTGAAAACCGCGTCAAGGCCGCAATCGACAACCTGCGCCAGAACCGCACCACCTTCATCATCGCCCACCGCCTGTCGACGGTCCGCGAAGCCGATATGGTGCTCTTCCTCGACGACGGCCGCGTGGTCGAACAGGGTAGCTTCGACGAACTCAGCCACAGCAACGGCCGCTTCGCCGCCCTGCTGCGCGCCAGCGGTATCCTGACGGACGAAGAGGTCCGCAAGGCCCATACCACCGAAGCCGCCTGATCGGCTTGGGTTTCAAACAAAGGCCGGAGGGGTAACCCCCTTCGGCCTTTTTTGTTGGGCTGGGTTAAGAGGCTGCATCGAACGGCATTCCTACGACACGCTTTCAGACTTTGCTTTATCCGAATACCGCTATGGACGATATGCATTGGCACTGTGCCGTGTGGATATCCCCTCTGCCCTGGCGGGCATCTCCCCCACAAGGAGGGAGATCGGCTGGGCGCGATGGTTTCCCCAAACAATGACCAACTGATGTCCCGCACGGCAGTAGAGAGGAATTCAGGGCCAACCACTGGCCGATCTCCCCATCTGTGGGGGAGATGCCCGGCAGGGCAGAAGGGGCTCACACGCAGCAACGTCTCGATTCCAAGCCAAACCGATTGACCACCCTACCGATCTTCCTAATTTCCGGTTTGTTACCGACTACCGAAGGGAAAAACCATGAAGGTCCTGCGCATCGTTGCCAATGTCCAGGCACCTGACATCACCATGGCCCGGCGGTTCTATCAGGATATCCTCGGTCTTGACGTCATCATGGATCACGGATGGATCGCGACGTTCGGCGCCCCGCGCTCGATGACCGTTCAACTCAGCGTGGCCAGCGAAGGTGGCTCCGGAACGCCGGTACCGGATCTCTCGATCGAGGTCGACGACCTCGACGCCGTGTTTAAGGCAGTGTCGGCAGCTGGCTTTCCCATCGAATACGGCCCGGCCGATGAGCCCTGGGGCGTCAGGCGCTTCTATGTGCGCGATCCTCTGGGCAAGCTGGTGAACATCCTTGTTCACAAAAACTAAGCCGGCGGCCATCGGCCGCCGGCTCCCTTCATCTCACAGGCATATCCAAAGCCTATTTCCGATCGTTGCGGCGATAGACGTTGGCCGTTCCGCCAATGCGGACGGGCACCGGGACGCTGGCGAGCTCCGTGACCAGTTTCGCCTTGACCTTGCCCTGCTGGCGCTTGCGTTCGAGATAATAGGCATAGGCGAATTGCGTCGCGATACCAACGATCACGAAGAGCGGACCGACCAGCGGATCCTTATTGGTAATATAGAGCACTACCTGGCCAATCATGGCGAGGATCGTGCCGGCGACGAAAATGTTCAGCGAATGGCGGCCGAGGATCGCCAGCGGATGGTCCGCAGGACGGCGCAGAATGCGCGAGAGCGCCGGAATGCTGATGACCAGATAGGTCAGTGCCAGCACGTGCAACAGACGCGGCAGCGACAGGAAGGTCTTGTCGAAACCGGTGATGACCGTCGGCAGGCCAAGTGCGGCCAGCGAATTGCCGAAGACCCAGAGCTGGCCGGTCACCCAGACAAAGGACAGCGCAACGTAACCGGCAGCGGCCGCAAGCAGCAGCCGATGCCGGGGGATGGTGCCGCCGCGCTTGATATGCAGCATCGAAACGATGCCGATCGAAAACAGGAACTGCCATGAAAGCGGATTGAGGAACCAGTAGCTTTCGATCAGCATGTTGTGCGGCGCCACTTGGTAGATGCCCGCAAGCAGCCAAACCGTGCCGGAAACGCCGAGCGCCAGCAACGGGCTCCGGGCATTCAAAAGCAGGATGATCGGCACCATCAACATCAACGCGCCGTACATCGGCAGGATATTGTTATAGCCGATCTGGTGGCCGAGCAGCAGCAGCGCCGGAAGGCCTTCCTTCAGGTTCATCAGCACCGCCAGGATGTTGATTTCGACCAGCAAGCCCGGCCGGTGAAACAGCCACGCGCCGCAGATAAACAGCGCCAGCGTCATGAAGGTGGTGATCATGTGGGCGAGATAGAGCGTGAAGGCGCGCTTCACCGCCTTGATCGCCATCGTCAGCCGGTTGCCCGGCCGGAACCCGGAACCGTAGGCAAGGCCGACGGCAATGCCCGAGATCAGCACGAAGGCTTCTGCAGCATCGGAAAAACCGAAATTCTTCGTCGTCAGATATTCGAAGATCTGTCCGGGAACATGGTTGATGAAGATCATGATCAGCGCCACGCCGCGCAAGACGTCGAGCCTTGTATCACGTATTGGCGCGGCGGCGGATAGGGAACTGCGCCCAGTGACGATGGCTTGGGTCGGCGTGCTAGCCATGGGTGTCTCCTTGTCATCCGATTTGCAAACGCGACGGCGGCCAAAAGGGTTCCCTTTTGGCCGCCGCGAATCGCCGTGTTTTTCAGCGTGGAGAACGCTGTTATCCGAGCGGATATCCCTCTTCGGGATCGGTGACTTCGCAGCCGTTGATCGTCAGAGTGTAGCCGCTGTCATTGGACGCTTTTGAGACCGAAATGCGGTATTTGCCGCCGCCCTGCTCCACCTCTGCCGCAAAACCGTCCCATTCCGACGGGAGCGACGGTCGCACATAGAGCCGGCCGCCCTTCAGCCGGATGCCGAGGATGCCTTCGACGGCGGCGCGGTAGAGCCAGCCGGCGGAGCCGGTATACCAGGTCCAGCCGCCGCGCGACGTATAGGGCTCATGGCCGTAGACGTCGGCAGCCACGACATAGGGTTCGACGCGGTATTGCTCCGCCGAAGCCTTGTCGAGCGCATGGGTGATCGGGTTGAGGATCTGGAAGCAACGGAACGCATCATCGCCCCGCTTCAGCTCCGCCAACGCCATCACCACCCAGGTTGCGGCGTGGGTATATTGTCCGCCGTTTTCGCGCACCCCCGGCGGATAGGCTTTGATATAGCCGGGATCCCTGGCAGAATTGACAAAAGGCGGCGTGAACAGCCGGATGATCCGGGCATCCTCGTCGACCAGCTGGTCGAGCACAGCGTCCATCGCTGTGACGGCGCGGGCCGGATCACCCTCGCCCGACAGCACGCTCCATGACTGCGCAATCGAATCGATCCGGCATTCCGGGCTTTCCCTGGAGCCGAGCAGCGCACCGTCGTCGAATGTGCCGCGGCGATAGTAGCCGCCATCCCAGGCCGCAGTTTCGAGCCCCTTCTTCAGCTCGATCAGATGCGCCGACCAGCGCTCTATGCGGGCCGTGTCGCCGCGCTCTTCGGCATAGGGAATAAAGGAGCGCAATGCGCCCGCCAGGAACCAGCCGAGCCAGACGCTGGTGCCGCGCCCGCCGACGCCGACGCGGTTCATCCCGTCGTTCCAGTCGCCGCCAAGGAACAGCGGCAGGCCGTTTGCCCCCTTGCGGGCGATGGCGAGATCGAGCGCCAGCGCCGCGTGCTCGTAGACGCTCGCCTTGTCCTCGGAAATCTCCGGCCTGTAGAAGGAGTCGTGCTGGCCTTCGAGCAGAGCCGGCCCTTCCAGGAAGGCGATCTGCTCGTCGAGCACGCTCCTATCGCCGGTGACGCTGCAATAATGATGGATCGCGTAAGCGAGCCAGACGACGTCGTCCGAGATCAACGTGCGCACGCCCGCACCCGTTCCGGGCAGCCACCAATGCTGCACGTCGCCTTCGCGGAATTGGCGTGACGCGGCATTGAGGATCTGCCCGCGGGCGAGGGAGGGTTCGTGCAGCACGAAGGCCAGCGTGTCCTGCAGCTGATCGCGGAAGCCGAAGGCGCCGCTTGCCTGGTAGAAGGCCGTGCGGGCCATGATGCGGCAGCCGAGGCTCTGATAGGGCAACCAGGTGTTGACGAGATTATTCATTCCACGATCTGGCGTCGATATCTGCAGCCTGCCGGTAAAATCCCGCCAGAAGGTTCGGTTCGCCTCGACGGCATCGTCGAACGAGGCCTTGCGGATCTCGGCGATGACTCTGCGCGCTTCTTCCTCCGTCGGCGTATCGCCGAGGAAGAAGGTGAAGTCGCGCTCCTCACCGGCGCCGAGCTCGATGTCGATGGCAAGCGCTGCGGCCGGATCACCGTCGAGGTCGGCCGTGCTGGAAAGGGCGGCGGCGGAGGTAACGGCCTGCGGCGCGTGGATCGTTCCCGCCTTGCCGACAAATTCGCGCCGGCTTGCCGAGAAGCTCGAAAGGGCCTCGCTCGCCGCGAAGAAGGCGGTGCGGCTGGAATAATCGATGCTGTAGGGATTGGTGGCAAACAGCGCCCCAGTCTCCTCGTCATATCTAGACAGGATGAACGGTGCCGTGCGTGCCGCATTGCTGCCGAGGATCCATTCGACATAACCGTAGAGACGCAGCTTGCGGCTGGTCGAACCGGTGTTGCGCAAGCGCAGGCGCTGCAGTTTAACCGGCCTTTCGCGGTCGATCGTCTGCGTCAGCTCGAGAGCGATATCGTTCTGAATGCTGGAAAAGACCGAATAGCCGAGCCCGTGACGGGTTTCGAAGCGGATGTCCGGCCGGCCGGAAAGCGCTGCGAACGGCGTCATGACGGCACCGCTCTCGAGATCGGTCAAATAGAACGCCTCGCCGGAACGGTTGACCACCGCATCGTTCGACCAGGAGGTCAGCTGATAGTCGCGCGAATTGGCGCTCCAGGTGAAGCCGGAGCCCTCAGCCGACACGTGGAAGCCGAACCTGTCATTGGAGATGACATTGATCCACGGCTGCGGCGTCGCGTGACCTCCGGGCAGCCGAACGACATATTCGCGTCCATCGCGGGCAAAACCGCCAATACCGTTCCAGAAGTCGAGATCGCCTTCCTCCTCGATGACGACGGCGGGCACGACAGGCGGCGGCACCGGCGCAACACGCTTGACCGGGGCCTTGTTGCGCTCGGCCCGTTCCATCTCCTGCAGCTCCTCCTTGGAGGGCGCAAACAGCGCCACGGCGCGGCCGATCTGGTCGACCACCTTGCCGTTCTTCGTATGCAGCGTGACGCGGGAAGCCGCAATCAGCGCGTGATAGGTGCTCTCCTCCATCAGGTCCTTGCGAACAGCAAAGATATGCTGGCGCAAGCCGTCGGCCTGGCCCATGCGGCGCACGTTTTCGCACATTGCGTCGAGCGCGTGCTGCATATCCTGCGCGTAGGAAGAGGCGCGTTCGTTCATGATGACGAGATCGGCGGTGACGCCGCGCGAACGCAGATATTCCTGCGCCAGCAGCGCCTCGCGGGCGATCTCGAGATCCATGTCGTCGTTGATGCGCAGCGTGAAGATCGGGAAGTCGCCGGAGATCGCCAGCGGCCAAAGCGCCGATTGCGACTGCAGGCCGGCCTCGACGGTCGCCTCGTCCTTGCGCAGCTGCATGTCGGGATAGACGAGGTAGCGTCCGAGATGCTGGAAGGCCGCTGCCTGCTGCGAGGTAACGCCGACATGGCGCATCTGCACCTGCGTGCGCGTCCAGGCTTGCACCAACTCGTGGTTGAAAGCGTCGGGATGACGGTAGCGATTGACCGCCTTGTCGACTTCGTCGCGGTTTGGCGCAGCGATCGTCCAGAAGATCACGCTGACTTTCTTGCCGGCCGGCACGCGGACGGTGCGACGCAGCGACATCACCGCATCGAGCATGAAGCCGTCGCTGCCGGAAAGCGTAGCGCCCGGATCGAAGGCTGCCGCATCGGCAAGGCTGCGGCCACGGCCGATGAATTTGCGCCGGTCGGTCTCGAATTCCGTGTGGCGGGTGTCGCCGGCATTGTCGACGATCAAGTGGGCGATGCTGATGTTCGGTTCGTTCGGATCGCGCTTGTTGCGTTCGGCGCGGATGACGTCGCCGCGCTTGCCGATCTCGGTCTTGACGAACATCCGGGCAAATGCCGGATGCGCATTGTCGGTATCGTCGGAGGTGATCACCGGTTCGAGATAGGAGGTGACTTCGATGAAACGGTCTTCCCCACCCATGTTGAGCAGGGTGACGCGGCGGGCCTCGGCATCATGCTCGGTCGCAATAATGCACTCTACCTCGCTTGTGAGGTCGCCGACCGTCTTGGTGAACTGCGCCTTCTCGTCGGCGAATTCGACCTTGATCTTTTCGCCTTCGACGCCCTTCGGCTCCGAGGTCGTCGACCACCATTCATTCGTGGCCGTATCGCGCAGGAAGATGAAGCTGCCCCAGCGGTCTTCGGTCGGATCGGCTTTCCAGCGGGAAACGGAGAGGCCGTTCCAGCGGGAATAACCGGCGCCCGTAGCCGTCAGCATCAGCGAATAATGGCCGTTCGACAAGAACACGAGTTCGCGATCACGCGAAGCCGGATCGCTGATCTTCCTGATCTCCGGCCGCAGCAGGTCGTCCTGGATGCTGGCCGGCGTGTCGGATTCATGCTTGCCGCTCATCACCGGAATGTCGCGCGGCGCCTTTTCCTGCAGCAAAAGCTCCGCTGCCTCGATGACCGGATCGGCGTGGAAGAGCTCGCGCAGATGACCATTGAAGGCGACGTTGGCGACGGCGGCGATCGACATGCCGTGATGGTGGGCATAATAATTATAGACCACAGCGCATTTTTTGCCTTCCGGCACGCGCGTCGGCGTGAAGTCGACGGCATCGTGGAAGCCGAACTTGCCGAGCGCACCGACCTTGCGCAGCCTCTGCAGATTTTCGAGCGCGGCCGGCGGGTCGTACTGGCTGGCGAGCAGCGATGCATAAGGCGCAATGACGGCATTGTGGCCGAGGCCGCGCTTCAGGCCGAGCGTCGGCACGCCGAAATTCGTGTACTGATAATTGAGATTATGGTCGCGGGCATTGAAGGCCGCTTCCGAGATGCCCCACGGAATTCCGAGCTTGCGGGCGTAATTCATCTGTTCGACGACGACCAGATTGTTGGTCTGGTTGAGAATCCCTCCGCCGCGCTCCTGCATGACCAGCGGCGGCATCAGATACTCGAACATCGAGCCGGACCAGGAGACCAGCGCGCCGCGCGACCCCACAGGAACGACCTGGCGGCCGAGGCGATACCAGTGCTCCGTTGGCAGATCGCCCTTGGCAATGCCGAACAGGCTGGTCAGGCGACATTCCGAGGCGAGAAGATCGTAGCAGGCCTGGTCGAGTTCACCGCTTTCGACGCGGTAGCCGATCGACAGCAGGCGCCGCTCGGGCCGGAACAGGAAGCCGAAATCCATCGAGAACGCCAGATCTCGGGCTTTGTCGCGCAGTGCCACCAGGCGCGGCCTCAGCGCATCGACTTTGGAAAGGTCGAAGGTGCTGTCGGAAATATGCGCCTCACAGACCTTCACCAGGGAGGCCGCCCATTGGGTGACCTCTTCGCTCTGCTTCGACTTGACCTCATGGTCGAGATTGGCGGCGAGCTTCTCGATGTCGCGGGCGAGAACGGCGAGATTGATGATGCGGATCGAGGCGAATTCATGCTCGCGCTTGACGGCGGCAAGCGCATTCTGGAAGCCGACGATGCGTTCCTCCAGGCGCCGGCGCAGCGGCCGCACGGTCTTGCGGTCGTCGGGCAGGTCGGCCAGCACTTCACCGAGAATGCCGGCTGTGTCGCCGACGCCGTCGAGGTTGCCCTGCATATGAGCGGACGGCGCCTCGGCCCAGTTGCGGCAGGCCGACGAAATGGCGATCAGATGGCCGGCGAGATTGCCGCTGTCGACGGCCGAGACATAACGCGGCCCAAGCGTCTGCAGCGTATCGGTGTGATACCAGTTGAACAGATGGCCGCGGAATTTCTCCATTCTGTCGATCGTCGAAATCGTCTGCTCTAGCCGCTCGAGCGTCTCCTCGAAGGAGAACCAGCCGAATTGCCGGCCGGAAACGACCGAGAGCAGATAGACGCCGATATTGGTCGGCGAGGTGCGCGCCGCAACAATCACATGCGGCGTTTCCTGGATATTGTCCGGCGGCAGATAGTTCTGCTCGGCCGTGGTGAAGGTCTCGAAATAACGCCAGGTGCGTCGGGCGATCTTGCGCAGTTCGCTCGACACCGAATCGGCGACCTCGAGCCGGTCCTCGGTCTCTGCCGACTGGCTGACATACCAGGCGACGACAGGCGACAGGATCCACAACAGAGCGAAGGGAATGCCGACGACGAAGGCGCTGCCGCCGGGGAGGGCTGCAAACCCAAGCGCCAGCAGCGCCAGCGCCGGTGCGTGCCACATCCCTTTGTAATAGGAGATCAGCGTTCCCTGGCCGCTGGCGTGAACGCTGGCGGCGGTCCGCCACTGCAGCATCAGCTTGCGGCTGACCAAGAGGCGGTAGAGCGAGCGGCCGATCGCATCGGCCATCATGGCGGCCGAATCGGCGATGAAGACGATCCGCAGTGCAACCTGCGCATTGGCGGCCGTGATATCGGACCAGACCGTATAGAGATGGGCGCGGGCGATGATATCGCTGGTGCGCGGAATGATGCCGTTGATCAGCGACAGCGTCGGCGCGACGAAGAGGCAGAAGATCAGCAGAATCTGCCAGATCAGTGCGCCGAGCGGGCTCATGAAATACCAGCCGAGCACGGAGGCGAAAAACCAGGCGATCGGCGTCAGCGAGCGGCGCAGATTGTCGAACATCTTCCAGCGGCCGAGTGCCGTGACGCCGTATTTCGGATTGAACATATAGGGCAGCAGCTGCCAGTCGCCACGCGCCCAGCGATGCTGACGCGAGGTCTCGACCTCGTAACGGATCGGGAAATCCTCAACCAGTTCGAGATCGGTGACGAGCGCGCAACGCGCCATCGAGCCTTCGAGAAGATCGTGGCTGAGCACGGAGTTCTCGTCGATCCGACCCTTCAGCGACGCTTCGAAGGCATCGACATGATAAAGGCCCTTGCCGGTGAAGGTGCCCTCGCCGGCCAGATCCTGATAGACGTCGGAAACGGTGAAAACGTAAGGATCGAGGCCGCGGTTGATCGAAAAGACGCGCTGGAAAACCGATGCGTCCTTGCCCGTCGTCAGCGACGGGGTGACGCGCGGCTGCAGCACGCCATAGCCGCTTTCGACACGGCCGGTTTTCGGATTGATGACCGGCCGGTTGATCGGATGATAGAGCTTGCCGACGAGCTTGGTGACGGCATCGCGCATCAGGCGCGTATCGGCATCGAGCGTCATCACATATTGCACCTTGGCCGGCACGGTGTTGGCGCCCGGCAGATAGGTCGTGTCGCGGTCGCCGCGCAGCAGCATGTTCAGCTCGTGCAGCTTGCCGCGTTTGCGCTCCCAACCCATCCAGACGCCTTCGGAGGGATTGTAGAGACGGCGGCGATGCAACAGATAGAAACGCGTCTTGCCGTCATAGGCATAGCGGGCGGAAAGATTGGCGATCTCGCGCCGGGCATAGTCGAGAACCTCGAGATCGGCGGGCGTTTCCTCGGCCTCGCTGTCCGGCCAATCGCTGAGCAGCGCGAAATAGAGCTCACCGCGCGGATTGGCAAGATAATGAACCTCGAGATTGCGCACGTGGTCATCGACGCTGTCACGGTTCGAGATCAGGCAGGGCACGACGAGCAATGTGCGCGCATCCTCCGGAATGCCTTCCTTGAACTCGTATCCGACAAGGCGCGCCGGCGTCACGAAGAAGGACAGCACGGTGTTGAAGAGACCCGTCGCCCCTTCCGACGCCGGCACTGAGAACATGATCAGCAGCAGGGCGATTTCGATCGCCCCCATGCCGGCATTCGCCATGAACCGGCCGACGATCGCCATGGCGATGATCGTCAGCAGCATGACGGGCACGGCAATTGCCAGCCAGTTGAACCGACGCACGGCGCGCACGAAATGCTGGATGATCGTCGGGCGATAATTCGCCCGCGCCTCCAGCTTCGGCCGCTGCGCGCCGGACAGGAAACCGCCGACATTCGGTTCATGCGGCTGCGGCTCGTCGGAGGCCTTGGCAGCAGCCGTCATGTCGAGCGCCAGCTGAGCGATTTCCATTTCCGTCAGCGGCGAGCGTTTGGCCAGCTTTTCGATCTGTTTGCGATATTTGTTGCGCGAGCCGGAATCGAGGATGCCGTAATCGGAATGCTCCCAGAGCAGTTTGTCGACATGGCTTACCTGCTCGACCCAGACCGACCATTCGGCATCGTCGATCTCGCGAAGGCTGCGGATGATGTTGCCCATCGTCACGTTGCCGGAAGAAAGGCGGCTGTGTTCGGCCGTCGTCGTCTCTTCGCTGTTGCGGCCGAGTTCTTCCAGCCGCTCGTCGAGCCAGGTGATGGCGAGACTCGACGTCTGCGAGCCGTCACGAAGGCGATAGAGGAACTGTGTCGAGAAAGTATTGTCCTCGGCAAGCGGTTCCAGCGTCTTCAGGTAGGCCGCCGCCCCGGCCGGATCGGTCAGCCGCACCAATTCGTCGGCCGCCTCGTTGGCGCGGCGGCGCAGGCGGCGGCTGGCTTCGACGCGGCTGGAAATGCGGCGAAGGTTTTCCACGAGCACGTAGCGCACGAGCGAAGGCAATGCCCAGAGTTCGCCGATCCTCAGCGTCTCGCTGGCCTGAAAACCGTCGACCAGCGCCGTCAGGCTTTCCTGCGAGATCGTGCTATGGGTATGGGCGACGTAGAGCCAGGCAAGCACGAGGGTGCGCGGCACCTCGACACCGCCGACGACCATGGTCGGCAATTCGCGATAGAAGCGGCGGGGGAAGTCGCGCCGCACCTCCTGGATCGCCTCTTCGACGATATAATGATTGTCCAGCAACCATTCTGCCGCCGGCGTGATCGTCTCGCCTGCTTCGACGTCGGTCGCCGTGGTCCGGTAGACGCGCAGAATTTCCTTCTCGTTTTCCTTATGGCGCGCGAAGAAATCGAATGGGGCGAAAGCCGGCAGCTGGTCGACGCCGTTGCGGGCGACCGCATCGCCCATCGCCTTGATGTCCTCGATGGCAAGATAGGTCGAGCGGATCGAATCGTTATGATCGATCTGCTTAATCTCGGGTTCGCGCGGAAGGCTCGGAGAAAGATTGGAAATAGACATGGGTTCGGTTCTGGATCCAAACGAAGTTATGGCTGTTTTGCGCAGCCTTTTGCACTGCTTATCATGACTGCTACATGAACGGAGCCCCATTCTTCAAAGATCGATGAAGCCGGGGTGAACGACACTTGGGCCAAGCTATGCAACGGGCTGAGCTCTGGCAAAGGACGCGGCCCGACGGGTATTGGGACCATCGATACCTCTCCGCGAAAGCCATGTCGAAAATTTGGACAGTATCGAAATAATTCAAGTCAAAAAGCACGGGCCACCCTCAGCGAGCTGATCTGGGCGGTAGGCACAAAAATGCCGGCACTAAGGTGCCGGCAGGCAGGAACTCATCGATTCCGGTCGCACCAACAAGGTCGATGCGGCCGTTTTCGATGAATGAAAGAAGGACGGAAGAATGATGATGGGATCGGCTTCGATCAACCAGAGCAAGATGCCCCCTTATGGCAACTCGCCTTTGACATTCGAGTGTCGGGAGAACGCCGAATGAGATGTTCCGGAATTCAATAAGGGCAAAAACCGCCCGCAGCTGCCGGCATCACCGGCGCCTGCCATTTGCCGATTACCCGACGACCCCGCAAACCATGGCGACGACGAACAGGAATGCCGCGGTGAAGATCGCTCCATGAAGCAGCGTCTGAAGCCTATGGCGCGTGGTGAGCACCTTCTTGGCCGGGATGGAACCATACTGGTTCACGTGAGCATGCGAAATACCCAGATCTGCCATATGTCGCCTCCGTTGTTTCCTGCGGCCGGTTGTGCGGCTCGCGTTGATATTCGTATTTTCTCTATCAAGTAGGTAGAGATAAAATTCCGTCCAGAGCGAACGGAGGAGAAAATTCAACCAGTCCTTTTAGCAGCCCGCCATTTTAGCAGAGTACGCGCCATGCCCAGATCAACGAGCGCTCGACGGCGTTCTCGCTTTGCGGCGAATTGGAAGACGTGTCGATCAGCCGGCGGTCCTTTTCCGCGGGAAGGGATACCGAAATCTGTTCCCTGCGATCGGCTTTGACCGGAGGATCTAGATAGCCCATGGTCATCCCGCCGAGAAAGAACATGCCTCAACCTCCATCGATCACGAAAGCTAACAATCGTTAACAGGATCATGACAGAAGCAAGGCAGCTGTCAATAGTCTAGTTGAATGGTCGTCTTTTAGGGAAGTCTTATCCTTAACGCCGACCCTGACCCCTTCTTTTCAACGGGTTGAAAAGATTGCCTTTCAGGCTTTGACAAACCCCTTGCTGGCGATCATCAAATTTTTCGTGTAGTCCTCCCGAACCGCGCCGCTTGCCAGTTCTTCCGAACTCAACCGCTCGACGACAGCGCCGTTGCGCATCACGGCCAACCTTTCGCACATATGGGTGATGACGCCGAGATCGTGGCTCACCATCACGAACGTCAACTTGCGGTCGCGCCGGATCTGCTCC
Organism: Rhizobium sp. NZLR8; assembly: GCF_019685025.1. Taxonomy (NCBI): domain Bacteria; kingdom Pseudomonadati; phylum Pseudomonadota; class Alphaproteobacteria; order Hyphomicrobiales; family Rhizobiaceae; genus Rhizobium; species Rhizobium sp. NZLR8. The sequence continues at coordinate 155,025 of NZ_JABDVY010000005.1, read as the reverse complement.
AAGAGGTTCAGAACCTCGGCCTGCACCGAGGCGTCGAGCGCCGAAGTCGGCTCGTCGAGCAGCAGAATCGACGGTTCGACGATCAATGCCCGGGCGATCGCCACGCGCTGCCGCTGGCCGCCGGAGAGCTGGTGCGGATAACGGAAACGGAAGCCGTTGCCGAGGCCGACCTCGTCGAGCGCGCGAGCGATGCGCTTCTCGCCGTCGTCGATGCCGTGAATCGCCAGTGGTTCGAGCAGGAGCCGGTCGATCGTCTGGCGCGGATGCAGCGAACCATACGGGTCCTGGAAGACCATCTGCACGCGCCGATAGAAGATTTTGCTGCGTTTTGAACCTTTCAGCGCTTCGCCATCGATGTTGATCGCGCCGCCGCTGATCGGCGCCAGCCCGGCGACTGCCCGCAGCAAAGTCGATTTCCCCGAGCCGGACTCGCCGACAAGGCCAAAGGATTCGCCACGCTCGACCGTGATGCTGACATCCTTCAGCGCGTGAAATTGATCGTAGACGACGCTGAGATTATCGGCCTCAAGAGCGGCGCTCATGCCGCCCACTCCGGCCTGCGATCGAGCACCGGCAGCGGATGACGGTTCTGGCCGATCTCGGGCATGCAATTCAGCAATCCTTTCGTATAGGGATGCTGCGCATGCTTGAGATCGGCGGCCGCGAGCTCGTCGACGACCTTTCCGGCATACATGACGATGATCCGGTCGCAGAAGGAGGAGACCAGCCTCAGATCGTGGGAAACGAAGATCAGCCCCATGCCCCGCTCCGATACCAGCCTATCCATGATTCTCAGCACGTCGAGCTGCACCGTCACGTCGAGCGCCGAGGTCGGCTCATCGGCAATCAGCAATTCAGGCCCGGCAATCAGCATCATGGCGATCATCGCCCGCTGCCCCATGCCGCCCGAAACCTCGTGCGGATGCAGGTCGAAGACACGTTTCGGATCGCGGATCTGCACCGCTTCCAGCATGGCGAGCGCGCGCTCGCGCGCCTCCGCCTTGCCGACCCTCTCATGAGTACGCAGCGTTTCGCAGATCTGCCGCCCGATGGTCATGACCGGATCGAGCGAATATTTCGGATCCTGCAGGATCATGGCGATGCGCTTGCCGCGCAGCCTGCGTCTTTCGCCGGCGGAAGCCTCGATCAGGTCGATGCCGTTGAAATCCAGCCGGTCGGCCGTGACGATAGCATGTTTCGGCGTCAGCCCCATGATCGCCCTGCCGGTCTGCGATTTGCCGGAACCGGATTCGCCGACGATGCCGAGTCTTTCCTTGCCGAGCGTGAAGGAGACGCCGCGCACGGCCTCGATCACGCCGGTGCGCGTGGGGTAGCTGACCTTGAGCTTATCAACCGTCAGAAGTGTCGTCATTGGCCGCTTTCCTTCGGATCGAGCGCGTCGCGCAGGCCGTCGCCAAGCAGATTGAAGCCGAGGCTGACGATGAGGATGGCGATGCCGGGCATCGCCGCGACCCACCATTGATCGAGGATGAAGCGCCGTCCCGAGGCAATCATCGCCCCCCATTCCGGCAGCGGCGGCTGCGCCCCGAGGCCGAGAAAACCGAGACCGGCGGCGGTCAGGATGATGCCCGCCATGTCGAGCGTCACGCGCACGATCAGCGAGGAAATGCAGAGCGGCATGACATGGCGCAGGATGATGCGGAACGGCGAGGCGCCCATCAGCTTCACCGCCGAGATATAATCGGACCGCCGGACCGTCAGCGTCTCGGCGCGGGCGATGCGGGCATAGGGCGGCCAGGATGTGATGGCGATGGCGATGATCGCGTTCTGGATGCCGGGACCGAGCGCGGCAACGAAGGCGAGCGCCAGCACCAGCTTCGGAAAGGCAAGGAAAATATCGGTGATGCGCATCAGCGTCGCATCGACCCAGCCTCCGGCATAACCCGATACCGTGCCGACGATCAGACCGATCGGCGCCGAGATGACCGCGACGAGCACGATGACGAACAGCGTCAATCGCGATCCATAAATCAGCCGCGAATAGATGTCGCGGCCCTGGTCATCAGTGCCGAGCAGGAATTCCCCCGTTCCGGGCGGCAGCAGACGGGCGTTGCGCAGATCGCCAACGACGGGATTGTGCGTGGCGAGCAAATCGGCAAAAGCGGCGATGAAAAGCAGCGCGATGATGATCAGCAGGCCGACGACGGCGAGCCGGTTGGCCGTGAACTGCCGCCAGGTGATGTAGGCGCGGCCGAGCCGTGCCTGCATGCGCGATTGCGGCCGGTCGGAAAGCAGCCATTCGCGGCGGCTCATCGGCTGGGATGGGCTGGCGGGAACCGTCATCGGTTTCGCGTCCTCGGGTCGAGTGTCCGGTAGAGAAGATCGGACAGAAGGTTGATGCCGATGAAGACCGTGCCGATGACGATCGTCCCGCCGAGCACGGCATTCATGTCGGCGTTCTGCAGCGAATTGGTGATGTAGAGCCCGATGCCCGGCCAGGAAAAGACGGTCTCGGTCAGCACCGATCCTTCGAGCAGGCCGGCATAGGAAAGCGCGATGACGGTGACCAACGGCACGGCGGCATTACGCAGCGCATGGCCCCAGATCACCCGCGTTTCCGAAAGCCCCTTGGCACGCGCGGCAACGATATATTCCTGGGAAAGCTCGTTCAGCATGAAGCTGCGCGTCATGCGGCTGATATAGGCGAGCGAGAAATAGCCGAGCAGCGATGCAGGCAGGATGATGTGGCGGAAGACATCGTAAAACACATCCCATTGCCCCTGCCAGGCACTGTCCAGCAGATACAAGCCTGTGATCGGCGTGAACGTGTATTCGAAGACGATGTCGATGCGGCCGGGAAACGCCACCCAGCGCAGCCGCGCATAGAAGATGACGAGCGAAATCAGCGCCAGCCAGAAGATCGGCACCGAATAACCGATCAGGCCGACGACGCGCACGACCTGGTCGGCGATGCTGCCGCGCCGCACGGCGGCGAGAACGCCGAGCGGCACGCCGACGAAAGCACCGATGAGCGTTCCGAGTGTCGCGAGCTCGATGGTTGCCGGCAGGACACGGCGGATATCGACCATGACCGGATTGGTCGTCAGCACCGAATTACCGAAATCGCCGGACAGTATGCCTTTGATATAGATGAAAAACTGCTGATAGAGCGGCAGGTTGAAGCCCATCTCCTCGCGCACGCGCTCGACGACATGGGCGGGGGCGCGATCGCCGAGAATGGCGAGCACGGGATCGATCGGCACAACGCGGCCGATGAAGAAGGTGACGGCCAGAAGGCCGAAATAGGTGGTGACGGCGGCAAACAGGAACCGCCCCAGCGCCTTTGCGAAGGCGCCGGCACGGCCCTTTCGGGGCCGCGCCGCCTGTGTCGTTTCGACGGTGCTCAAGCGGCCAATCCTGCCGGACTATTCCTTGGCGATCGGACCGACGAAATTGGTGTCGAAGCTCGGACCCAGCTTGAAGTCCTTCACGCTTTTGCGGTAGCCGGCCACCTCGGTCTGCTGGAAGATGAAGACAAAGGGGCTGTTTTCAAGATATTTCTTCTGGATATCCTGATATATGGCGGCGCGCTTTGCAGCGTCGCGTTCCAGAAGCGCTGCCTTGGCTTGCTTGTCGAGTTCCGGCGCTTCCCAGGTATTGCGCCATGCGAGCGTCTTCACCGTGCCGGCATCGGAATTGTCGGGATTGCCGGTAAAGGTATCGGCATTGGAATTCGGGTCGAAATAGTCCGACCCCCATTGGCCGATATACATGTCGTGAGTGCGGGCGCGGTATTTGGTCAGCGTCTGCTTGCCGTCGCCCGGAATGATTTCCATCTTCACGCCGGCCTGCGCCAGCGTCTGCTGCATGGATTCGGCGATACCGGTCACCGGCTGAGTGTTGCGCACGTCCATGGTGATCGAGAAACCGTCCGGTACGCCTGCCTTGGCGAGCAGTTCCTTGGCCTTGGCGACATCGAGCTTGTAGGGATTTTCGTCGAGCGCGCCGAGCTGGCCCTTCGGCAGGAAGGTCTGATGGATTTCGCCGATTCCCTTGATCAAGGTTGCGCCGATCGCATCATAGTCGACCAGATACTTGAAGGCTTCCTGGACTTCCGGCTTCTTCAGATTCTCGTTCTTGTTGTTCAGGCTGACATAATAGATCGTGCCCTTCGGCGCACTCGTCGTTGCGAGGTCGGCATTCTTCGAAACGGCGTCGATGTCGCCAGGCTCGAGGTTGCGGGCGATATCGATGTCGCCGGCTTCGAGCGCCAGCCGCTGCGCAGCGCTTTCCTTCATATAGCGGTAGATGACGCGGTTGAGCTTTGCCTTGTCGCCGTAATAATTGTCGTTGCGTTCCAGAACGACCACTTCATTGGCGCGCCATTCGCGCAGCTTATAGGCGCCGGAGCCGGCATAGCCGGTCTTCAGCCACTCATTGCCGAAATCGCTGTCGTATTTGTGCTCGGCATCGGGCGTCACCGCCTTCACATGCTCCATCACCAGCTTCTTGTCGACGACGGAAGCGACCGTTGCCGTCAGGCAGTTGAGCACGAAGCTCGGCGCATAGGCCTTGTCGACGGTGAAGACGAAGGTGCCGGCATCGGCCGCCTTGGCTTTTTCCGTGACATTGTCGCCGGTCAAGCCGAATTGCGTGAGGATGAAGGCCGGGCTTTTGTCGAGCTTGACGGCGCGCTCGAACGACCAGGCGACGTCTTCGGCGGTGATCGGATTGCCAGAGGCAAATTTCAGCCCCGATTTCAGCTTGAACGTATAGGTCAGACCGTCATCGGAAACATTCCAGCTGTCGGCCAGATCGCCCTTCACCTTGGACGTGTCGTCCATATCGAGACGGACGAGCAGGCTGTAGCTGTTGGTGGTAACTTCGGCGGTCGAGAGCTCGAACGCCTCGCCCGGATCCATCGTGATGATGTCATCGATGGCGAAACCCTCGACCAGCGTATCCTTGGGCGTCTCGGCGAAGGCGGCGGGTGCTGCCATCATCAGCAGCGAAAGTGCCGCTCCCGCGGAAAGCAGTCGGAAATTGCGGCTGAGCTTGGTGATCATCATGGTCCGTTCCCCTTGTTTTTTGATTGGATACGAAAGGCTTAGGCACGGTCTTCCCGCCAAGCCTTTGCCAGAATGCGAAGCCAGTTTTCACGGGCGAGTTTGGTCAGGTCAGCCTCAGCATAACCAACCTCCCTGAGAGCGGCAATCAGCTTCTGATTGCCCGCTGCATCGCCGATTTCCTCAGGAATAGTGGCGCCGTCGAAGTCCGATCCGAGGCCCACGCAGTCGATGCCGATGCGGTTCACCAGATAGTCGATGTGGCGGATCATGTCGGCAAGCGGCGTATCGCCGTCCGAACGCCCATCGGGACGCAGCATGGCGGTGGCATAGTTGATGCCGACGAGCCCGCGGCTTTCGCGGATTGCATCGAGCTGCCTGTCCGTCAGATTGCGCGCGACCGGCGTCAGCGCATGGGCGTTGGAATGGCTGGCGACCAGCGGCTGGTCCGTCGTCTTCGCTATGTCCCAGAACCCCTTCTCCGTGATATGGGCAAGATCAATCAGGATACCGAGGCGATTGCATTCCCTCACCAAAGCGAAACCGGCGTCGGTCAGGCCGGGTGCCGTGTCCGGCGACATCGGAAAGGCGAAGGGCACGCCGTAGCCGAAGACATTGTGCCGGCTCCAGACTGGCCCGAGCGACCGCAGCCCCGCCGCATAAAACACTTCAAGCGCCGAAAGATCGGCGCCGATCGCCTCGCAGCCTTCCATGTGTAGGACGGCGGCGAAAATATCGTCGACCATGGCGCCGCGGATATCCTTCACCGTCCGGCAGAGCCGCCAAGCACCCGCCTGGTCGAGCCGCAGCGCGATCGCCGCCATTTCATTGGCAATGGCAAGGGAAGGCAGCGGATCAAGAGGGGCCGCCATCGGCGTGATGTAACGGCCATCGGCATCAGGATCGGCGAAGACGAGATCGCCCGAGGGAATATAGATGGCGCAGAGACCGCCCGAAAGTCCGCCCTTTTTGGCCCGGTGCGCATCGATATGGCCGACGGTCGTGCCGTCTGCGAATTCCGCAATCGGGTCGCTACCGTCTTTTGAATGTGTCCAAAGTCGAAGGAGAACGTCGTTGTGACCGTCAAATACGAATTGCATCTATCTTCCTGCGCTGCCCGATCGGGCGAGAATGAAGACCAGAATAGAAAAGCTGACGGAATTCGCCACCTCTTTTTTATAAATTCCGTCTTCACGCGCCAAAAACGGAACGGGGGCCGAAGCCCCCGCAAAAACCATCGGATCGCATCATCTGAGATCAGTGCTTGCGGCGCTTCTTCTGTCTGTAGACGTCGATGACCACAGCCGCGACGATGATCAGACCCTTGACGATCTCCTGGTAATAGGCGTCGATCCTGAGGAAGGTGAAGCCGGAGGTCATGACGCCGAGGATGATGGTGCCGATGACCGTGCCGGTGATGCGCCCGACGCCGCCGGTGAGCGAGGTGCCGCCGATGACGGTCGCGGCGATCGCATCGAGTTCATATCCGACGCCCATGCTTGCCTGCGCGGTTTCCGCGCGTGCCGCCGTGACGATACCGGCAAGGCCGGCAAGCAATCCGGCAATCACATAGACCTTGACGAGATGCGCCTCGATGTTGATGCCGGAAACGCGTGCAGCCTGCGGGTTGGCGCCGATGGCATAGGTGAACTTGCCATAACGGGTGTAGCGCAGCGCAATGTGGAAGATCAGCGCAACGACCAGGAAGACGACGACCGGCCAGGCTTTGGTGCCGATGAAGTGAAACTGCTCGGTGATCCCGGAAACCGGCTGTCCCTTCGTATACCACTTCGCGACACCTCTGGCCGAAACGAACATGCCGAGCGTTGCGATGAACGGCGGAATTTTCGTGTAGGCAATGAGCGCACCGTTCGCCAGACCGGCGGTCGCCCCGATCAGCAGGCCGACGAGGATGGGCACGACAGCAGGAAGGTCAGTCAGCGAGGGGAAGACGGCCCGCCCCCAGGTCGACGACTGGGCGAAACTTGTCGCGATCATCGCCGTCATGCCGACGACCGAGCCCGAGGAAAGATCGATGCCGCCGGTGATGATGACCTGCGTGACGCCGACGGCGATGATGCCGATGACGGAGACCTGCAGGATCATGATCGTCAGGCGCTGCGAATTCATCAGGAAGCTTTGGCCGATGAACATCCAGCCGAGCGCTTCATAGATGAGCGCGATGCCGACGAGCACGAGGAAAATGCTCAGCTCGGTCGGTAAACGCCGCCGCCTTTGCCGGGTTGCGAGCGGAGCCGCTCCCTCTGCTGCCTTGGTAGTCATGTCAAACCTCCCTTGGGCGATCGCAGGCCACGCATCACTGCGCGGCCAGCTCCATCACCTTGATCTGCGTTGCTTCATCGCGATTGAGGAAACCGGTCACGCGCCCCTCATGCATGACCATGATGCGGTCGCTCATCCCGAGAACCTCGGGCATCTCGGACGAAATCATGATGACTGCCACGCCGTTTCGCGCCATTTCCGTGACCAGCCGGTGGATCTCCGCCTTGGCGCCGACATCGATGCCGCGGGTCGGCTCATCGAGGATCAAGATCCGCGGATTGGTGAGCAACCAGCGCCCGATCAGCACTTTCTGCTGATTGCCGCCCGAAAGATTTTCCACCCGCTCGTAAAGATTGGGCGTTTTCACCCGCAGCTTTTTTGCCATGTCTTCGCAGGTTGCCTCGAGCGCCCCCTGCTGTACGAAACCGCCCTTGACGTATCTGTCCTGAAGAACGGCGATCTGCATGTTTTCGAGAATATCGAGGATCAGCAGACAGCCGGTATCCTTGCGATCCTCGGTCAGGAACGCCATCTGGTGACGGATGGCCTCGGTCGGCGAAGAAATCGTCACCGGCTTGCCGTAAAGTTCAATCGAGCCGGAGCTTGCCGGCGTTACCCCGAACAGCGTTTCGGCGACATTCGACCGCCCGGAGCCGACAAGGCCGGCCACACCGAGAATCTCGCCCGCTCTCACATCGAAGGAGACGTCGCGAAACACCCCCTTGAGACAGAGATCCTTGACGGAGAGCATGACCTCGCCGATCGGCACCTCTTCCTTGGGAAACATCTGGGTGATCTCGCGCCCGACCATCATGCGGATGATGTCGTCGCGGGTAACATCGGTCGAGGCATGCGTGCCGATATATCGGCCGTCACGGAAAACGGAGAACTCGTCGGCGATCTCGAAAAGCTCGTTCATCTTGTGGGTGATGTAGACGATGCCGATGCCCTGGGCCCTGAGGTCGCGGATGATGCGGAAAAGATGCTCGACCTCGCGCTCGGTCAGCGCCGAGGTCGGCTCGTCCATGATCAGCACGTCGGAATTATAGGAAACCGCCTTGGCGATCTCGACCATCTGCCGGTTGGCGACCGAGAGGTGCCGGACCTCGATATCGGGATCGATCGCGATATTGAGCCGGGTAAACAGCTCTTCGGTCATGCGATGCATCACGCCGTGATCGATGAAGCCGAAGCGGTTCTTCGGTTCGCGGCGGATCCAGATATTTTCTGCGACCGTCATGAACGGCATCAGGTTCAGTTCCTGATGGATCATGGCAATGCCATTCTCCAGCGCGTCGAGCGGAGATTTCAGCTGGATCTCGATCCCTTTCAGCCGGATATCGCCTTTGTCGGGTATGTAGATGCCGGCGAGGATCTTCATCAGCGTCGATTTTCCGGCGCCGTTTTCGCCCATCAGCGCATGCACGGAAGCGCGCTTCAGCCGGAACTGCACGTCGTCGAGGGCGACGACACCCGGAAATTCCTTGCGAACGCCCTCGGCGCTCAAGAGATATTCCGCATTGGGAACTGCACCGCTCGCACGCACGGCGGCCATGGTTGTCGGGCTGACGGCCATATCATCTCCTCCGGATACGGACAGGCGGAAAGGATGCGGGCTTTGCCCGCATCCTGTTGGCACTCGTCTCAGTTCTTGGTGACGAAGTCCTTGACGTTGGCAGGCGTGACGAGCTGGAAGGGAATATAGACCTTCTTGTCGATCTTTTCGCCCTTGGCGAGCTTCAGCGCCGCATCGAGCGAGCCCTTGCCCTGGCCGGCGGCATCCTGGAACACGGTGACGTCGAGATCACCTGCCTGCATGGCGGCAAGCGCGTCCTGCGTGGCGTCAACGCCGCCGACGACGACCTTGGTCATGTCCTTGCCGGCCGCCTTCAGCGCCTGGATGGCGCCGATCGCCATTTCATCGTTGTTGGAGATGACGGCGTCGAATTCGATGCCGCTGGAGAGCCAGTTGGCCATCAGGTCGGCGCCCTGGGTGCGATCCCAGTTCGCGGTCTGCTCTTCGACGATCACCAGACCCTTGCATTCATCGGTCTTGATGACGTCATGGACGTCCTGGGTGCGCATGCGCGCAGCCTGGTTGGAAAGCTCGCCCATCATGACGATGGCCTTGCCCTTGCCGCCGAGAATGCGGCAGACTTCCTTGGTTTCCAGCGTGCCGGATTCCTGCTCGTTCGAGGCGACGAAGGCCTGCTTTTCCGGCAGCGTATCGACATTGACCGGCTGGCGGTTGACGTAAACCAGCGGGATGCCGGCATCGGCGGCGAGCTTCGACATCGCCGTGGTCGCATCGGTATCGACAGGGTTGACGATGATTGCATCGACCTTGGAGGCGATGAAATTCTGGATCTGGCTCTGCTGCTTGGAAACGTCGTTCTGCGCGTCTTCGACCTGCAGCGTCACACCGCTCAGCGTCTTTGCATAATCGGTCATGCCGTTGCGCAGAACGGTCAGAAAGTTGTCGTCGAATTTCGCCATCGAAACGCCGACGGTTTCTGCGTGGACCGCCGTCGACATGACGAGCGCCATCGCAGTGCCCAGGATAAACTTTTTCATTTTCACTTCCTCCACAAAGCGGTGCCCGGCTGCACCCTCCTCACGCCGGAGCTCCGGGCATTGCCCTGGAGCCGCAATTTTCTCGCCGCCTCTCCCGCGGTGTCCCGTGTAAAACGGAACAAACAAACCGTAAAATTTGCTCTTCGGAATATTCATTCCATTTTCTGGGAACGACGTCAAGCCTCTTTCGCGGCGACGAGATATAGATGAAGGCGCAATGCCGCGGACGTCACCATCAGCGCCCGCATTGCCTCTGTTGTGAAAGACCAACGCCGCCTCCATCTATGGAAGGCTCGAAGACAAGACCGCGGCCGCAGGCGTCTTCGATATCCTCGACGCGGCCGGTCATTTAAAGATTTTGGAGACAGGACAAATGTCCATTTCGATCTATCGCCTCACCGTTCCGATGTTCCAGCGCGGCCTCGCCAGCCTGAAAACCTATCTCGACAAGGCCGAAGCCTACGCAGAGGAAAAGAAAATCGATCCCGCCATCTTGGTCGCCGCGCGCCTTGCGCCCGATATGCTGCCGCTCTCCGGCCAGTATCAGCGCGCCAGCGACAGCGCCAAATTCACCCTCGCCCGGCTGACCGCCACAGACGCCCCGAAGTTCGAGGACAATGAGAAGACGTTCGATGAGCTGCGCGAACGGCTGGCAAAGACCGAAGCCTATCTCGCCAGCTTCTCCCAGGAGGCGCTGGAGGGCACGGAAACGCGTGAAATCACCCTGCCGGGCAAGAGCGGCATCGTGCTTCCGGGCGATGAATATGTCACCGCCTTCGCCCTCCCGAATTTCTATTTCCACGTCACCACCGCCCACGCCATCCTGCGCAACCAGGGTGCGCCGATCGGCAAGCGCGATTATCTCGGGTAAAGCACATAACCCCGAAATCGGAATCGATTTTCGGAAAGGATTATGTGCCACTTCAAAGCGTTAGAGCCAGGGCCGGCGCGTCACCGGCCCTTTTTCCGTCAGCTCGGTATAGGCAAGTGTCTGATCCAGATGCCGCGCCCTCAGCGACAACAGCTTTTCGGCGTACTCAAGCCGGATCGCCGCATAGGCGGGATCGCCGGCGATATTGTCGAGCTCCATCGGATCGTCGCGAAGATTGAAGAGTAGCGGCGGCAAGGCGGCAAAATGCACATATTTGAACTGCGCATCGCGGATCACCGCGAGATTGCATTCGTTCGGCTTGAGCCCGAAATGCCGCTCCGCCTCGCCCTCGGCGATATCGCGGAAATCGAATTCCCAGAATGCCGCGTCCCGCCAACCCGACCCGCTCCCGCCGTTGACGAACGGCATCAGCGACCGACCGTCGAGCCCGTTCTTTGCGTCGATGCCAAGCCTTTGGCAAAGTGTCGGAAAAATATCCGCAGCAGTGGTGAAATTGTCGACGACCCCGCCCGCGGCACTGCTTGCGGGATCGCGGATCACAAGCGGAATATGGTAGCTGCCGTCGAAGAAACCGCCCTTCCCCAGCGTCCAGTGATCGCCCGCCATCTCGGCATGATCCGAGGTGAAGACAATAAGCGTATCGTCCCAGGCGCCCGCATCCGTCAGGGCCTGCCAGATCCGGCCGAGCTGAGCATCGACCTCAGCTATCATGCCGTAATAGATCGCCCGGATTGCGGCAAAATCCTCGCCGCTCCAGCCGCTGAGCGGCCCCGTTGCGCCGTGGATGAAATTGCCCTTGCCGGTGCGCGGCATGGCATAGGCGAGGTAGGGATGACTTGTCTCTTCCGCTTCGCGATTGACGGCGCGCGCAAAAGCCGGCCCCTCGCCCGGCTTGAACATTCGGTTGAACGGCTCCGGCACGGAAAAGGGTGGGTGCGGACGGAGGAACGAGATATGCGCAAACCATGGCCGATCCTGTTCACCCAGCCAGCGAACGAACTCGCCGGCCAGGAAGGCGGTCTGAGTCTCTCCGCTGGAATAGGCTGGCGCCGCATCGGAAATGTCGCCGGCTCGCGCACCGACGGGAATATGGATGTCGCGGCTGACGGCATTCGCATGGGCGCGGGACCTGAGCCAGGAGAGCCATTGTCTTTCATGCTCGGGCAGAAGCTGGCGTGAGGTAAAGCCCGGCAGCACGCCTTCATAACTCGTCAGATGCGGATCATGAGCATCCATGCCGCGCGGATCCGGCGCCGTGTCGGTATAGCCGAACAGCGTCGGATCGTATCCCGCCCGCCGGGCGGCCAGCGCCAGATTGTCGAAGCGGGCATCGAGCGGCGAACCATTGCGGCAGACGCGATGGTTCATCTGGTAGAGGCCGGTATAGAGCGTGGCCCGGGCCGGCGAGCAGGGCGCTGCCCCGGCATAGTGCCGCCGGAAGAGCGTGCCTTCGCGTGCCAGCGCATCGACATTGGGCGTTTTCACGCAAGGGTGACCGACGGCCGACAGGCAATCGCCGCGCCACTGGTCCGCGGTGATCAGCAGGATGTTCGGCCGGCGAACCTTCTCAATTCTGGGCTCAATGCTGGTTGGTTTTTGCATGCCAGTTCCAGGCGGAGCGGATGATCTGACTGAGATCATACTGCGGCACCCAGCCGAGCACGTCGCGCGCCTTGTCGTTGTTGGCGACCAGCGTATGCGAATCGCCTTCGCGCCGGCCGATATACTCGACAGGGAAAGGCCTGTTCGACACGTCCTCGATCGCGCCGAGCAATTCCCTGACCGTCGTTCCGGTGCCGGTGCCGAGGTTGAGCGCAACGGATTGGCCGCCCTTCAGCAAATATTCGACGGCGCGCACATGCGCATCGGCAAGATCCAGCACGTGGATATAGTCGCGCACGCAGGTGCCGTCGCGGGTCTCGTAATCGCTGCCGAACACCTTGAAGCCCTGGCGGCGGCCAAGTGCCGCGTCGATCGCCAGCGGTATCGCATGCGTCTCAGGCTGGTGCCACTCGCCGATCCGGCCTTCGAAATCGGCACCGGCCGCATTGAAATAGCGCAGCACCACCGAGCGCAGGCTTCTGTATTGATCGTAGTCGGCAAGCGCCTGCTCGACGATATATTTCGTCCGCCCGTAGGGATTGATCGGCACCTGCCGGTGGGTTTCGTCGAGCGGCACGCTCTGTGGCAGACCGTAGGTCGCGCAGGTGGAGGAGAAGACGAAGGCGTTGATGCCGGCCGCCTGCGCCGCCGACAACAGCGTCAAAGTGCCGACCACATTGTTTTCGTAGAAGGAGACCGGATCTTTCACCGATTCGCCGACCTCGATCAGCGCCGCAAAATGCAGGATCGCCGCCGGCTTGTGCTTGGCCAGCACCTCATCCAGCCGGGCGCGATCGCGAATATCGCCTTCCTCGGCCGGCCCCCATTTGACGAACTCGCGGTGGCCGTTCGAAAAATTATCGAAGACGACAGGCTTATAGCCCTTGTTCGCCAGATCGAGGCACGTATGCGAGCCGATATAGCCGGCGCCGCCGACGACAAGAACCGTTTCCCCTGCCATGCACCACCCTTATTATTAGAAAAAGACGAAAGAAGCCTAGACGAGATAGACGTCAATAAAAAGAAGGAATTGCGATAAGCGTGAACGAACAATACGTCAAATGCCGAAGCCGGCGCGACCCGTGCGATTTGCGCCAGACCGGCGGCATTCAGAATTATTCGCGTGATTTGCATAAGTGCCCGATCTAAGGGGCTTGCACCGCCATGTGATGATCAACGTCCGGGGCCATCAGCCAGGGAGAGCGCGAATGAGGAAGGCATTGGTCGTTTGGGGCGGCTGGCAGGGCCATGAGCCGGAGCAATGCGCTCATATCGTCGCCGACCTGCTGCGCGAGGACGATTTTGCGATCGAGGTCACCGGCGATCTCGGCATATTCGGGTCTCCGACGCTGGCGAAGCTCGATCTGCTGGTGCCGATCATCACCGGCGAAACGCTCGAAAAAACCCATGCGAGCGCCTTGGTCGAGGCGGTGCGCGGCGGGCTCGGGCTTGCCGGCCATCACGGCGCGCTCGCCACATCCTTCAAGGAAAGCGCCCCTTTCCGCTATGTCTCCGGCGTCACTTGGGTCGCCCATCCCGGCAATATCATCGACTTCCGCGTTGCGGTCACCCGCCAGGACGATCCGGTCATGGAGGGCATTCCCGATTTCGACTACCGTTCGGAGCAATATTATCTGCACTATGATCCGACAGTCGAAATCCTGGCGACCACCACCTTCACCGGCGCATACGATCCGGCAGCCCGCAATGTCGTGATGCCCGTCGTCTTCAAGCGCCATTTCGGCGCCGGCCGCATCTTCTATTCCGCTCTCGGCCATGTCGCCGCCGAATTCGACCATCCCTATATGCCCCTCATCCTGCGCCGCGGCCTCGGCTGGGCCGCCCGCCAGTAGATTTGGGAAGGGTCGCGCGTCACGGATGGTGACGGGCGATGTCAACCAAGTCCACGCCTTGAGGGTGGCCGATCTCGGCAACGCTTTCGGTATTCCTCGATGCCGGCTTCATTGAAGTGGCAAGACGTCTGACCGATCGTCCGCCTGGAATGCCGCTGAATATTTCGGCAACCCGGGAAATTGTAATACGGCCTAACGGACCGCTTTCAGCTGCCGATCGTTGTCGACGGCGGGATCCGCCTCGTCAAAGATCCGCATCAGCCGCCCAGCTGCCTTCAGCTTCTCGATGAGATCGTTTCCATCCGGCGAGGCCTTCGTCAGCTCCAGCTGCTCGAACTCCCTCAGCGCCTGCGCCCAATGACTTTCCCCACGCCCATCCGGCCTGCCTTCTGCTTCCCACAATGAATAAGCGCGCTGGCTGACCCAGGCGTCTCTATTATGACTCATGATTAACCCCAGCGGAAAATTTGGAAGCAATATTCGACAGCCAACAAGGTGCCAAAACCGGCTTTAGGAGTCGTTACGAGGCAGCGTTAGTTTTTAGATAATACCTAGGTACCAAGGGATTATCCCCTTGCACACACTTCCAGACCTTGGCCTCGCATCGCCTCCGGGATAGGGTCATCGCAGAAACGACAGCGATGACCGATGGCAGCCAAGACAACACTCAATGCGAAGAATCTCGAACCTCTCGGCGCGCAGCGCCTTGCCGAACTGCTGATCGAAATCAGTACGGGCAGCGCCGCCCACAAGCGACGGCTTCGAATGGAGCTTGCCGGCAATCACGGCAGCGTCGAGATCGCACGGGAGGTGCGAAAGCGGCTTGCCAGCATTGCCCGGGCTCGCACCTTCATCAACTGGCACAAAGTGAAGGCGCTGAAGAGCGACCTGGAAACCCAGCGCAAGACGATCACGGAGAGCGTTGCCGCCGATAATCCCGAGGAGGCCTTCGAGCTGATCTGGCAGTTCCTCGCCCTGGCGGATTCGATTTTCGAGAGATCCAACGCCGGCAGCGAGTCGCTCATCCAAAGCTTTCGGCAGGCTTGCGAGGATGCCGGCGCCATCGCGGCATCCGCAAAGATCGAGATCGACGTCCTGGCCGACAAGGTGTTCAGAGCCGTGCAGGACGATGGCTACGGTCTGTACGAAAACCTGATTGCAGCGATGACGCCAGCCCTCGGTCATGATGGCCTCGATCGCTTGAAAGATCTTCTTGTCCAATGGGCCAAGGAACCGGAAGACAAACCGGCGGAGGACAAGCGCGAGGTCATCGGCTGGGGCAGCGCAGGCTCGGTTTACGAGGATGAGATCTACGCCACGAGCCGGGAATTGACGGTGCGCATTGCCCTGCAGGAGATTGCCGATGCCCAGGGGGATGTCGATGCCTACATCGCTCAGCAACCCGCGGAAACACGCAGCACGCCGATTGTAGCGGCCGAAATCGCCGATCGTCTGCTCACCGCCGGGCGGGCGAAAGAAGCGCTTGCGGTGTTGGGTGAGGTCGATACGAGAAGCTTGGCCGATATCCCGCTCGAATGGCAGCTTGCTCACGTCGCGACGCTTGAGGCCCTGGGGCGCGCAGAGGAGGCGCAGGCCTATCGATGGACGTGTTTCGAGCAATCGCTGCATCACCAGCATCTCAAGGCCTTCCTCAAGCGACTGCCGGATTTCGACGATCTCGAGGCCGAGGAAAAGGCATTCGCCCATGCCCAGGCTTTCCCGGATATCCACCGGGCGCTGGCGTTTTTCCTGAATTGGCCGGCACCTGCCGAGGCAGCGAAACTGGTGATCAGGCGAAAGGCGGAACTGGACGGCGATCTCTATGAGCTGATGCCGCCGGCTGCCGAGGTTCTGGCGGAGAAACATCCGCTCGCGGCAACCTTCGTCTTGCGCTCCATGATCGATTTCACTCTCGATAGCGGCCGGTCCAGCCGCTATAAATACGCGGCGAGGCATCTTGCCGACTGCGCATCCTTTGCCCCTCATATCGACAATTTCGGCAACGCCAAATCCCATGACGCCTATGTCACAGACCTGAAGCGTCGGCACGGCAAGAAACATGGCTTCTGGAGCCTGCTGACCTAAGTCGCTCGGGATAGCTTATCTTTCGGAGAGGAATTCCATGACAGGCGCCCAATGGCAGGCCGACCCGCTCACCTGGGGAACCGGACCGCATATCTTCGAAATCTTCCTGGAGCCGACCTGCCCCTATTCGGTCAGAGCCTTCAACAAGCTCGATGCGCTGCTCAGCCAGGCTGGCGAAGACAAGGTCACCGTCAAAATCCGCCTGCAGTCACAGCCCTGGCACATGTATTCCGGCGTCCTCGTCCGCTGCATCATCGCCGCCTCGACGCTGGAAGGCGGCAAGGACACCGCCAGGAAGGTGATGGCCGCCATCGCCGCGCATCGCGAGGAATTCGAGTTCGACCATCACGCCGGCGGCGCGAACATGGACGTGACGCCGAACCAGATCATCGAGCGCCTGGAAGGCTACAGCGGCGTCAGGCTGAAGGACGCCTTCGCAACCCCGAATCTCGACCGGGAGATCAAATGGCACTGCAAATACGCCCGGCAAAACGGCATCCACGTCTCGCCGACCTTCATGATCGATGGGTTGGTGCAGGCGGACATGAGCAGCGGCGATGAAGTCGACACCTGGGTGAAGAAGGTGCTGGGCCAGTGACACCAGCTATGCCGACGTTCAAAAATTGCTGACGTTGACGCCCGGGAGCTTATGGCGGAGAGGGTGGGATTTGAACCCACGATACCCTTGCAGGTATGCCGCATTTCGAGTGCGGTGCATTCGACCACTCTGCCACCTCTCCGCGGTCTGGTCGGCGCTTGTTCGGCGCGGGCGTTCTCATAACGGGCCTATGACAGGTTGGCAAGCCGAAAAGTCGAAGCATTCCATCCTTTTGCCTTGACACCTTTTTGTCACTCGCGTATCTCGGCTGCGCACTAGGTGTGGAGTAATCCGTGCCTCGGCCGTCCCGCGCTCGCGCGGGGCTTCACCGGCAGGACGAATTCGAGGATTAGCCTCTGAAATCCCTGCTTAACTTCGACTGATAAAAAGACGGCCACCCTGCTGAAGCAGCGGGGAGAGCTGGAACGAACATGAAAGGATAAAAAATGTTCGCAGTCATCAAGACCGGCGGTAAACAGTACCGTGTGGCAGCCAACGACGTGCTGACCATCGAAAAGCTGGAAGCCACCGCTGGCGATTCCATTGAATTCACCGAAGTGCTCGTGATCGGCGAAGGCGCCGACGCTGCGATCGGTGCGCCCTTCGTAACCGGCGCCTCTGTCAAGGCAGAAGTCGTCGAACAGAACCGCGGCAAGAAGGTCATCGCCTTCAAGAAGCGCCGCCGTCAGAATTCGAAGCGTTCGCGCGGCCATCGTCAGCATCACACGGTCGTCCGTATCACGGACATCGTGGCTGCCAAGTAAGATCAACGGGACAGGGTTTAAAGGAGAACTCCAATGGCACACAAAAAAGCTGGCGGTTCATCGCGCAACGGTCGCGATTCTCAGTCCAAGCGCCTTGGCGTGAAGAAGTTCGGCGGCGAAGCCGTCATCGCAGGCAACATCATCGTGCGTCAGCGCGGTACTGAGTGGCATCCGGGTTCCAACGTCGGCCTCGGCAAGGATCACACGATTTTTGCGCTTACCGCCGGCAATGTGAACTACCGAACCAAGGCCAACGGTCGCGTCTACGTGTCTGTCATGCCGAAAGCGGAAGCAGCGGAATAAGCCGGTAGCGCTCAAAAACAGCCGGCGTCTCATCGACCCGGCTGTCCGTATCAGGTTCAGTCTAGAAAACAGGGGAGATGGGGCGCCATCTCCCCTTTTTCTTTGTCCAAACAGGAGGACTGAACCATGCAAGGCGAATTGTTAAGGGCAGACCAATCACGGTCGCCCCGGGAAGACCAGGTGTCTTCCGAAGAACGGCTGAGGCCGGAACGGTTAAGGACCGATTGCCCTGTCTTGTTATCGGAAAGGCTCGTCATGCGCGCGCCCCACGAAGAAGACATCGACGCCCTTGCCCATCTCGCCAATAACGCCAAAGTCGCCACCATGGTATCGCGTATGCCGCACCCTTATACCGCCGATGATGCTGCTGACTTCGTGCGTCGCACGAAAAATGGCGAAATTGGCAAGTGCGTCTATGCGATCACCAAAGCCGAAAACGGCGCCTTTGTCGGCTGCTGCGGCGTCGAGCCGCATGCCGATGGCAGGACCGTCGAGATCGGCTACTGGCTGGGCGAGCCCTATTGGAACAAGGGTTATACCACCGAGGCCTGCCATGCCCTGGTCGATATGGTGTTCAGGACCCGTCAGGACGTCGATCAGATCGACGCCCGTTGCCGGGTGATGAACGTCGCCTCGCGCCGCGTCATTCAGAAGTGCGGCTTCCAGTTCCAGGGTTCGGGGCTCGCCGCCTCGCTGGCGCTCGGCAGCAACGTGCCTGTGGAATGGTACAGGCTCGACCGCAAGACCTGGATGTCCCTCAGAAGCTGGGGGAACATCGCATGAGCACGACCGCGCTGCAAAGGCCGGAGACCAAGCCGATGATGCCAGGCCCCGCGCCTGTCATCTCGACCGCCCGGCTGACGCTCCGCCCTCACAGGCTGAGCGATGCGCCATCGATTGCGGAATCGCTTTCCGATTTCGCCGTCACGCGCATGCTGTCCCGCGTACCCGCGCCGTTCGACCGGCAGGATGCGCTGGATTGGCTGGTCCCGGTGACGTCAGGCGCCTTGCCGGACTGGCCGCTGGCGATCACCGGCAAGGACGATGTCCATATCGGTAACGTCGCCATCGAACTGCGCCACGGCCGCTGGCACCTCGGCTACTGGCTGAACCGCTACTACTGGCGGCGCGGTTATATGAGCGAGGCGGTGGCGGCGATCATCGAGCGCTTTTCGCGCCGCATGCCGGAGACGCCGATCCATTCCGGCGTCTTCGCCGACAACACGGCCTCGCTGCGCTTGCAGGAGAAGCTCGGTTTCCGCATGACGGGCTGCGGCGAAATCTATTGTTTCGCCCGCAACACCATGGTCTCGCACATCGAGACCGTGCTGCAGCCGGGCATGCTGCCGCCGCGCAAGGTGGCTTAACGGAGCATGATGCCGAAAAGTGTGAGCGGTTTTCGGACAACATCATGCTCATACCGAAAGGGGAGATGTCGCCGCCCCGCGGCGGCGTCTCCGTCAACTGCCGATCTCGACCCATAGCGGGAAATGATCGGAGCCGACGGATTGCGTATCGATCCGGGCGGATTTCAACCGGCCCTCGAGGCCGCAACTGACGAAGCAATAATCGAGATGCATACGTTCGCCGTGATCCTCGGGATTCATCCAGCTGTAGCTCTCCGGGCGGTAGGCCTTGAGCGCCGCAAAGGCGTCGACCGGCGTGCCGATCCTGGCGATACGGCCGTAATATCCGCCGCCGGC
The DNA here is from genome assembly GCF_019685025.1 of Rhizobium sp. NZLR8. NCBI lineage: Bacteria > Pseudomonadati > Pseudomonadota > Alphaproteobacteria > Hyphomicrobiales > Rhizobiaceae > Rhizobium > Rhizobium sp. NZLR8. The sequence continues at coordinate 135,341 of NZ_JABDVY010000005.1, read as the reverse complement.
ACCGGCAAAGGCGCAATATTCCGGCGATTCCGGCTCCATGTTGAAATCGCCCATGATGACGTAATCCTCCGGCAGCGGCGGCTCCGGCAGATCGAATTCACCGCCCCCGGTCAGCGATCCACCCTCCTGAACGAAAGCGTTGATACGCGCATTCAAGAATTGCAGCTGGCGGATGCGCTCGTCTGGAGAGACATGGTCGAGATGCACGGAATAGACGCGGATCGCCCCGCCGGCTGCCGCGATCAGCGCCTCGGTTGCGCCGCGCTGCAGGTTGATCTTGCCGACCGTCCGGCTGCGCGGCAGAAGCAGCGTTCGGGTCGAGACGATCGGCCAGCGCGACAAAACCATGTTGCCGAACTGGAAGCGCGTGCCCGGCACCCGCTGGCGCCTGCCTTCATCAACCTCGACAAACATGTCGCAGGCCGGTCCATACACCCAGAAATGGTCGGGAAACACGGCTGCAATGTCGGCCACCGTGTCGGCAAAACCGTTGCGCGAGAAGCCGCGGGTCACCTCCTGCAGCGCAATGACATCGGCGCCCTCAAGGCTCCGGGCAATGCGCGTGAGATCGTACCTGCCGTCGAGACCAAAGCCGTACTGTATGTTATAGCTCGCAAAATTCACGATAATCTTTGACCTCCGTCGGAACCGCCTATATCGAATGGGCCAAGACGGGCCGTCCAACTGCCACCGGATACTGGAAGTAAAATGAAATTTCTCGACGAAGCAAAGGTCTATATTCGATCCGGAGACGGCGGCGGGGGCAGTGTTTCCTTCCGGCGCGAGAAATTCATCGAGTTCGGCGGCCCGGATGGCGGCGATGGCGGACGTGGCGGCGATGTCTGGGTCGAGACCGTCAACGGCCTCAACACGCTGATCGATTTCCGCTTTCAGCAGCATTTCAAGGCGACGATCGGTACCCATGGCATGGGCAGAAACCGCACCGGCGCCAATGGCAGCGACGTGACGCTGAAGGTTCCCGTGGGAACCCAGATCTTCGAGGAAGACCGGGAAACGCTGATCTGCGATCTCACCGTCGAAGGCCAGCGTTATTGCCTCGCCCATGGCGGCAATGGCGGCTTCGGAAACGCTCATTTCAAGACCTCGACCAACCAGGCGCCGGATTGGGCCAATCCCGGCCTGCCCGGCGAGGAAAAGACCCTCTGGCTGCGGCTGAAGCTGATTGCCGATGCCGGCCTCGTCGGCATGCCAAATGCCGGCAAGTCGACCTTCCTTGCATCCGTCACTCGCGCCAGGCCGAAGATCGCCAACTACCCCTTCACCACGCTGCATCCCAATCTCGGCGTCGCCACCATCGACGAACGGGAATTCATTCTGGCCGACATTCCGGGCCTGATCGAAGGCGCCCATGAGGGTGTCGGCATCGGCGACCGGTTCCTCGGCCATGTCGAGCGCACCCGCGTGCTGCTGCACCTCGTCTCCGCCCAGGAGGAAAAGGTCGGCAAGGCGTATAAGACGGTGAAGCACGAGCTCGAAGCCTATGGCAACGAGTTGACGGACAAGCCGGAGATCGTGGCGCTGTCGCAGATCGACGTGCTCGACGAGGCCGAACTGAAGAAGAAGACCAAGGAATTGGCCAAGGCCTGCGGCAAGACGCCGTTCCAGATTTCGGCCGTCACCGGCAAGGGCATGACCGAGGTGCTGCGCGCGCTGCGCGACATCATCGTCGAGGAAAATGCCGAGGAAAAGCCGGCCAAGGTGCTGAAGCAGCGCCATCGCGACATTGTTGTCACCGATGAGGCTGAGGACGTTGGCGAGGATGGAGCCGATGACCAGCCGTAAGCCGCTTGGCCGCTATCGCCGCGTCGTCATCAAGATCGGCTCGGCCCTGCTCGTCGACCGAAAGGCCGGGCTGAAGAAGGCCTGGCTCGACGCCATGTGCGCCGATATCTCAGGCCTGAAGGCCAAAGGCATCGATGTGCTCGTCGTGTCATCAGGCGCAATCGCGCTCGGCCGCTCGGTGCTCGACCTGCCCTCGGGTGCGCTGAAACTGGAGGAAAGCCAGGCCGCTGCCGCCGTCGGCCAGATCGCCTTGGCGCGCGCCTGGTCGGAGAGCCTGTCGCGCGGCGAGATCGTCGCCGGCCAGATCCTGCTGACGCTTGGCGATACCGAGGAGCGCCGCCGCTATCTCAATGCGCGGGCTACCATCAATCAGCTTCTGAAAATCGGCGCCGTGCCGATCATCAACGAAAACGACACGGTCGCCACCAGCGAAATCCGCTATGGCGACAACGACCGCCTGGCCGCCCGCGTCGCGACGATGACCGGCGCCGACCTGCTCATCCTTCTTTCCGATATTGACGGCCTCTATACCGCGCCGCCGCATCTCGACCCGAACGCCACCTTCCTGGAGACGATTTCCGAAATCACCCCGGAGATCGAGGCGATGGCCGGCGGCGCAGCCTCCGAGCTCTCGCGTGGCGGCATGCGCACCAAGATCGATGCCGGCAAGATAGCGACGACATCGGGCTGCGCCATGATCATCGCCTCCGGCAAGACCGACAGCCCGCTGTCGGCGATCGAAAACGGCGCGCGTTCCTCCTGGTTCGCGCCGTCCGGCACACCGGTGACCGCCCGCAAGACCTGGATCGCCGGACAGCTGCAGCCGGCCGGCGAACTGCATGTCGATGACGGCGCCGTCACCGCACTCGGGGCCGGCAAGAGCCTGCTTCCCGCCGGCGTGCGCAGCGTTACCGGCCTGTTCAGCCGCGGCGATCCGGTGGCGATCATCGGCCCCGCCGGCCGCGAGATCGCCCGCGGCCTGGTCAGCTACGATGCCGAGGACGCCCGCCGGATTGCCGGCCGCAAGTCGGCGGAGATCGAGGCCATTCTCGGTTATCCCGGCCGCGCGGCCATGGTCCATCGTGACGACATGGTGATGACCGCACAGGTCGGTTCGAAATCGGAAAGGCAGAAGAAGGACGCGAGCTATGCTTGATACCGTTGCGCCAAGCCCTGACATTGACGCGCTGATGAATGACATCGGCCGCAAGGCAAAGGCTGCCGCACGACCGCTGAGCTTTGCGTCCGCCGAGGCGAAGAACAGGGCGCTGAACGCCATGGCCGATGCAATCCTGGCCAACAAGGCTGAGATTCTTGCCGAGAACGTCAAGGATTTGCAGGACATCGAAGGCACCGAGACGCTTGCCTCCTTCGTCGACCGGCTGACGCTGAACAACAAACGCGTCGCCGAGATGGCCGAGGGGCTCCGCGCCATCGCCGCCCTTGCCGACCCGGTCGGCGAAGTCATCGCCGCCTGGGACCGGCCGAACGGCCTGCAGATCGAGCGCGTCCGCACGCCGCTCGGCGTCATCGGCGTCATCTTCGAAAGCCGGCCGAACGTCACGGCTGATGCCGGCGCCCTCTGCCTCAAGGCGGGCAATTCAGTCATCCTGCGCTGTGGCTCGGATTCGCGCCGTTCATCGCAGGCGATCCATGCCTGCCTTGTCGAAGGTCTGAAGGCGGCAGGACTTCCAGAGCATGCTATCCAACTCGTCCCGGTCACCGACCGCGCCGCCGTCGGCGCCATGTTGCGCGGTTTGGACGGGGCAATCGACGTCATCGTGCCGCGCGGCGGCAAGAGCCTGGTCGCCCGCGTGCAGAACGAGGCCCGGGTGCCGGTTTTTGCCCATCTCGAAGGCCTCTGCCATATCTATGTCGATGGCTCGGCCGATATCGAGATGGCGAAGAAGATCGTCGTCAATGCCAAGATGCGCCGCACCGGTATCTGCGGCGCGGCCGAAACCCTGCTCGTCGACGGTGCGGCGATCGGCACGCATCTGACGCCGCTGCTCGAGGTTCTCATCGATGCCGGCTGCGAGGTCCGCGCTTCGCCAACCGTGCTGAAGGTCGCCCCCGGCCTGAAGCCCGCAACGGAAGAGGACTGGTCGACCGAATATCTCGACGCGATCATTTCGGTTGCCGTCGTCGACGGCATATCGGGCGCGATCGCCCATATCCAGACCTATTCCTCGAACCACACCGAGGCGGTGATCGCCGAGGATCCCCACGTCGTCGCGCGTTTCTTCACCGAAGTCGATTCGGCGATCCTGCTGCACAATGCCTCGACCCAGTTTGCCGATGGCGGCGAGTTCGGCATGGGTGCGGAGATCGGCATTGCCACCGGCAAGATGCACGCTCGCGGCCCCGTCGGTGTCGAACAGCTCACCTCCTTCAAATATCGGGTGCACGGCGCCGGACAGACGCGGCCCTGACGTGACGGCGGAGAGTTTGGACCGGCATTATCTCCGCATGCCGCACAGCGAGCGCGGCATGGTCGTCGGTCTGTTCGGCGGTTCGTTCAATCCGCCGCACCAGGGCCACGCGCTCGTTGCCGAGATCGCCATCAAGCGGCTCGGCCTCGACCAGCTCTGGTGGATGGTTACCCCCGGAAATCCGCTGAAGAGCCGCAACCAGCTGGCACCGCTTACCGAGCGTATTGCCGAAAGTGAACGTGTTGCCGCCGATCCGCGCGTCAAGGTCACCGCCTTCGAACAGACACTCGGCGTCAGCTACACCGCCAATACGCTCGCCCGCGTCAAGGCCCGCAATCCGCATGTGCATTTCATCTGGGTCATGGGCGCCGACGGCCTGCAGACCTTTCACAAATGGCAGAAATGGCAGGAAATTGTCCGCACCTTCCCGATCGCCGTGATCGACCGGCCGGGCGCGACGCTCTCCTACCTCTCCTCGAAAATGACGCGGACCTTCGATTTCGCCCGTGTCGACGAAGATGATGCCCGTATTCTCTGGAAGAAGCAGGCCCCGGCCTGGACCTTCATCCACGGGCCGCGCTCCGGCCTGAGCTCGACGGCAATCCGCAACGGCTCGTCGCACGGCCAAGCCGAATAAATTTCAAGGAAGGTTCGAAAACGAGAAAGCCCGACGGGGGAGGATCCGTCGGGCTTATAAACTCGATCGACAACTGGGAGGAGGAGTGTTGTCGACCCTATCGAGCGGCTATGGGAGGAGGAGGTCGCCGCTTCGATGCTCGTGTTTTATCATATTCCGCACGAAGGTGAATATCGATTGGTGCATTGCAGCAATGCACCAACTGCAATCCTGTCCGAATAGGCCGCTTTGGCGCTGCCGTTTTTATCGGCGGAATCAACGGAGCATGGTTCTGCCGCCGGAGAATTCTTGAAGTTTACAAAAGTGCAGCCTGGATATTCCGGCTCTATAGATCCCATTTTGCGTCCAAGCCATGCACTCGCCGAATGTTTGAAGCATTGGGTTCCTACGAACGAGACGGCCGGTGCGCTATATTTTTCCGGATATATCCCTAGCCAAGGCGCGCTACCCGTTATATTCGTCGCAATATTTCGAACCTTGGAGAATGATTTATGCAAGACCGCCGCCGATGGATGAAACTTGCAACCGTCGCGCTCGCCGCGCTTTGGTTTGGCGCAGCAGCGCTTCCAGCGCCCGCCGGCGCGGCCGAAAAGCTCACCGTCTTTGCGGCGGCGAGCCTCAAGGATGCGCTCGACGCCGTCAATGCCGCCTGGACCAAGGAGAGCGGCAAGGAGGCCGTTGCCTCCTATGCGGCAAGCGGGGCGCTCGCCAAGCAGATCGAAAACGCCGCTCCCGCCGATATCTTCATCTCGGCCGACCTCGACTGGATGGACTACGTCGCCAAGAAAAACCTCATCAAGGTCGACACCCGTTCCAACCTGCTCGGCAACAGCATCGTGCTCGTTGCCGAAAAGGACAAGGCAAAACCGGTCGAGATCAAGCAGGGCTTCGATCTTGCCGGGCTCCTGGGCGACGACAAGCTTGCCATGGGTGAGCCGAAATCGGTTCCGGCCGGCAAATACGCCATGGCCGCGCTGGAAAAACTCGGCGTCTGGAAATCGGTGGAAACCAAGGTCGCCGGCGCCGAAAGCGTCCGTGCTGCTCTCGCCCTCGTCTCCCGCGGCGAAGCGCCTTACGGCATCGTCTACCAGACGGACGCCGCGGCCGATAAGGGTGTGGCCATCGTCGGCACCTTCCCGGCCGATTCGCATCCGCCGATCATCTACCCGATCGCCATACTTGCCGAGAGCAAGAATCCGGACGCAACAGCCTATCTCGACTTCCTGAAATCCGACAAGACAGCCGCCTTCTTCACGGCGCAGGGTTTTACTGTCCTGAAATGATGGGCTGAATTGATTGCGGAATCAACAGTGACAGCTTAGCGTGAAGGCTCACATAGGTTCAAAGTCGGCAACTCCTCTTTCGTCATGCTCGGGCTTGTCCCGAGCATCTGCCCGGCACAAGGCCGAGGATGACGTCGGAGAAGGAGCGAGATTTGTCGTCAAACTGAGGCTCGCCTGAGCGAGCCTTCGATCTTGGAGATAGCTGCATTTGAATATATTGGGCCTGAGCAATGAGGAATGGACGGCGATCCTGCTCAGCCTGCGTGTCTCTATTGTCGCCATGCTGGCGAGCCTGCCCTTCGGCATCCTCGTCGCCCTGCTGCTTGCTCGCGGTCGCTTCTGGGGCAAGTCGGTGTTGAACGGCATCGTTCACCTGCCGCTGATCCTGCCCCCTGTCGTCACCGGTTTCCTTCTCCTCATCCTGTTCGGCCGCCGTGGTCCGATCGGCAGCCTGCTCGACCAGTATTTCGGCATCGTCTTTTCTTTCCGCTGGACGGGTGCGGCGCTCGCCTGCGCCATCATGGCCTTTCCGCTGATGGTGCGCAGCATCCGCCTGTCGATCGAGGCGGTCGACCGCAAGCTCGAAGAAGCGGCCGGAACGCTCGGCGCCGGTCCCGCCTGGGTGTTTTTAACGATCACCCTGCCGCTGACCTTGCCCGGCATCATCACCGGCATGATCCTTTCCTTCGCCAAGGCAATGGGTGAATTCGGCGCGACGATCACTTTCGTTTCCAACATCCCGGGCGAAACCCAGACGCTGTCGGCAGCGATATACACCTTCACCCAGGTGCCGGGCGGCGATGCCGGCGCACTGCGCCTGACAATCGTCGCCATCGTCATTTCCATGGCCGCGCTGCTCGCCTCCGAATTCCTCGCCCGTCTCGCCGGCCAAAGGATCGACCCGGAATGACGCTGATCGTCGAGGCAAAACAGAGGCTCGGCACCTTTTCGCTCGACGCCGCCTTCACCTCCGAACGCGGCGTCACCGCGCTGTTCGGCCGCTCCGGCTCCGGCAAGACCTCGATGATCCGCATCATCGCCGGCCTCGCCCGCCCGGACGAAGGCCGCGTCGTCCTCGACGGCGAGCCCCTGACCGAAACAGCAACCGGCATCTTCGTCCCGAAACATCGCCGCCGCTTCGGTTATGTCTTCCAGGAGGCCCGGCTTTTCCCGCATCTCAGCGTTCGGGCCAATCTCGCCTATGGCCACTGGTTCGCGGCCCGAACGGCACGCGGTGAAAGCTTCGATCACATCGTCGACCTGCTCGGTATCGAGCCGCTGCTGGAACGCAGCCCCGCAAAACTTTCCGGCGGTGAGAAGCAGCGTGTCGCCATCGGCCGCGCCCTTCTCTCCGCGCCCCGCCTGCTTCTCATGGATGAGCCGCTCGCCGCCCTCGACGAGGCGCGCAAGGCCGAGATCCTGCCCTATCTGGAGCGGCTGCGCGACGAGACGGAAATCCCGATCGTCTATGTCAGCCATTCGATCGCCGAGGTGGCGCGGCTGGCAAACCAGGTCGTCGTCATGCGCGACGGCAAGGTGGAAGCGACCGGCCCGGCCGTCGACATATTGAGCCGCTTTTCCACCGCCTCCGACCGGCGCGAGGCGGGTGCGCTGCTGGAAGGCACGGTCGAAAGCTTCGATGCGCTGCACCGCCTGTCGGTGGTCGCCCTGAAATCCTGCCGGCTGCATATCCCCAGTGGGGCCCTTACTTCAGGCAGACCGGTGCGCATCCGCATTCCGTCCCGCGACGTCATGCTGGCGACCACCAGACCCGAGGGCCTCAGCGCGCTGAACATTCTCGAAGGCAGGATCGCGGCGATATCGTCGGACGAGGACGGAACGGTGGAAATCCGGCTTGATTGCGGCGGCGATATCATTCTTTCCCGCATCACCACACTCTCCTGCGAGCGTCTCGATCTCCAACCGGGAAGTGTCGTCTTCGCCGTCGTCAAGACCGTGGCCCTGGAGGCCTGATCAGCCGTGTCGCTGCTGCAGGTTGCGCTTGGCCTCGAGCCAGGCGAGATCGCCGGCAAGGCTCGTGCGCATCGTTTTTTCCATCCGGCGGAAACGCTCGAGCAATTCCTCGCCGAACGGCGTCAGCGCTGCGCCACCGCCCTTCTGCCCGCCGCGCTGCGGCTCCACCACCTGCTCGCAGAACATCCGGTTCATCTCGCTGACCAGCAGCCATGCGCGGCGATAGGACATGTCCATCGCCCGCCCCGCCGCCGAGATCGATCCGGTCTGGCGGATATGCTCCAGCAGCTCCATCTTCCCATGGCCGAGCCGATCCTCATCCGGGAAGCTGATTCGCAGGACGGGCACGAGGGTTTTTGCGGCTGGATCGGTCATCGAATCGTGAAATCGTGAAATTTGCCGCACTTTACGCCGTGGTACGGAAACTGTACACCGGCCGCACAAGCAGCCCGAGCGGCAATATTCTTCAATTCGGACGCCAGATCGGATTTTCGACCGTTCTGTATCTTAGCGCGTCTTGAAACATTAGTGGTTTGATGCCTATCTTAACCATGGTCCGGTCTCGATCGGATCTGTGTTGTGCATGGTTTGTCATTCCAGGAAAGGGAAAGCACTGACAACAGTACACGCCAAGGGAAAAACGTTCGCCGTTATCCCGAAGAGTGCGGAACGTGGCGCCGATGCCGCCGCCCGCGCCCTAGAAACCGTCCTCGCCAGCCTCGAGGACTCCAAAGCTGAAGATATCGTCACCATCGACATTGCCGGAAAATCGGCGCTGGGAGACTACATGATCGTCGTCTCCGGCCGCTCGAGCAGGCATGTCATGGCGATCTCGGATCATCTGCTCACCGACCTGAAGGACGACGGCCTCGGTACGGCCCGCGTCGAAGGTCAGGAAGGCGGCGATTGGGTCCTGATCGACACCGGTGACATTATCGTGCACGTGTTCCGTCCCGAAATCCGCGAATTCTACAACATCGAAAAGATGTGGGCGGCTCCGGATATGGATGAAGAAACACGGCACTGACAGGCGGTCCGGCATTCTGCCCGACGCCTGAAACGTGGCATTGACTGGCCGGAAAACATCAGAAGCCGGCCGGTGACGCCTTGTGCGCAAGATGTGCCGCATCAGCAGGAGCGGATGAATGCGAGTTGGTCTTTTTGCGGTGGGACGGCTGAAATCCGGCCCCGAAAAGGATCTTGCGGCCCGTTATTTCGACCGTTTCGCCAAGGCCGGCCCTGCCGTCGGCCTCGAACTGTCCCGTATTGCCGAAGTTGCCGAAAGCCGTGCTTCCAACGGGGAAACCCGCAAGCGCGAGGAAGCGGCGCTGCTGTTGAAATCGCTTGCCGATGGCAGCATCCTCATCCTTCTCGACGAACGCGGCAAGGCGCTTGACAGCGAAGCCTTCGCAAACCTGCTCGGCTCCTATCGCGACCAGGGCAAACGCGAGCTGACCATTGCCATCGGCGGCGCCGACGGCCTCGATCCATCCCTCTACGACCGTGCCGACACCACGCTTTGCCTGGGCAAGATGACCTGGCCGCATCAACTCGTGCGCACGCTGATCGCCGAACAGCTTTATCGCGCCGTGACCATCCTGTCCGGCCACCCCTATCACCGCGTCTGATTCCCCGCCGCTCGGCAATTCGCATTGTCACGCAGCCGTGTTCTGTCAGCCGGCTGTTATGCTTCAAACTTTCTGGCAAAGCGTGCCAAATCAGCTTAGTCTGCACGCGTTTTGAGAAAGTGCCCCAACACGCATGACGAGAGAAGCAACCAGGCGATACCGCATGATCCTGCCGGCTATCGCAGCCGGGGTCGGCGTGGCGGTGATTGCCGTGTCGGCAAATCCCTTCATCGTCCTGGCGCAAGATGCCGCCCCCGAGGCAGCACAATCGGCACCGCAGCCGGCAGGTGAGCCGGCGCCTCCCGATCCGGCCGCCGAACTGGCCGCCAAACGGGATCAGACCCGTACCGAACTCGAAACCCTGTCGAAAACGATCAGCCTCTCCTCCGACAAGGTGAGTGCGCTTAAACAGAGCATCGCCGATCTGGAAAAGAGCACGCAAAGCATCCGCCAGGCACTGATCGAGTCCGCGGCCCGCCGCAAGGCGCTCGACAAGCAGATCCTGGCAAGCGAGAAGAAGCTTGCCGATCTCGGCGTCAAGGAGGATGGCATCCGCCGCTCCCTGCACGAGCGCCGCGGCCTCCTGGCCGAGGTGCTGGCAGCCCTCCAGCGCATGGGCCGCAACCCACCGCCCGCTTTGCTCGTCACCCCTGATGACGCGCTCGCCTCGGTGCGCAGCGCCATCCTGCTCGGCGCCGTCGTGCCCGGTATCCGCAAGGAGACTGACAAGCTTGCCGGAGACCTTGCAAGCCTCGCCGCATTGCAGACCGCAAGTACCGCCGAGAAGGCCGGCCTGACCGCGACGATGACGAACGGTATCGAGGAAGAGCGGCGCATGGACCTGCTGCTTGCCGAAAACGACAAGCTCAGCCGCAGCAATGCCACCGAACTCACCGCCGAGAGAAAACGCTCCGAGGAGCTGGCGGGCAAGGCGACCAGCCTTGAAGGCCTTGTCGCCTCTATGGAATCCGAGATCGCTTCGGTGCGCGACGCTGCTGCCGCTGCCCGCCAGGCGGAGGAGAACCGCAAGCTGATGACGGACGAGCAGCGCGCCCAGGCCAAGGCCTTGGCCGACAGCGGCGTGCCCGATAAAAACCGCATTGCGCCCGCATATCCCTTCGGAGAATTGAAGGCGAAATTGGAGGTGCCCGTCGCGGGCGATATCCTGCGCCAGTTCGGCGATGCCGACGGCACCGGGCACGAGGCCATGGGAATGACGGTCGCCACCAATCCGGAGACGGTGGTGACGGCGCCTGCGGATGGGCTGGTGGTTTTCGCCGGCGCTTTCCGCAGTTACGGCCAGATGATCATCCTCGACACCGGCGATGGGTACCACTTGGTTCTCTCGGGAATGGATACGATCAATACCCGTCAGGGAAAGTTCGTTTTCTCCGGCGAGCCGCTCGCCGTGATGGGTGCGAAAAGAGTGGCAAGCGCAACTGCATTGGCGCTGGCAACGGACCGGCCAACGCTTTACATTGAATTTCGAAAGGACGGTAAACCGGTCGATTCCCGACCATGGTGGACCGCCAAAGACACTGGAAAGGCACGCAATGATTCGTAGGGCTTCTTTTGTTCTGGTCGGCGCATTGATGGGTGCGACCGCAATGAGCGTCATTTACTCGGCGGGTGCGCCGGCAGAAGCGGCCGGATCCTCGACGTACAAGGAACTCTCGGTGTTCGGCGATGTCTTCGAGCGAGTGCGCGCCCAATACGTGACGCCGCCGGCCGAAGACAAGCTGATCGAGAACGCCATCAACGGCATGCTCTCCTCGCTGGATCCGCATTCGAGCTATATGAATGCGAAGGACGCCGAGGACATGCGCACCCAGACGAAGGGTGAGTTCGGCGGCCTCGGCATCGAAGTCACCATGGAAGACGACCTCGTCAAGGTCATCACCCCGATCGACGATACGCCCGCCGCCAAGGCCGGTGTTCTCGCCGGCGATTATATCTCCGAGATCGACGGCCAGTCCGTGCGCGGCCTGAAGCTGGAAGACGCCGTTGAGAAGATGCGCGGCGCCGTCAACACACCGATCAAGCTGACGCTGATCCGCAAGGGCGCCGACAAGCCGATCGAGCTGACGATCGTCCGTGACGTCGTCGCCGTCCAGGCCGTCAAGTCGCGTGTCGAGGACGATGTCGGTTATCTCCGCATCATCTCCTTCACCGAGAAGACCTATCCTGATATGGAAAAGGCGATCAAGAAGATCAAGGACACCGTTCCGGCCGACAAGCTGAAAGGTTATGTCCTCGACCTGCGGCTCAATCCGGGCGGCCTGCTCGACCAGGCGATCAATGTCTCCGATGCCCTGCTGGAGCGTGGCGAAGTCGTTTCGACGCGCGGCCGCAATCCCGATGAAACCCGCCGCTTCAATGCCGGTCCGGGCGACCTGACGGATGGCAAGCCGGTTATCGTGCTGATCAACGGCGGTTCGGCTTCCGCATCGGAAATCGTCGCCGGCGCTCTTCAGGATCTGCGCCGCGCCACCGTTCTCGGCACACGCTCTTTCGGCAAGGGCTCCGTCCAGACGATCATCCCGCTCGGCGAAAACGGCGCGCTGCGCCTGACCACGGCGCTCTATTACACGCCGTCGGGCCGCTCGATCCAAGGCACCGGCATCACCCCCGACATCAAGGTCGAGGAGCCGCTGCCGCAGGAACTGCAGGGCAAGATGGTGACCGAAGGCGAATCCAGTCTGCGCGGCCATATCAAGGGCCAGAGCGAGACGGACGAAGGTTCGGGCTCGGTTGCCTATGTGCCGCCGGACCCGAAGGACGACGTTCAGCTGAACTACGCGCTCGATCTGCTGCGCGGCAAGAAGACCGATCCGGCCTTCCCGCCGAACCCTGACAAAGCCGTCGTCGCCAAGTAATGATCACCTCAAGGCCGGGCGAGTTGCCCGGCCTTGACCCTTTCTGCTGTTTCCCGGTTTTGGAGCGGGCGAAAAATTGGGAACGGACCTGCATGCGCCTTTGGGCGGCAACCGCAAAACCGGCAGCCGGCGGCCGGGTGTTTTGCGCCTGGGCCGCATCGCCGCCAGTCTTTGTCTTTTCGCGATAGGCGGCTTTTCCCTCTATACGGCGTTTCGCGGCGATGGGCTCGAACGCACCAAACCACCAGCGGCAGAACGAGCCGCAACGCCCCCCAATACGCCTCCGCCACCGACGACAACCGCCACAAAGACGCCGGACGGCATGCCGCGCGCCGAACCGCGCTCAGGCGCCACTGTCGAACAGATGGTCACCGGCGACGGCTCCGTCGTCACCAAATACAGCCCCCGCCCGCGCGATGGCAGCGGGCCGGTGCTGGTGGATGCCATGCAGATCGGCCAGGATCCGCGCATGGCGGCCCAGCCGAATGAAGCACTGCTCGAACAAACCCCGTTTGGCAGGCTTCCGATCGTCGGTCCCGATGGCCGGCGGCCGATGGATCAATATGCCCGTCCCGCGTCCGGCGCGCGCGGTGTCCGCATCGCCATCGTCGTCAGCGGCCTCGGGCTCAGCCAGACCGGAACGCAGCGCGCCATCGCTGAATTGCCGGAGGAAATCACCTTTGCCTTTGCCGCAAGCGGCAACAGCCTGCAGCGCTGGATGCAGGAAGCCCGCCGCGGCGGCCACGAAATTCTTCTGCAAGTGCCGCTCGAGCCGTTTGATTACCCGACGAATGATCCCGGTCCGGAAACGCTGCTGACCACGAAACCGCCCGCCCGCAATATCGAGAACCTGCACAAGGCGATGGGCGAGATCACCAATTATACCGGCGTCATGAATTATCTCGGCGGACGTTTCCTGTCCGATTCCACCGCCATGGAACCTGTCATGCGCGATATCGGCAAGCGCGGCCTGCTGTTCCTCGACGACGGCACGTCGGCGCAGTCGAAGACGGCGGCGGTCGCCAAGGGAACCGAACTGCCCTATGCCTTCGCCGATCTGCAGCTCGATGGCCAGCTCGATATAAACGCCGTCCTGAAGAAGCTCGACGAGCTCGAGCGCATTGCCCGCAAGAACGGCCAGGCAATCGGCGTCGCTTCGGCTTTCGATGAGAGTGTTGACGCCATCGCCAAATGGAGCGAGGAGGCTGCGATGCGCGGCATCGAGATCGTCGGCGTCGCCGCCCTTTCCACCGATCCTCGTAACCCCTGAAATCCCCGAGAAAATCCTTGAACGGAGAAGAAGATGAGCCAGGCGACCGTGAAAGCCGAGGATCTGCCCTACCGCCCTTGCGTCGGCGTAATGATCCTGAACCGCGCTGGCCTTGTCTGGGCTGGACGACGCATTCCCGACGGCAATTCGGAGTATGACGGCTCGCCGCAGCTCTGGCAGATGCCTCAAGGGGGCATCGACGAGGGCGAGGATCCATTGGACGCCGCCTACCGCGAACTCTACGAGGAGACCGGCATCAAGACGGTGACCTTGCTTGCCGAAGCGAGAGACTGGATCAACTATGATCTGCCGCCGGCACTGATCGGTATCGGGCTAAGGGGAAAGTTCCGCGGCCAGACGCAGCGCTGGTTCGCCTTCCGCTTCGACGGCGACGACAGCGAGATCGCCATCAACCCGCCGCCAGGCGGCCACGAGCCGGAATTCGATTCCTGGGAATGGAAGCCGATGCAGGAATTGCCGGGGCTGATCGTTTCCTTCAAGCGCAGCGTCTACGACCAGGTGGTGGCCGAATTCCAGCATCTGGCAGCATTGCAGTCGGAAGACTGATCGATACCGGATGATCGGACGGGTCGGCAGCTGATACCGTCAGATGCGGAACCGGCCGCCCAGGCGGCCGGCTTGTCATCGAATACTATTCGGCTTCGTTGGCGGAATCGGCGTTGAGCTGGCCGTATTTGCTCTCGCCGATTTTCCCGAGCAGATCGAGCTGCGTTTCGAGGAAGTCGATATGGCCTTCCTCATCCATCAGCAGCTCTTCGAAGAGCTTCATCGAAACGTAATCACCGGCCTCGTGACAGATATCGCGCGATTTCTTGTAGGCCGCGCGGGCGTCGTATTCGCCGGCGAGATCGGCTTCCAGCACTTCCTTGACGTTCTGGCCGATGCGCAGAGGCGCAAGGGTCTGCAGATTGGGATGGCCTTCGAGGAAAATGATGCGGGCAACAAGCCGGTCGGCATGATGCATCTCTTCGATGGATTCGGCGCGCTCCTTTTTGGCGAGCTTGGTGTAGCCCCAGTCCTCAAGCAGACGATAGTGAACCCAATATTGATTGACCGCCCCGAGCTCGAGGAACAACGCCTCGTTAAGCCGCTCGATGACCTTTTTGTCGCCTTTCAATGTCCGCTCTCCTGTTTTCCTCATGGAATTGCTTCAAGCGGGACATGAAATCAAATATCTCGGCCTCCGTCGAGTGGCGACGGGCATGATACTCCTCGGTTGTCTGCACAATGATGTCGACGACGTTTGGAAAGCAGCCACAGCAACGACCGCGTTTTTCCATGGCGTGATAGACCTTCGCCGGCACGATAAGCTGCCAACAGTCTTCGTCGAGAAGGTTGGTGATAACCTCCCGGATTTCCTTGTCGGTTATATAATTGCAGCTGCAGACAAGCACGTCTTCATTCCAAACATGACACTGACTATCGTGTTTTCTGCTAAAGAAGATGGTGGCTGTCAAGAAAAAATTCGAGCCCCGCATCAGAGAACAGCGGCGTCCGAATCGGGCCACAGGCATATCGCTGGTGATTATGTAGCGGTTCCAGGGGGATGCAGCCAGAAAGCAGATGAAGGCGCACCGCATGGCCCTGATCGGTGCGATATTTATTAATGGAAGTTGCGGCCGCGCGGCATCACCACAGCGGTTTCCGCTGCGCCGGAATTGCTGTCTGTGGCAGCCATCCGTTTTTCCAGCTCCGCCCTCTCTTGTGCAAGCTTTTTCTGCCGCTGATCGACTCCCGGTCTCAGCACTTCGTCTGCTCGCTCGCAGACCCCGAAACGCCGGGCCTCGCGTTGCAGGATACCGAGCGTCGGCGTCATGTCTTCGATATGCTCGACGACGGTATGGATCACACCGCTCTGGCTTTGCAGCCTGCCGCGGATTTTCACCAGCCGGGCGCCCATCACAACCGAACGGTATGTGTCGAATATCTTGTTCCAGACGATTGCATTGGCCACCCCGGTCTCGTCCTCAAGCGTCATGAAGATCACGCCCTTGGCCGAACCCGGCCGCTGGCGCACCAGCACGAGGCCTGCGATCGTCACCCGATGCCCGTTTGCGACCTTTAAAAGATCGACATTGCGCGTCACGCCCACCTTGCGCAATTCCTCGCGCAGGAAGGAGACCGGATGCGCCTTCAGCGACAGCGAGAGATAACGATAATCCTCGATGACCTGCTCTCCCGGCAGCATTTCAGGCAGCTTCGTTGCAGGCTCGATCTGGAGGTCGAGATGACGGGCCTGCTCGAAAAGCGGCAGCTCCTCGGCGGCGCTCTTCACATCCAGCGCCCGCACAGCCCAGAGCGCGTCGCGTCGTGATAGTTTGAGGGATTGGAACGCATCCGCATCCGCCAGTCGCTCGATGACGGATTTCTGCAGGCCAGACCGCAGCCAGAGATCCCGAACGGAGCTGTAGCCTTTGCCTCGATTTCTGATGAGCAGCTCCATCTCTTTATCCGAAACGCCCTTGATCTGCCGAAAGCCGAGCCGCACCGCGTGCCGTGCCTTGATGACCCCGCGCATCTCATGGTGGCGAAAATCGATGGCATTCGGATCGAAAGCGGCCGCTTCCAGACCGCAGTCCCAGTCGGATTCGTTGATGTCGACCGGCAGGATTTTTACCCCGTGCTCGCGTGCATCCCGCACCAGCTGCGCCGGCGCATAAAACCCCATGGGCTGGGAATTCAGCATCGCCGCGCAGAAGACGTCGGGATAATAGGCCTTGAGCCATGAGGAGGCATAGACCAGCAGTGCAAAGGAGGCGGCATGGCTTTCAGGGAAACCATATTCACCGAAGCCTTTGATCTGGTTGAAACACTGCTGTGCAAATTCCGGGGCATAATCCTTTGAGACCATTCCCTCGAGGAACCGCTTCTCGAAATTGCCGATCGTGCCGGTTCGCTTGAATGTCGCCATCGCTCTGCGAAGCTTGTCGGCTTCTCCAGGCGCAAAGCCTGCAGCTGTGATGGCGATCTGCATCGCCTGTTCCTGGAACAACGGCACGCCGAGGGTTCTTTCCAGAACCGCTTCCAGCTCCTTACTCGGATATTCGATCGGGATATTCTTGGCCCGCTGCTCCCGGCGCTTCAGATAGGGATGTACCATATCGCCCTGGATCGGTCCTGGCCGGACGATCGCCACCTCGATGACGAGGTCGTAGAATACCTTCGGCTTAAGACGCGGCAGCATGCTCATCTGCGCCCGGCTCTCGATCTGGAAGACGCCAAGCGTATCGGCCCGGCCCATCATCTCGTAAACCGGCCTGCCTTCGTCTCCATGCTCCCTGTTGCCGAGATCTGCGAGCGTCTTCTTCACGTCGTAATGCAGTTCAAGCAGCGAAAAACCCTTCCGCAAGCAGGTCAGCATGCCGAGCGCCAGCACATCCACCTTGAGGATCTTGACATTGTCGAGATCGTCCTTGTCCCATTCGATCATGTAGCGATCCGGCATTGCCGTCTTCATGATCGGCACCACTTCATCGAGCCGGTCCCGCGTGATGACGAAGCCGCCGACATGCTGGGTGAGGTGGCGCGGAAAGCCGAGAAGCTCGGAGGCATATTTCAGCACGTTCCTGGTGACCGGATCCTTGATATCGAGACCAGCCGCCTTTGCATCCCTCTCGGAAAGATTATCCTCCGACCAGCCCCAGATGAGGCTGCTGATCGCCGACTGGACATCCTCCGACAGCCCGAAGGCCTTGGCGACCTCGCGGCCGGCCGAACGGGTACGGTAGGTGGTCACCCCCGCCGTCAGCCCGGCATGTTCTCTTTTGTAGGTTCTGTAGATGAACTGGATGACCTCTTCGCGCCGATCATGCTCGAAATCGACATCGATATCCGGCGGTTCGTCGCGATCCATCGAAATGAAACGGTCGAACAGCAGCGTGCTCTTTTGAGGATCGACTTCCGTAATTTCGAGACAATAGCAGATGACCGAATTTGCCGCCGATCCGCGTCCTTGGCACAAGACCTTGAGGTCATAACGGGCGTGCTGGATGATCCTGTGAACCGTCAGGAAGTAGGAAGCGTAGTTCTTGTCGCCGATGAGTTTTAACTCGTAATCGATCTGCGTCGCCACCTTGAGCGGAACACCCTCGGGATAGCGCCTTGCGGCTCCTGCCCTCGTCAGCCTCTCGAGCGTCTGCTGCGGTGTTTCGCCGGGATCGTTTTCAGGTGGATAATTATGCTCCAATTCCTTCAGCGAAAAGCTCAGCTTGCCGAAGAAGGCCTGGCTATTTTCGATCGCACCAGGATAGTCCCGGAAGATCCGGACCATTTCACGTGAATCCTTGAGGTAGCGCTCGGCATTCGGCGCCAGCAGGAATCCGGCTTGCGCTATCTGTATATGCTCCCGGATCGCGATCACCACATCCGAAAGCGGCCGGCGTTCAGGATGATGATAAAGCGGCTGGTTGGTCGCAATCAGCGGCACGCGATTTTGTGCCGCAAGCATGGCAAGCACCGCAAAGACCTGCCTGTCGCGGCCGTCATAGGCTGGCGCCAGCGCCATAAAAAAAGCCTTGCGGAACCGTCTGCGAAATCGTTCCAGATAATCTTCCAGCGTCGACTGACCCGCCTGATGATCGATAAGGGTGCGATCGGGAACGAGCGCAAGCATCATCTCGTCCCCCCATTCCATCAGCTCCGCTTCCGTGAGAATGCAGCTTCCCTTGACCGCTTCTTCCTTCAGATTGCCGGCGCTGAGAAGACGGCAGAGATTTGCCCAGCCCCGCCGATTGCGTGGGTAGGCGAGGATATCAGGCGTGTCATCGGAAAAGACGAGGCGGGCGCCCGGCTGAACCCGGATCGGATGGAGAATCGTTTCTTTTTTCCCTTGCTTCTCCGCCTGGGCCATAATCGCATCGCGGTTCTTGTATCTCTCCTCGAGCTGCTCCGCCTGCGCATGCGCCCTGACTACGCCGGCAACCGAATTCCGGTCCGCAATCCCGAGACCGCCGAGCCGGAGATGAGCGGCCTGCACGACCATCTCTTCCGGACTGGCGGCGCCTTCGAGAAACGAAAAATTCGTTCTCACGCCGATCTCGAAAAATGCGAACCCGCTCTTCATGCAAACACACCGTGCATGAACCAGCGGGGATCAAGTTCCCGGCCGTAGAAACCGCGACGATAGATCCAGAAGCGATGTCCGGTCTCGTCCTCGATACGGAAATAGTCACGCGCCTCGGCGTCATCCCCGTCGATCCACCACTCCATGGCGATCCGTTCCGGCCCTTCGCTTCTTGCCACCTGATGCTGCATGCGCCGCCAGCGGAAAACCTGCGGCGGGCCATCGGGCACTTCGGCAAGCATGATTTCGACCGGCTCCGGCGTGGCAAAGAGCCGTAGCGGACGCTCTTGGCGGAAAGGAAGTTGGATGTCCTGCGCCGCTTTCCGCCTGGGAAGACTATCCATCACAGGAACCGTGATGACGGCGCGTTCCGGCACATGGCTCTCGCGGAGCTGGAAGCTTTGCAGGCAATCCGCGCCAAGCCGGGCCGAGACCCGATCGACGAAGGCCGAAAGCGAGATTTCTCCCTGGCGGTCGCCCTCGAAATCAGCCTGTGCCTCGTTGAAGGGATCATGCCGCAACACATTCAACCGCAGGATTTCGAAACCATAGCCGGCATCGAGATCGTCATAGACCGCCTGCAATCGCTCGGAAAAAAGCCCGGCAATGAACTTTGGTTCGCGAAGCGGCTGCGAAGCGCCGACGGAGATACGAAAGACCCTGCCGTCGACCCGGAACAGCACCAGTTCGAACACCCGCCCGCCGGCGCCTCGCGCCTCCAGCGACGGCTGCAGCGACATGGCGACCTGCCTGGTGACGGCAAGGATCTGTTCTTCCGTCCCGATCGGCTCGATCAGGCGGCTTTCGGCCGAGAGACTGGCAACCGGACGCCGGGGCGAGACCGGCTCCTCTTCACGTCCGAGCGCCTGATCGAGACGCAGAAGCAGCCCCGGGCCGAACCGGCGGGTCAGCGGCGCCCGCGGTGCATCGATGACGTCGCCGACATATTTCAGACCGAGCTTCTTCAGGGCATCGACGGTTCGTCCTTCCAGCCGCAAGGCCGCGACCGGCAAGGGCAGCAGCACATGCTCCGTTTCCTCGTCCTCGATCACGCCGCCTTGCCCGAAGCGCGACGCGGCCCAGGAAAGGCCTGGCGACGACGAGATCGCCCCGCGCGCATCGAACCCCATATGAAAAAGCCGCGACAGCACATCTTTGAGAAGCGTCTTTTCCCCGCCGAAGAGATGGGCGCAGCCGCTAATATCCAGAAACAGGCCGTCCTTGCCGTCGAACGCCACCAGCGGCGTATAGCGGTCGCACCAGTCGGCAATGGCCTCCAGCAACCGGCGGTCGGCCTCCGGATCCTCTTCCGCGACCTCGAGCAATGGGTACATGGCGCGCGCTTCGGCAACGCCCTGCTCCTTCTTCAGGCCCAGCCTCTCGGCCAACTCGTCCAGAGCCGTCAGCCGCATCGCATTGTTGAGCTTGCCGGAACAGACGATAGGCGGCGTCTCAGGACGCCCTTTCGAACGCCAGGAGAGCCCCCACCGCCTGCGGGCGATTCGGTCCGTTGGCAGATGCGGGAAGCTGAGCGCTAGAATCCGTTGACTGTTCGCTTGGAGGACGAACGAGGTTTGGTTCGGCGACAGGGAGAAATTCGCGTTCATGGGGGTTCCACTCCAGAAAAAAGGAGAGCGGGGCCGGGTTACGGCTCTTCTCCAGCGTCAGACGGAAAATCGGATTGCCGATGCTGCCGGAAAGCTTCGATCCATCCGGCAATGGCCGCAGACCGGACGGGGCCGGCTCGACATGCAGACGGAAGGCCGCGCTGCTCGCCTCCTCCGCCCCGGCTTGACGGACAATAAAGAGCGGACGGCGGGCAGCACGCGCCCGAAGGCTGAGCCTGCGGCTTTCGGTCAGACCGAAATGGGCGGGATTGCCGCGCACTTCGAAGATGACGGCCGAAAAAGCAGCGCTTTCCACCGCCGTCTCCACCAGCCAGAGCGCCTCGTCCAGCTTGCGCGGCGCCGCATGGAGAAACCGCTCCGGGCTCAGCCCGAAATCCAGAAGCCCGGGGGCATAGGGACGGCCGGCCTCCAGCGTGCCGACAGCATCGCCGATCCAGAGGAACGGCGAAAGCCTGCCGGCATCCGCTTCCTGCTTCTGCAGCCGCGCTGCGACAGCCATTGCCAGCCCGCTGGCAGCACCTGCATCGCGAGACAAAATCGAGCGGAATTCGGTGATTGCATCGAGCGGCAGACCGCCTTCCAGCGCCTCATCAAGACATTCCACCCCAAACGCCAGCGGCGGCAGAATGCATCTCCGGGGCGCCTTGCCGCCTTCCGCCAGGGTTTCCCGCTCGGCCGCCGCAAGCGCCGGCGCCGGCTTCCCCTCTAGTCTGGCGATGGTTTCGCGGAGCGCAAAAAGCCGCTCGCGCGCCAGGGCGTGCTGCGCCATGGCGTTTCTCCAATCCGTCTTGTTCCTGTTATGTTCTTATAGATTCCAGAGAGCTAATGAAGAGTCAACGGCCATTTTATATGAATTTATTCCTGCCTTTGATTCCGCACTCGAAAATCGGCGATAAAGGTTCTATATGGCCCGCAAAGGAAGGATTATTCATGGCCCGCATAGACCAGAGCGATGATTGGCGGGACCGCCATGCGCCGACGATAAGCGCCTTCGAGTCGCTGGCCATGGAGGCCTACAGCCATCTGCCGGAAGAATTCCGCCAGCTGACCACCAACCTGACGATCGAGATCGAAGATTTCCCCGATGACGACGTGTTCGAGGACATGGCGCTGGAAACCCCTTTCGATCTGCTTGGTCTTTTCGAGGGCAGGGGCATTTCCGAACGTTTCACAGTGGAAACCGGCGAGATGCCCAACCGCATCCGCCTCTATCGGCGGCCTATTCTCGATTACTGGGCTGAGAATGACGAGACGCTCGGCGACATCATCACCCACGTCCTGATCCACGAAATCGGCCACCATTTCGGGCTGAGCGACGATGATATGGAGCGGATCGAGGAAAGCGCCGAGGAAGCCGCCGATCGCTGAAGCCGGGTGTCCGGCAGAACGAGCTATTGCTCGGAGAGCTTCAC
This sequence comes from Rhizobium sp. NZLR8, assembly GCF_019685025.1. Lineage (NCBI taxonomy): Bacteria > Pseudomonadati > Pseudomonadota > Alphaproteobacteria > Hyphomicrobiales > Rhizobiaceae > Rhizobium > Rhizobium sp. NZLR8. The sequence goes on along the minus strand of NZ_JABDVY010000005.1, from coordinate 113,315 downwards.
CTCGGGATGGTAATCCTTGCCTTCGACAGTCTTGACGACGGCCTGGCCGCACTGCATCGCGCCGGTCGCGGCATTGAAGGCATATGTCGGCGAGCCCTCCAGTGACCAGCCCTTGTTGAGGGCGGCGGTGACCTTGTGGCAGAAGGAAGCATCGTCGGGACCGGTCAGGAAGCGGTAGAGTTTCATCAGGCGGGCTTTCTTGCAGAAATCAGGCGAGCTTTATGAACCAGAGCTTCGGCTTGGACAAGATGCAGCCGCTCGATCATCCGCCCACCTGAATTGATGACGTTCAAACCATCGGAAGCGGGGTCGGCAAAGGCTGATATGATCGCCTCTGCTTCCGCAATGGCCGCCGGATCCGGGCCGAAATGGCGGTTGGCAGGCTCGATCTGGGTGGGGTGGATCAGCATCTTGCCGGCAAAACCCATGGCCCGGCCCTGCAGGCATTCGGCATCGAAACCCTGTTCGTCCCTGAAATCGTTGAAGACGCTGTCGATTGCATCGAGCCCGTAAGCGCTGACCGCCAGGACGACCTGCATCAGCCATGGCACGAGATAGGTCCGCCCCGGCTGGGCCAGCACGCCCGTTTCCTTGCGCAGGTCGTTGAGCCCGACGACGAGGCAATCGAGCCGCGAGCCCGTCGTGCGTCCCGCTTCCGCGATTGCCGCTGCATTCAGGATGCCGCGCGGCGTCTCGATCATCGCCCAGATGCGCAGATCTTCCGCTGCATCCGCTTCGAAGAGAAAGTCGCTGATATCAGTGATATCCTGCGGCTCGTCGACCTTCGGCAGCAGCACAGCATCGGGACCAAGCGCCGTCACCAGCTCCATGTCCGCCGGCCCGAAATCCGATGACAGGCTGTTGATGCGGATAATCCGCTCCTTGTTTTCGAGCGGCCGATCCGAAAAGAAGCGCCTCAGGTTTTCCCGCGCTTGCCCCTTCTTTTCCGGCGCCACGGAATCTTCGAGATCGAAGATCACCGCATCGCAATCGACCGCATGGGTCTTTTCGAGGGCACGCAGATTGATGGCGGGCACACTCAGCACCGAACGGCGCAGGCGGACGGAGCGGGTCGCTGGGTTTCGGCTCATGGCTGAATTAGTGCCAAGCTTTGAAGGCCGAAGCAAGCAGCCCGCCCCGGAACGACGCGCAGAACAACAAAAAGCCATGCTTGCCTTGCAGAGAGGAAAAAGAAGGACCACATTCCTTTCCGAAGAAAGGTCTCAAACCCATGCAGAACATTCGCTCCATCTTCTTCATGCTTGCCGGCGCCACCGTTTTCGTGGCCATGCTGCTTTTCACCTTCTCGGTGACGCTTGCCGTCGGCGGCATCCTGACCGTGCTCATGGTCGGACGCGCGCTTTCGATGAAGATGAAGCCCGCTCCAGTCCGCGCCAAGGCAAACAACGGTAAGCCGGAGATGCGCATCTGGAACGACGGCCGCGGCACGATTATCGATCTCTGAGCAGCTCTCGCTAAAAAAGCCGACCGACATTGTCGCATCATGCTTCCATCATACGTCTTTGAAGCAGCCGGGCATTCTGCCGGCGCTTCACAACGAATGGAGGACGAGCATGGATGCGACGACGGAAAACAATCCGGTCAAGATGCCGCCGGTCAAGAATGGCCTACTTCCCTATCTGACGGTCGGTGGCGCGGTCAAAGCCGCGGAATTCTACAAAAAAGCCTTCGGCGCCGAAGAAGCCTATATCGTGCCGGTCGACGAGAGCGGCCGGACGATGCATGTGCATCTCTACATCAACGGCAGTTCCCTCATGCTGTCGGATGCCTATCCCGAATACGGCCATCCCTTCAAAGGCCATGAAGGCTTCGCCATCCAGCTGGTTATCGACGATATCGATTTCTGGTGGGAGCGCGCTGTCGCCGCCGGTGCCGAGGTCGTCATGCCGGTCGAACTGATGTTCTGGGGCGACCGCTACGGCCAGCTTCGCGACCCGTTCGGCGTCCTCTGGGGCCTGAACGCACCGACCAAGTAACGGCACGTACGCAGAGGGCAGGCCGCGCGAAACGTCGCGTGGCCGCCATCTAAAGCATGTCGCGCAAAAGTGTGCAGCGGTTTTTGCGATGACGACATGCGGGAAGCAAAGACCTAAAGCGTGACAAGCCATCTGAAAGATCGTGACACGCTTTAGAAAGATTCTCCTTCATTTCGGCGGAAAACTGGACTAGATGCAAAATCAGGAAGTAGATTTGCTGAAATGGAGCATGGGTCATGGATAAATTCGTGAAGCTCACGGGCGTTGCAGCGCCCCTGCCGGTCGTCAACGTCGACACCGACATGATCATTCCGAAGGATTATCTGAAGACGATCAAGCGCACCGGCCTCGGCACCGGCCTTTTCGCCGAAGCCCGCTACAACGAGGACGGCTCCGAAAACCCCGATTTCGTGCTGAACAAGCCGGCCTACCGTGATGCCAAGATCCTGGTTGCCGGCGACAATTTCGGCTGCGGCTCCTCGCGCGAGCACGCGCCCTGGGCGCTCCTCGATTTCGGCATCCGCTGCGTCATCTCGACCAGCTTCGCCGACATTTTCTACAACAATTGCTTCAAGAACGGCATCCTGCCGATCATGGTCAGCCAGGAAAATCTCGACAAGCTGATGGACGACGCCTCGCGCGGCTCCAATGCCATCCTGTCCATCGACCTTGAGAACCTGGAGATCACCGGCCCCGATGGTGGCTTGATCAAGTTCGATCTCGACGAATTCAAGCGCCACTGCCTGCTGAACGGCCTCGACGATATCGGCCTGACCCTGGAAAAGGGCAGGGCGATCGACAGCTTCGAAAAGAAGAACGCCGCTTCGCACCCTTGGGCGGCCTAAGTGCTCTCCAATAAATTATCGATCAAGCCGGGCTTCGCCCGGCTTTTTCTTTGATCTCAGATCAGAGAAACTTCTCTTTCCAGCCCTTAAGCTTTTCGAGCGACACGCCGATGCCGCCGCAGACTTCGATGAGCGGATTGTTAAAGCGCGCGAGCAGCCCGGCATGCACATCGGCAACGGCCAGTGCCGCACCGCAGGCCGGCTCGACCAGAATGCGCTGCGCATCGGCAAATTTCAGGCAGGCGGCAACGGCATCGGCGTCGCTGACGACAATGCTTTCGATCGGATGCTGCTTCGGCAGGTCAAAGACATGCTGCGCCACCTGCCGCGCGCCGAGCGAAGTGGCAATCGAGGTTATGGCGGCAAGAGTGATACGCTCATTCGCTTCGAGGCTGGCATTCAGCGAGGCCGCCCCTTCGGTTTCGACGGCGATCACCGGCACATCGGAAAGCCCGTTGCGCTTCAACCCCTCGACAATGCCGGCAAGCAGCCCACCACCGCCGACGCTGGTGACGACGCAATCGAATTTCGCACCCTTCGCCACCACCTCGTCGATCAGCGTCGCATGGCCATCCCACAGAAGCGGATGGTCGAAGGGGTGAACATAGGTCGCCTTGCGGCTGCGGGCGAGTTCGACCGCATGGGCATTGGCCTCGTCGAAAACCGAACCATGAACGAGCACTTTCGCGCCCGTTGCGGCAATCGTCTGTTGCACATCGGCGGCCGTCGTCTCCGGCACGACGATGGTGACCGGCACACCGAGCGCCCGGCCGGCATAGGCGGCGGCAATGCCGGCATTACCGCCGGACGCACAGAAGATCTCGCGCGCACCATTTTCCACCTCGTACTGGCAAAGCCGGCCGACGCCGCGCAGCTTGAAGCTGCCGGAAGGCTGCAGCGCATCGAGCTTCAGCCAGAGCGGTTTGCCGCTGGCGCTGTAGCCTGGTGCTGTCTGAACCAAGGGCGTATCGAGATGGAGGGGTGCTGAAGGCATGGGAACATCCGGGGACATAAAGGTGGCTGACCGGTTCTAATCCTTTTGCGGGCACAGGAGCAACCGTCGCAGCTCAAAGCGAAGCGTACCGATTCATCCCTTCTCTCGCTTGAAATGCCCATTTCCGGGGTCTAAGAAACCGCAACTTGTTTTTCCCAGGAGGGTTTCATGACTGTGCGCAATCTTTTCCTGCTGCCGGGTGACGGCATCGGTCCCGAGGCCATGGGCGAGGTCCGCAAGATCATCGCCTATATGAACGAGGCGATGGATGGCGGTTTCGTCACCGACGAAGGCCTTGTCGGCGGCTCTGCCTATGATGCCCACGGCGCGGCGATCTCGGAAGCCGACATGCAGAAAGCGCTTGCCGCCGATGCCGTTCTCTTCGGTGCCGTCGGCGGCCCGAAATGGGATAGCGTGCCTTACGAAGTGCGCCCGGAAGCCGGCCTGTTGCGGCTGCGCAAGGATCTGCAGCTGTTTGCGAACCTGCGCCCCGCCATCTGCTATCCGGCTCTTGCCTCGGCCTCGTCGCTGAAGCCGGAACTGGTCGAAGGCCTCGATATTCTGATCATCCGCGAGCTGACGGGCGGCGTCTATTTCGGCGAGCCGAAAGAGATCATCGATCTCGGCAACGGCCAGAAGCGCGGCATCGACACGCAGGTCTACGACACTTACGAGATCGAGCGCATCTCCGGCGTCGCCTTCGAAATGGCACGCACGCGGCAGAACCGCGTCTGCTCGATGGAAAAGCGCAACGTCATGAAGTCTGGCGTGCTCTGGAACCAGGTGGTGACCGAGACGCACAAGGCGAAATATTCCGACGTCCAGCTCGAACACATGCTGGCCGATGCCGGCGGCATGCAGCTGGTACGCCAGCCCAAGCAGTTCGACGTCATCGTCACCGACAATCTCTTCGGCGACATGCTCTCCGACGTCGCCGCCATGCTGACCGGCTCGCTCGGGATGCTGCCGTCGGCCTCGCTCGGTGCGCCTGATGGCAAGACCGGCAAGCGCAAGGCGCTCTACGAGCCGGTGCACGGCTCGGCCCCCGACATTGCCGGCAAGGGCATCGCCAATCCGATCGCGATGATCGCCTCCTTCGCCATGTGCCTGCGTTACTCTTTCAACCTGGTGAAGGAAGCCGACGACCTGGAAAAGGCGATCGCCAACGTGCTCGACAAGGGCATCCGCACCGGCGACATCATGGCCGATGGCGCAAGGCAGGTCGGCACCGTCGAGATGGGCGATGCGATTCTCGGCGAGTTCAAGACGCTTTCCGCCTGATATTTCACGTGAAACAGTTCCAGCCCTTCGCATCCCGGATGCGAAGGGCTTTTTAATCCACGGCCGAGGAGTCGCAAGCCGCTCGGTCGAATTCTCCGAAACGGACTATTCTCGGCCACAATCTCGTGTATTTTTGCGCCGGATTTCAGCGAGCGCTAACCCCAAATCGGAAGCGATTTTCGCAATGGATTATGCGCCAATTCAAAGTTCGACAGGGTCCTTTGCATGTCTGAAGAGACGGGCGGCGCTGTAGGGCAAAATTCGAACGGACGACGGCAATGCGGGCATTTTGGGCTTCCCTGGACAGGCGCTGGCGCCGGAGCGGCGTCGGCATGCCGCCTCTGCGTTGGCAGGCCTGCCTCTTTATCACGCTCAATGCCGTGATCCTCTCCATGCTGCTCTTCGATGCGCCGATCGGCGCCAGCGAAGTGCCCGCGCCAGTGAAGCATCTCGGCGAGTTGATGACCGGTTTCGGCGATTCCGCCTGGCTGATCTACACCAGCATCCTGCTGTTCTTTCAGGGCCGGGCGGGCTACAAGCTTGTGAAGACGGCGCGCTCCAAGGCACAGGCGCTATATGTCAGCTGGATCGGCGCCTACCTCTTTGCCACAGTCGTCTTCTCCGGGCTTCTCGCCAATCTGCTGAAGCGGGCAATCGGCAGGGCGCGTCCCGATCATTTTCACGACTACGGCATGTTTTCCTTCACGCCTTTTTCAGGCCACGCCGCTTTCGAAAGTTTCCCGTCCGGCCATTCCACCACGGTCGGTGCCTTCTTCGCCGCATTTGCCCTGCTGTTTCCGCGCTACCGCATTGTCTTCATCGCCGGCGCCATCTGGCTTGGCATGACGCGTGTCATGGTCGGCGCCCATTATCCGAGCGACGTCATCGCCGGCCTTGCCTTCGGCGCCTGGTTCTCGCTGCTGACGGCGATCGTCTTTGCTCGCTGCGGCCTGCTCTTCAAACTGGCGCCGGATGGATGGCCGCTGTCGAAGCAACTGTTCCCTGACATAGGAAAGCCCGGCGCCTTGTGAGGGCCGGGCCTTTTTCGTCAAGTTTGAACGCAGATCAATCCATTGCGTGGATATCTCTGTTCTTCGTTTCCGGCAGGAAGAGTAGGCCGATCACCAGCGTGATCGACGCAAAGACGATCGGGTACCAGAGACCGTAATAGATATCGCCCGCAGCTGCGCTCATCGCGAAGGCCGTCGCCGGCAGCAAGCCGCCGAACCAGCCGTTGCCGATGTGATAGGGCAGCGACATGCCGGTATAACGGATGCGGGTCGGGAAGAGCTCGACCAACAGAGCGGCGATCGGTCCGTAGACCATCGTCACATAGAGGACGAGCACGAACAATATGGCGATCGTACCGGTCCAATTGACCCGGGCAGGGTCGGCGGTCATGGCGAAGCTGCCGCCATTGGCGACGTTGTAGACCGCCATGTCGGTGACGCCATTGGCCTCATCCGCCGTCAGCAGCTTGGTCTCGACCAGCTTCGCCGCCGGTACAGTTTCCTTCTCGCCGGCGCGCACGGTATCGGCGTTGAGCGACAGTTCCGGATTGGCCGCGATGAAGGCATCGAGCTTGGCATCCGGCACCTTGACGGCGCCGCGCTTCAGCGGATAGCCGGCATCGTGGAGCGCGATGTTGACGCCCTTCTCGAAGGCGGCGGTCATGCCCTTGGCCTTGTCGCCGGCGGCGACGACGTCGAAGCTCGTAATCGTCCCGTTGCCGACCTTCACCGTTGCCGGCTGACCGGCGGGGCCGGGAACGACATCATAAGGCACCGAGTTTTTCGTCAGGAATGCCGTCGCCACGTCGCAGGAATTGGTGAACTTCGACGTGCCGGTCGGATTGAACTGGAATTTACAATCCGTCGGATCGGCCGTAACCGTTGCCCGGATCGAGGCCTGTGCTTCGGCAAGCGCCGGGTTCGCCGTCCAGGTCATCGCCTTGAACAGCGGATTATAGGTCACCGCCGCGATGAGAAGGCCCGCCATTATGATCGGCTTGCGGCCGATCTTGTCGGAGAGGCCACCGAAGATGACGAAGAATGGCGTCGCGAGGAAGAGCGCGATGGCGACCATGATATTGGCCGACTGCAGGTCTACCTTCAGGACGTTCTGCAGGAAGAACAGTGCATAGAACTGGCCGCCGTACCAGACGACCGCCTGGCCCATGGTGGCGCCGAGAAGCGCGATGATCGCGATCTTGGCATTTTTCCATGTCCCGAAGGCTTCGGTTAGCGGCGCCTTGGAGCCCTTGCCTTCCGCCTTCATCTTCTGAAACGCCGGCGATTCGTTCATCTTCAAGCGGATCCAGACCGAAACGCCGAGCAGAACGACCGATACCAGGAACGGAATGCGCCAGCCCCAGGCAGCGAATTGAACCGCGCCCATCAGATATTGCACCAGGACGATGATGATCAGCGACAGGAACAGGCCGAGCGTCGCCGTCGTCTGGATCCATGACGTGAAATAACCGCGGCGCCCGTTCGGCGCATGTTCGGCGACATAGGTGGCAGCACCGCCATATTCACCGCCAAGCGCCAGACCCTGGAGCAGGCGCAGCCCGATCAGGATGATCGGCGCCGCGATGCCGATGGTGGCGGCACCCGGCAGGATACCGACGAGAAAGGTCGACAGACCCATGATCAGGATCGTCACCAGGAAGGTATATTTGCGGCCGACCAGATCGCCGAGACGGCCGAACACCAGCGCGCCGAAGGGACGCACCAGGAAGCCGGCGGCAAAGGCGAGCAGCGTGAAGATGTTGCGCGTCGCCTCGGGATATTGGGTGAAATAGGTCGCGCCGATATAGGTGGCGAGGGAACCATAGAGATAGAAATCATACCATTCGAAAACGGTGCCGAGCGAAGAAGCGAAGATGACCTTCTTCTCCTCCCTCGTCATCGGACCGGCCTTCGCGCCGTCGATGCTTGCGACATTTGCCATTGTCTGTCCTCCACAGAGTGATGAAAACGCGCGCGACCTACTCTCCTCAAAGCAGACCCCTGGCCGCGACACGCCTGACGAGAGTGTGCCAGAAACGACAGATCAAAAAGAGAGAGGCTTTGGGATTATGACTTTAGTCTAACGGGGGCGAGCTTTGGCAGCCAGCGACGCGATCCTCCGGCCCAGGTTACGCCCTCAGCGCTTGCGCCGGCGATTGCCGGTAGGCGAGCACTGCCGGCAGCGCGGCAAGAATTGTGGCAAAGACGAGCAGCACCGCCGCAAGCCCGGCGTCGTCACGGACGAAGCCGACCGGCATGGCCATCCCGCTCGTCTGCGAGACCATGGCGGACAAGGTCAGCGCCGCGGCAAACCCAAGTGCAAATCCGAGCCCGATGCCGACTGCCACCACGAAGAAGAACTCCAACCAGACGATGCCGAAAATCGCGCCGCGCGGAGCGCCGAAGGCCCTCAGCGCGCCGATCTGGCGGCGGCGCTGGCCGATATGGATGACCGTGACCAGCACCAGCGAGGCTGCGACGAGAGCTTGGGCGCCGGCAGCGACCGCGACGAGGATCTGCTTGGCGTCGCCGAGCGTGGCGTAGAGATTGGTCAGCACCTCGCCGGGGAAGACGGCGACGGTATTGCCGCTGCGATAGTCCTGCCGCAGCTTGTAGGCATCGGCGATCGTCTTCGGTTTTACCATAATGGCGGGAAGGCCCGGAGCATCTGCAGCCCATTTCTCGTCAAGTACGGCATCCGGGTCGATCTCGCCGTGATGCTCATGCTGGTGGGGATCGGCGCCGGCATGCTCATGATCGTGTCCGGTCACCCCGGCGCTTTCATGCTCGCTCGCCCCCAGACCATGGATATGCCAGACAGCCTGGATCGGAACCAGAATGGCCCGGTCCCAGGCGGTGCCTGTCGGCCGCAAGCGGCCGACGATATGATAAACGAGTTCGGTATGGGTCTCGCCGCCCTCTTCCACCGAACCGTGCATCGGCTTGATCTCAGCCCCGAGCGAAAGCTTGACGGCGGAGCCGATCACTGCCTCCCCCTCGCGCGCGAAAACCGTACCCTCGGCAAAGCCGCCGGACAGCTTGTCCGCCAGCGTCACCGTCGTGCCGACGATCGGATAGCCGGAGAAGGAATCACCGAAGCCGATCGGGACTGCCCAGTCGACACGGGGATCGGCGGCGAGCCTGACCAGCACGTCACCCGGCATCAGCGGCAAAGGCGAGGGCTGCAGGAAGACGGAGGACAGCACCAGCTGCGTCTCGCTGCCGCCTGCGCCGATGACGAGATCGAACTTGTCGGCGGCGCGCGCGCTGCCGAGACGAAGCGCCCGCTCCTGCAGCACGACGCAAACGCCGAGCGCCGTCGCCAGCGCCACCAGCAGCACGACCACCAGCGACCCCGCCCAGAGGCGGCGAAGATCGGCAAGGATGAAGCGGATCATACAGCCTCTCCCGCCGCTGCAGCGGAATCGTCGCTGATCCGGCCGGAGCCGAAGGTGATGCGCCGGTCGAGGCGGCTGGCCAGGCGCAGATCATGCGAAACGATGATCAGCGTGCTGCCTTCGGCCGCGGCAAGATCGAGGATGAGATCGCCGACCGTCTCGCCGCTTTCGGCATCAAGGCTCGCTGTCGGCTCGTCAGCGATGATGACGCCGGGCTTGCGCAGCAGCGCCCGGGCGATCGCCACGCGCTGCATCTCGCCGCGCGACATGGTTTCGATCTTCTGGCCTGGGCGGGAAAGATCGACCGAACTCAAAAGCGCATGCGCCCGCTCGATGACGGCGGGGGTGGCGGCCCAAGCAAGCCGCGCCGGCAAAAGCACGTTTTCCACCGCCGACAGGCCGGGGAAGAGATAGAACTCCTGCATGACCAGGCCGATATTGGCGGCGCGGAACCGATCGCGCCGGCTCTCGGAAAAACTGGCGATATCCTCGCCGTTCCAGCGGATGCGGCCCCGGCGTGTTCGCTCCAGCCCGGCAACGATATTGACGAAGGTGCTCTTGCCGGAGCCGGACGCACCTGTGATGGCGACCCTGCTGCCGGCGTCGATCGAAAGACGACCGATTGCCAGCGCCGGCGAGGACAGGCCCGAGAAGGTGACGTCAAGGTTTTCGATATCAAGAGCGAGCATATCGGATCAGACAGAAAAATATTCGGCCTGGCGGATACGCAACAGGCTGACGAAGCCGGTGTCCGGATCCGTCCAGGAGCCGTATTCCAGCGTGCCGCGCACCTCGATCGTCTGGCGCGGCTGCACGAAGGTCTGTTTCTCCAAGAGATAGACGACGACGATATTATCCGGCCAGTCCGCATCCGAGGAGCAGAAGGGGCAGAGCGACATCGGCACTTCGGTCAACACGAAGAACTGCGCCTCGGCCTTCAGCGGCGGCGCCATGAAGCCCTTCATGCTGATTTCCTGCCCGGCGAGGCGCTTCACCTTGTCGGAGAATTCAAGGCCGAGTACCCCGAACTTGCCATAGAGCTCGTCGAAGGAGAGCGAGGGATCGGCAGCGCGAACGACGGAAGCGGTAAAAGGAAGCGCAACGGCGGCGCCGATCAGCCGGCGGCGGCTGAGATGCAGCGAAGAGAATATATCCATAGCGACCTCCAGGAAGCAAATCCCGGCCGTTAGCGCATCGGCCTGAAAATCGGAATCGATTTTCAGAAAGCACGATGCGTAGATTCAAAGTGTTACAGCGTCCTTTGCGCATCTGAAAAGACGCGCGGCGCTGTAGCCGGCCGGATAATAATCGACAAGAAAGGCAAGGCCGCCAAGCGGCCTTGCCGGATCGGCTTGCGATCAGTTCGTCTGCTTGGCGCCGAGAGCGAAGGTGTCGGCGAGCACGCGATAGACGTCGCTCTGTTCGAGGTAGCCATGGAACTCTTCCGAGCCCGGGCCGGCCGACTGCAGGACGACGTCGTCGACCGCATGGACGCCGCTCTCGCTGCTCTTCGGAAGATTGCCCTGAACGAAGACCGCGCCGGGAACATCCTTGTACTGTTCGTTGGCGACATATTCCTTCTTTTCGTTCTGGACGGCCGGAACGAAGGGACCGTCGAGCTTCGGACGGAAGGTTTCGTAGTGGTCAGGGCCGTTATTGGCACTTAGAAACAAGCGGCGGCTGACGTCGATCTTATCAGGGTATCCGTCGCCGTTTTCGTCCTTGTAGTTCGGGAAACCAGCCTCAGCATAGGTCCCGACCTTTTCGCGCATTTCGGTGCCGGGCTTCTCATCATCGACGGTGCCGATGATCGAGACACCATGCGTATGGTCACCGGTGACGACAATCAGCGTATCGGGATGAGCCTTCTGGAATTCGCGGGCGACGCCGATCGCCTGGTCGAATTCGATGGTTTCGACGACGGCGCGATCCCAATCGAGCGGATGCGACATCTTGTCGATCGAGGAACCTTCGACCATCAGGAAGAAACCATCAGGATTCTTGGAGAGGCGGTCGATCGCAACCTTGGTCATGGCGACGAGACCCGGCTGGTTCGGGAACTTGTCGACGGTGCCCTTCTTCAGGAACTCGCGGTCGAGCGTCACGTCCATATTGCCGGTGTGGAAGAGCCCGAGGAGATTGCCTTCGGCCGACGCATTGGCTGCGAGCTCGTTCTTGTCGGTCGCAAGCTTGTAACCGGCATCCTGAAACAGCTTGATGTAGTCCTGGTTGTCCTTGCGCTTGGAACCGGCGACCTCCTTGCCGAGGAAATAGGCCGAGCCGCCGCCGAGCAGGACTTCAGGCTTGACGTCGAGCAGCATGCCGACGACGTCGGCCTTGTCATTGCGGTTACGGGTATGGGAAACAACAGCAGCCGGCGTGGCGTCTTCGACTTCGGCGGTTGCGACGATGCCGATCGACTTCTTGGTCATGCGGCGAACGGCTTCCGCGAAGGTTTCGACACGCGGGTCGTCCAGCGAGGCCGGCGTACGGTCCGCGTAAACGCCGATCGCGTTGACGGCCGTCTTGTGGCCCGTCATGTAGGCCGACATGGTGTTGGCGGAGTCGGTGGCAACGGCATTCGTCGCCGAGGTGCCGACAAAGGCCATGCGATCAAGATCGTCCATGTTCAGACGGCCATTCGCCTTACCTTCGGTCATGCCCTTGGACATGATGCGGGCGGCGGTGCGATGCGCGACGGAAAGACCATCGCCGAGCAGGAAGATGATGTTCTTAGCCTTTGGCTGACCAGCGGTTTCGTAAACGTTCCAGGTGACGGATTTCGTTTCGTCGCCGGCAGCGACCTCGACCTTGTAGGCGCCTGGAGCGGAAATCTTCAGGCCGCGCAGCAGGAGAGCGGAGCCGAGAGCCTTGTCATCCTTGCCCTTTTCCAGCTCGACGAACCGTGCCTCGCCCCCGAGGACGGTTTTGTAGTCCTGACCGTTGACCGTGATCTTCACGTCTTCGGGCTTGACCTGCTTGTTGAGTTCGACCTTGAAATCGAATGGCGAACCGGCAAGAATCGTCGCGCGATCAAGCGGATAGACCGTCGTCGCCTGAGCGGCGCCCGCAAGGATGGTGGTGGCCGCAAAAGCGGCAGGAAGCGTACGCATGGAAAACCCCCGTTTTCGTTGCAGACAGTAACAACCGGGCCGGGATATCTCTCGAGGATGACAGCGGCATGACAAAATGTCGCAGCATTGTGGCCGCCGCTTTCGCCGTCCGGCTCTGACCGCAAAAACCTTGACTCCTGTGGAAAACCTTCTAAGAGCAACAACGGAAAAGGAATCTCCATGGTTCACGACGAACATGCCATTGCCGACCGCAATGACCGGGCACAGTTTGCCGGGGTGGACATTGCCGTTCCGGTTTCTGCCAAAACCAAGGCCAAAACGACGACGAAAACCGTCTGATGTCTCTGGCCTGCCGCTCTCTCCCCGGCTCGGCTGGGGACAGGAAGACGCGATCCGTCGCGCCTTTCCCCTCACCGGAAAAGAGGAGAGAAGAGAAAGAGAGCTTGAGAAATGGGTTTCAAAGTAGCAGTTGCGGGAGCGACCGGAAACGTCGGCCGGGAGATTCTCAACATCCTCTCCGAGCGGGGCTTCCCCGCCGATGAGGTCGTGGCGCTTGCCTCCTCGCGTTCGCAGGGTACCGAAGTTTCCTACGGTGACCGGACGCTGAAGGTATCCAATATGGAGAATTACGATTTCTCCGATACCGACATCTGCCTGATGTCGGCCGGCGGTGAGATCTCCAAGAAGTTCTCGCCGAAGATCGGCCAGCAGGGCTGCGTTGTCATCGACAATTCCTCGGCCTGGCGTTACGACGCCGACGTGCCGCTGATCGTGCCGGAAGTGAACCCGGATGCCATCAGCCTGTTCACCAAGCGCAACATCATCGCCAATCCGAATTGCTCGACTGCCCAGCTGGTGGTGGCGTTGAAGCCGCTGCATGACTTCGCCAAGATCAAGCGTGTCGTTATCTCGACCTACCAGTCGGTCTCCGGCGCCGGCAAGGACGGCATGGACGAGCTCTTCAATCAGACACGCGCCGTTTTTGTCGCCGATCCGATCGAAAATAAGAAGTTCACCAAGCGTATCGCCTTCAACGTCATTCCGCACATCGATAGCTTCATGGAAGACGGCTACACCAAGGAAGAGTGGAAGGTGCTGGCCGAGACGAAGAAGATGCTCGACCCGAAGATCAAGGTGACCTGCACGGCAGTGCGCGTGCCGGTTTTCATCGGCCATTCGGAATCGGTCAATATCGAGTTCGAAAACGAGATCACCGCCGACCAGGCCCGTGACATCCTGCGCGATGCGCCGGGCTGCCTCGTCATCGACAAGCGCGAGGACGGCGGCTACATCACGCCTTATGAATCCGCCGGCGAGGACGCGACCTACATCTCGCGCATCCGCGAAGATGCGACGGTCGAAAACGGCCTCAACATCTGGGTGGTCTCCGACAATCTGCGCAAGGGTGCGGCATTGAACGCCATCCAGATCGCTGAGCTGCTCGTCAATCGTGGCCTTGTCAAACCGCGCAAGCAGGCCGCCTGATACCATTTGTAAACCATAATATGCTAAAGCCCTGCTGATGAAGGCAGGGCTTTTTGCCGAACAGTAAGCGCCCTTATCCATAAGCGCTTACTGAAAGGTGATCGTGACAAGATCGCCGTCGGCTGGCATTCTGCCTGGCGTCAAGCCAAGCTATGCCGCCCGAAACCGATAGCGGTTTTGGGACAAAGGCATGAACAGAACAAAGATTTAAGGCGCGTCGCATGGTTCTGATGGCCGCGGCGCGCTTCAGCAGACCGGAGCGGGGTTTCTCATGCGCATGACAACATTCCTTCTGGCCGCATCTATGGCAGCCGGCGTCCTCCACGCGCTGCCGGCAGCGGCCCAGGGCGCCCAATGCGGCAACAATAGCAGCGGTTTCAGTGCATGGGTCGCCGACTTCAAGCAGGAAGCGGCGGCAAACGGCGTCAGCCGCTCGGTCCTCGACCGCGCCTTCGCCAACGTCAATTACAACAAACCGACGATCGCCGCCGACCGCGGCCAGAAGAGCTTCAAACTCTCCTTCGACGCGTTCATGCAGAAGCGCGGCGGTGCCACCGTCATTTCCCGCGGCCGCAGCATGAAGGCCGCCAACCAGGCACTTTTTGCCTCGATTGAACGCCGTTTCGGCGTTCCGTCCGGCCCGCTGATCGCGATCTGGGGCATGGAGACCGGTTTTGGCAGCTATATGGGCAACCAGCATACGCTGTCGGCTGTTTCGACCCTTGCCTATGACTGCCGTCGTTCGGACTATTTCACCGACCAGCTCTATGCCGCGCTCCAGCTCGTCTCCGAGGGCTATCTGAGCCCGCAGGCCAAGGGTGCTGCCCACGGTGAAATCGGCCAGACGCAGTTTCTGCCGCGCAATGTCGTACGCTTCGGCGCCGATGGCGACGGCGACGGCCGCGTCGACATGGTCGGTTCCCGCGCCGATGCCCTGGCCTCGACTGCGAATTTCCTCAAAGGCCATGGCTGGAGCGCCGGCGCCGGCTATCAGCCCGGAGAGCCGAATTTCGTCGCCATCCAGGGCTGGAACGCCGCCAGCGTCTACCAGCAGGCGATCGCCTATATCGGCCAGCAGATCGACGGCAAATAGGCCCTCATCGACAACGATACCCGAAAACGCCGCTGCGACATGCGGTGTTTTTCATGTTCGGGTATCAAAACCGCCGCCCGACGCCTTCTTGCGTCGCTCCTCCTTCGCCGGCGCCTGCACGATCGGTCCCGAAACGACGCAGTTGCGGCCGGAGGCCTTGGCGGCATAGAGCGCCAGATCAGCGCGTTTAACCAGATCCTCGAAGTTCCGGTTGGCGGCTTCATTTGCCCGGCCGGCGCATCCGAAACTCGCCGTCACCTTGAGAACATCGCCGCTCTCCAAAGATATTTCCGCCGCTTCGATCGCCAGCCGCACGCGCTCGGCAATGATTGCAGCATCGTCAGGCGTCGAATCCGGCAGAAGCGCCAAAAACTCCTCGCCGCCATGGCGCACCAGCAGATCGAAGGAGCGAAAATTTTGACGCGCGACGCCCGCGACCTGCCGGAGCACGGCATCGCCGGCATCATGCCCGTTGATATCGTTGACCTTCTTGAAATGATCGAGGTCGAAGAGGACGACGGAGATCCAGCGCGACCCGTGCTCGGCCTGCGTCAGAAGCGCCGATGCGGCGACCTCGAAGCCGCGCCTGTTGTACAAGCCAGTCAGAAGATCGGTCTGGGCGGCGTTGCGCAACTCGCTGACCAGTGTCTCGCGATCCCGCGTCAGCCGGTCGATCAGGCGCAGGCCCCTTGCCGCCAGCGTCATCACCAATGTGGCGAGAAGCAACAGGCCGGCACACAGCCCCAGGATCAGCGTCAGATGTATATGCGCGCGCGTCGACAAGTTTTCGCCGGTCTCATGAATATCTTTTGCGGCCTCGACCATCTTCTGCTGCAGGAAGATCATGCGTTCGCTCTGCGCAGTAGCCCAGACGTCGCGCACTACGCGCGTCGGCTGCGATCCGGCAAGGATCGCATCGGTGATCGCATTCGCCTTCACCTGGTCGCTACGGGCAAGATAGGCAACGATGTCGCGCACGATCGGCGCCGTGGAATGAAAGACCATGTGGTCCATGCCCTCACCGAGCATTACCTTGCCCTGTACGAACAGCTCCACCGGAAACCGCGCGGAAACACGGTGATCGAGGTAGCGGGTGCCGACGCCGGTAATCAGTCTTTCGCCGTAATAGGTCAGCAGAATACCCATCAGCTGGTTGGATTTCTCAAGCAGCACCGGATCGCTGATCAGTGGTGAAAGCGTGTCGACGACGGCAAGCTGCTTGAGAGCTGCATACCAGTAGATAGAACCGGGATCGCTGCCGGCGTAAAGGCCCTGGTCGACGGCGTTGCGGGCGGCAACGATGCGGCTATAGGCAAGGCTGAGAATCGATAATTCGCCGGCCAGCCCTGGGTCGAGCGCATCGCGGGAGGGCAGCGTGGCATAGAAGGCCAAGCGCTCGCGATCGAGCGTCACCCGGCTTCTCTGCATGTCGGCGGCAGTCGCGTTGTTGGGACGTGCGAGGTAGAGGCGGGTGGCGCCAATTTCACTCAGGATCTCCGTGGCGGCGATCGACCCGCCGCGGGCAAGCACGTCGGCGAACTGCCTGTCCTTTTCGAGATCCCTGTATTGTCTGAGCGAAGACCTTATGACGACGACGCCTTCAATGAGCATGAAGACGAAGGGCAGCATGATGGCGGCCAGGATAACCCTTTTGATGGTTTCGAACTTCATCGCCAATCGCCACGGTGATCAAAACGTCGGTCGTGCGCGACCAATTGACGGCATCTTAGCAGCAATTCTTAATAAACTGATAAAGCGGCGGATCCCTAGATTTCTGGCCCTAGATTTCTGGACGAATGAAGTCACGAGTCTCAGCATCCATCACCCAGAGTTCGCCTGTGGAGATATCGAACCATGCGCCATGGAGGTGCATTTTTCCTGCTTCCTCGAGCGCCTTGATGTCGGGAAAGCTTCTGAGATTGTCGATCGAATTGCGGATCGAGACACGCTCCAGCGCCGTCTGCCGCTCGGCCGCCGTCATCACATCGTTGCTCTGGATCTGCTCGGCGGCGGGCTTGACCAGCGACATCCAGCGGCCGATGAAATCGCCGGGCGACAGCGGCTCGGCGTTCGGATCGAGCGCTGCACGGATTCCGCCGCAGCGGCCATGGCCCATCACGACGATATCCGAGACCTTCAGCGCCTGCACGGCAAATTCGAGCGCGGCCGACGTCGAATGGAAGTGACCGTCCGGCTCGTAAGGCGGCACCATGTTGGCAACGTTGCGAATGACGAAGAGCTCGCCCGGGCCGGCATCGAAGATCAGCTCCGGTGCCGCACGTGAATCCGAACAGGCAATGACCAGCGTATGGGGACTCTGACCGTTTTCGGCAAGCTGCCGATACCTGTCGCGGGCGTCGGCATAACGTCCGCTCATAAAGTTGCGATAGCCGTCCAGAAGAGGATTTGGAAAACGCTGCATGCTTCTGGATTAGCGCGCGCGGAAGACAAGATCAACTGCTGCACTGCAAAATGAACGCATTGGCCGATGTGTCATTTTTTCCGCCGCTGCGCCGGATGCACGAGCCGGCGCATCTGCACCATGGCCATCGGCGTCGAAAGGCTGGAAGCATCGCTTGCCAACATCAATTCGTTGCTGCCGCGCTTGACGGCGCGCGCAAGCACCTCGAAGACGCTGGCGGTGGCAAGCTGAAGCGCTTTTTCGTCCTCGAGGCCGGAAAGCAGGCGCGACAGGAAGACGGCAGCAAGCAGGTCGCCGAGCCCATTCGGCGGATTTTCGACGACGCGGTGCTCGGCAAGAAGCGCGTGACGGCCGGAAAGATAGAGATTGCCGGTACCGCCCGCCATCATCGGCACGGCCGAGGTGACGAGCATGCGCGATGGTCCGAGCGCCAGCGCCGCCTCCATGATCGCGCTGTTGTCTTCAAGCGCTGCCCCCGAAAGCCATGCGAGTTCGTAGCGGTTCGGCGTCGCCAGCGAGGCGAGCGGGATGAGATGATCGCGAATAGCCTCTGCGGTCGCTTCCGGCACGTAGAGGCCGCCGAGATCGCCCATGACGGGATCGCAGACATAAAGCAGTTCCTGATTATCTTGCCGGAGCGCAGCGATCAGCCGGGCGACGGAACGCGCCTGGGCGGCATTGCCGAAATAGCCCGAAAGCACCGCCCTGACTTCGCCGATCCAGGGCGCGCGGATTAGATCGTCGATCGCCGCGTCGAAATCCGCTTCCGCAAATGTCAGCCGCGTCGAGCGGCCGTGGCCGGGATGCCAGGGAAGCACGATGGTCGGCAGCGCCCAGACAGGATGACCGAGCGTCTCCAGTGCAAAGACCGCCGCCCGGTTGCCGACCGAGCCGCGCACCACATGACTGGAGATGACAATGACTGCGCCCGCTGCATTTTCCGACATGATACCGAGGTCCGAATGATGATCGCGTTTTGATGATCTTTTTGACGGCGCGCTGTCAACCATTCTTCACGTGGGCATGGAAATGTAGGCGAAACGAAAACTAAAAAGAGGCTTCCCCGTTCGTTTTGGCCAGGAAAGCGAAAAAATCCCTCTTCATTTCCTATTTTGAGGGTCAAAAAAGCATCAAGACAATCGTTCGGGCCTCCATTTTAGAGATTTTTTCGAAGAATCTTCTGTTAGCTTGCAGAAAATCAGTCCATTGCGGGAGGCGATCCATGGCTGCCAGAAACAATCCGAAACGGGAAAAGCAGATCGAAAGCGCACGCAAGATCGCCAAGGCGACGGGCGAGGCGCATCTCGATCCGGAAATACTCTTCGGCCGGGCCAGCAATGACGATCTCGAACTCTATACGCCTGAGATGCTGGCGCTCTCCGCCGTGCATTCGGCAAAGGAACTTGCCGCCTGGAATGGCAAGGCGCCTCGTGTCGGCATCGACACCATTGCCGATGTGACGCCAGATGGCATTGCCGTTTCGGTGCTATCGGTCACCGACCGGAACATGCCTTTTCTGTTTGAATCGGTCATGGGTGAAGTGACGAGCACCTATCGCGACCTGTTCATGGCCGTGCATCCCATCCTGATCATGGAAAAAGGTAAGGCGCCGGCGATTTATTCCGCCGATCATCCGAGCGACCCGGCCAACCGCGTCAGCCATATCCAGCTCCACATTGCGCCGCTCAACTTCGCCCAGGCCGCAGATCTCGTCAAACGTGTCGAAACCGTGCTCGAGCAGGTCCGCCTGTCGGTGTCCGACTGGAAGCCGATGCTTTCCAAGATCGACGGGGTGATCGCCGAGCTCTCAGCCAACGGCACCACCCGGAAGAAGGCTGATCGCGATGAGGCAATCGCCTTCCTGACATGGCTGCGCGATGAGAATTTCACTTTCCTCGGGATGCGTGAATATGTCTATTCCGGCAAAGGTTCCGATGCCAGGGTCGAACGCGACAAGGGTGCTGGCCTCGGCATGCTCTCCAACCCGGATGTGCTGGTGTTGCGCACCGGCAAGGACGCCGTGACGACGACGCCTGAGATCCTGGCCTTCCTCGACGGCCCCGATTTCCTCATCGTCACCAAGGCAAATGTGAAATCGATCGTCCATCGCCGGGCCTATATGGATTATGTCGGCGTCAAACGTTTCGACGCTGCGGGCAACGTCACCGGCGAACTGCGCATCGTCGGGCTCTTCACTTCGACGGCCTATACGTCGCTCGCCTCTGAAATCCCGCTGCTGCGTTCCAAGATCGAAAAGGTGAAGGAGCATTTCGGCTTCGACCCGATGAGCCATTCCGGCCGCATGCTCGACAACACGCTGGAATCTTATCCGCGCGACGACCTTTTCCAGATCGACACCACGTTGCTTGCAAATTTTGCCGAACAGATCAATGACTTGGCCGACCGTCCGCGCGTGCGTGTCCTGCCGCGCATCGACCATTTCGACCGCTTCGTCTCGGTGATCATCTACGTGCCGCGCGAGGAATACGACTCGATCGTCCGCGAGCGGATCGGCACCTATCTGAAGACTGTCTATGACGGTCGTGTCTCCGCCTATTATCCGGCTTTCCCGGAAGGCGGCGTGGCGCGCGTGCATTTCATCATCGGCCGCTCCGGCGGCAAGACGCCGCGTATTCCGCAGGCAAAGCTCGAGCAGGTGATCCGCGAAATCACCGCCCGTTGGGACGACCGTTTCGAGGCGCTGGCCGGGGCCAAGGCGCCGAAGATATCGGTCGACCAGGCCTTCCAGGATTCCTTCACTCCGGAGGAAACCGTTGCCGACCTCGCCGATATCGGCGCCTGCGCCGCTGGCGAGCCGCTTCGCATCCAGTTCTACCATCGTCCGGAAGAACGGGGCCGCATCCTCTCGCTGAAAATCTTCCACGCCGGCGGCCAGCTGGCGCTGTCGCGCCGCGTACCGCTTCTGGAAAATCTCGGCTTCAATGTCGTCAGCGAACGCACCTTCGACATTGGGGTGCCGGCCGCCGATGGAGAAACGAAACTCGTCGTGCTGCACGATATGGAGCTCGAGGCCCGCAATGGTGGCGACATAGACCTGCAGCGCTACGGCGCTGCCCTCGAAGAAGCCTTCGTCGCCGCCTTCGCCGGCACGATCGACAATGACAGCTTCAATCGGCTGATCCTTTCGGCCGGGCTTTCAGCGCGCGAGACGAACGTGCTGCGCGCCTATGCACGTTATCTCCGCCAGGCCGGCATTGCCTATTCGCAGGATTACATCGCAACCACGCTCGACAAATATCCTGCTGTCGCCGCCGCCATCTTCCGGCTGTTCCACGACACGCTCGATACCACGCTTTCCGAGAAGGCCCGCCTCAAGAAGCTTGCCGACCTGCACCAGGCGATCGAGGCCGAGCTTGCCGACGTGCCGAGTCTTGACGACGACCGTATCCTGCGCCGTTACGTCAATATCGTCGATGCGACGCTTCGCACCAATTATTTCCAGAAGAATCCAGACGGCTCCCCAAAGTCGATGCTGGCCTTCAAGCTTGATCCGCACCTGGTCGACGGCCTGCCGCAGCCGAAACCCTTCCGCGAAATGTTCGTCTATGGCGTCGAAGTCGAAGGCGTGCACCTGCGCTTTGGCAAGGTGGCGCGCGGTGGCCTGCGCTGGTCGGATCGTGCCGAGGATTATCGCACCGAGGTGCTCGGCCTCGTCAAGGCCCAGCAGGTGAAGAACGCGGTCATCGTGCCGGTCGGCGCCAAGGGCGGCTTCTATCCGAAGAAGCTCCCCATCGGCGGCAGCCGCGACGAGATCTTCAATGCCGGCCGCGAGGCTTACAAGACCTATATCCGCACGCTGCTGTCGATCACCGATAATATATCGAGCGCCGAGATTGTGGCGCCGAAGGACACCGTTCGGCTCGATGGTGACGATCCCTATTTCGTCGTCGCCGCCGACAAGGGCACCGCAACCTTCTCCGATACCGCCAATGCGCTGGCCCAAGAAGCCGGCTTCTGGCTGGACGATGCCTTCGCCTCCGGCGGCTCGGCCGGTTACGACCACAAGAAGATGGGCATCACTGCCCGCGGCGCCTGGGAAACCGTCAAGCGCCATTTCCGCGAAATGGACATCGACATCCAGACGACGCCCTTCACCGTTGCCGGCGTCGGCGACATGTCCGGCGACGTCTTCGGCAATGGCATGCTGCTCTCTCCGAAGATCCGCCTCATATCCGCCTTCGACCACCGCGACATCATCATCGATCCCGATCCCGATATGGAAAAGACGCTGGCCGAGCGCCAGCGTCTCTTCGACCTGCCGCGGTCAAGCTGGCAGGATTTCGACAAAACCGTGCTCTCCAAAGGTG
The DNA here is from genome assembly GCF_019685025.1 of Rhizobium sp. NZLR8. NCBI lineage: Bacteria > Pseudomonadati > Pseudomonadota > Alphaproteobacteria > Hyphomicrobiales > Rhizobiaceae > Rhizobium > Rhizobium sp. NZLR8. The sequence continues at coordinate 91,388 of NZ_JABDVY010000005.1, read as the reverse complement.
CGATGATCATCTCCCGCGCGGCGAAATCGGTCACTCTGACCCCGGAAGCGGTTGCCGCGATCGGCCTCGACAAGGCCGTGGCGACGCCCTTCGAAATCATCACGGCGATCTTGAAGAGCCCGGTCGACCTGCTCTGGTTCGGCGGCATCGGCACCTATGTGAAAGCGGCGCCCGAAACCGACGCCGAAGTTGGCGACCGCGCCAACGACCCGATCCGCGTCACGGCGGCCGAAGTGCGCGCCAAGGTGATCGGCGAGGGCGCAAACCTCGGTGTCACCCAGAAGGGCCGCATCGCCTATGGTCTCAAGGGCGGGCGCTGCAATTCCGACGCCATCGACAACTCGGCCGGCGTCAACACCTCGGACGTCGAGGTCAACATCAAGATCGCGCTGGCAGCCGCCATGCATAACGGGCGCATGACGCGGGCAAAACGCGACCAGCTTCTGTCCTCGATGACCAGCGAAGTGGCGATCCTGGTGCTACGCAACAACTACCTGCAGTCGCTGGCGATCTCGCTGACGGAACGCAAGGGCACGGCAAACGGTCTCGAACTCGGCCGTTTCATGAGCGTGCTCGAGGCCGCCGGCCAGCTGAACCGCAAGGTCGAGACTTTGCCGGACGAGCAGAGCCTTGCTGAACGCTATGCCGCCGGCAAGCCGCTGACGCGGCCGGAAATCGGCGTGTTGGTATCCTACGCCAAGATCGTGCTCTTCGATGCGCTGGCCGCCAGCGATCTGCCGGACGATCCCTATTTTACCGCGACGCTTTTGAATTATTTCCCGGTCAAGATGCAGAAGTCGAATGCCGGCGATATCGCCGGCCACCGGCTGAAGCGCGAAATTGTCGCGACCGTGCTTGCCAACGAGGCGATCAACCGCGGCGGGCCGAGCTTCACCGTCGCCATGATGGACGCGACGGCGGCCTCGGCACCGGAGGTGGTGCGCGCGGCGATCGTTGCCCGCGACGGTTTCGACCTGAACAGGCTCTGGGCCGAAACGGATGCGCTCGACGGCCGGATATCGGGCGAGATGCAGAACCGCATCTACGAGGAAATAAGCCATAGCTTTACCGTCTTGACACGCCTGCTCTTGAAGACCGGCATGACCAAGGCCGATATGGCGGAGGTGATTAGCCGGCTCCAGGCTGCCTTGAAGAAGCTGAGGCCTGCCTTTGCCGAACAATCGGCCGGCGATGCCGCCGCCCGGCAGGCGGAGTATAGTCAGGCAGGCGTGCCCGAAAAACTCGCAGCCGAGATCGCCAATCTCCAAAGTTTTGCGCTGGTGCCGGAGATCATGCAGATTGCCGAGCGCACCGGCGAGACCTTAGTGCGGGCCGCCGAAAACTACTTCGCAGTGTCGCAGACTTTCCGCATTGCCCGGCTGCTGGCAGCGGGCGGGCGGATCCTCACTTCCGACCATTACGAGAACCTGGCGCTTGCCCGCAGCATCGACCAGATCGCCAGCGCAAGACGCGACATCGTCATCTCGGCCCTGTCCGATCACGGCAAGGAGAAGCTTCCGGTTCAGGCTTGGCATGCGCAGGATCGTATCCGCATCAACCGCATCGTCGAAGAGCTTTCGAGCCTCAGCGACAGCGGCGATCCTAACCTTGCGCGTATTACCGTTGCTGCAGGTATCCTGACCGATCTTGCGCGCGACCGGGTGAGGTGAGACAGTCCGCTGAAAAAGGAGCGGATGTTGAATCGCATTGACTGGACAGGAACGCAGCCCCCGAAGGCCACGGAGAAGGGCATCTGGGGGTGGATGTTCTTCGATTGGGCAGCCCAGCCCTTCTTTACCGTGGTCACTACCTTCATCTTCGGACCCTATTTCGTTTCCCGCCTGACCGATGACCCCGTTTCCGCGCAGACGACGTGGAGCAACATGGCGACGATCTCATCGGTGATCATCGCCCTGCTCTCGCCCATTCTCGGCTCGATCGCCGACCAGTCAGGCGCACGCAAACCCTGGATCGGCTTCTTTGCGATCATCAAGATCGCCAGCCTTTTCTGCCTGTGGTTCGCAGCCCCCGGCTCGGCTGTTATTTATCCCGCGATTTTCATGATCCTCGCCTCGATCTCGGCCGAGTTTTCGATCGTCTTCAACGATTCGATGATGCCGCGCCTGGTCGCCAAGCACGAGGTCGGCAAGCTCTCCAACACCGCCTGGGGGCTTGGTTATCTCGGCGGCATCATCGTGCTCATCGCCGTCGTCACGTTGCTGGCGGCAAGCCCCGAGACCGGCAAGACCATCCTAGGCCTCGATCCGCTATTTGGTCTCGATCCTCGGACCGGAGAGGATGCACGCATCACCGGGCCGATCTCGGCCGTCTGGTATCTGATCTTCATCCTGCCGATGTTCTTCTTCACGCCGGATGTCGGCAGGGGTCTTCCCTTCGGCACCGCCGTCCGTTCGGGCCTGCGAGAGCTGAGAAACACGCTTGGTGAACTGAAGGAGCGCCGCGGCATCCTCAAATTCCTCATCGCCCGGATGATCTACCAGGACGGCGTCAACGGGCTGCTGATCCTCGGCGGCATCTTCGCGGCCGGCATGTTCGGCTGGGCAACGATCGAGATCGGCATCTACGGCATCATCCTCAACGTCGTCGCGATTTTCGGCTGCCTGATTGCCGGGCGTATCGACAAGAGTGTCGGGTCGAAGGTGACCGTCGTCATCAGCCTCACCATGCTGCTCCTCGCCACCATCGGCATCATCTCGACAGGGCCGGGTTATACCCTGTTCGGACTGATGCCGCTGCCGACGGCGGATTCCGGCGGCCTCTTCGGCACTGCGGCGGAAAAGGCCTATATCCTCTATGGTCTGTTGATCGGGTTTGCCTTCGGGCCGGTGCAGGCCTCCTCGCGCTCCTATCTCGCCCGTAGCGTCAGCCCGGAGGAAGCCGGTCGCTATTTCGGCATCTACGCGCTTTCGGGGCGCGCCACGAGTTTCATGGCGACGCTGCTCTTCTCGCTGGTCACCTATATGAGTGGATCACCGCGGCTTGGAATGGCAACGCTGATCCTGTTTCTCGCCGGCGGCCTGGTGCTGCTCGTCCGCACGCCCTATCCGGCCGATCGGGCCTAGCAATACCTGGGACGGGATGATTTTACATCCGGAATTGGGTAAAAACAAAGAGATAGAGCATTTCCGCCACGCATTCAGTGCCGGAAATGGCGCATGCCGGTAAAGACCATCGCAATGCCATGTTCGTCGGCGGCATCGATGACCTCCTGGTCGCGCATCGAGCCGCCCGGCTGGATAACCGCCGTCGCGCCTGCAGCGATCATCGACAGAAGACCATCGGCAAACGGCAGGAAGGCTTCGGAGGCGACGGCCGAACCATGCGTCATCGGCACGGCAAGGCCGAGCGCCTTGGCCGCCTCTTCGGCTTTGAGCGCGGCGATGCGGGCGGAATCGACACGGCTCATCTGGCCGGCGCCGATACCGGCCGTCTGGCCGTCCTTGGCATAGACCACGGCGTTCGATTTCACATGTTTGCCGATCTTGAAGGCGAACTTCATATCATCAAGCTCCTGCGCCGTCGGCGCCCGCCTGGTGACGACCTTGAGCTCCAGATCCTCGACCATGCCGTTGTCGCGGCTCTGGACCAGCAGGCCGCCGGAAACGGTCTTTGCTGTCAGGCCCGCGGCGCGCGGATCGGGCAGGCCGCCGGCAGACAGCAGCCGCAGGTTCGGCTTGCGGGCGACGATCGCCTTCGCTTCCTCCGTGACATCAGGCGCGATGATCACTTCGGTGAAGAGCTTGACTATCTCCTCGGCCGTTTCGGCATCCAGCGTCCGATTGAGCGCGATGATGCCGCCGAAGGCGGAAACGCTATCGCAGGCGAGTGCCCGCCGATAGGCCTCGACCAGGCTTGATCCGGTGGCGACGCCGCAGGGATTGGCATGCTTGATGATGGCGCAAGCCGCCTTCTGAGGCAGGAATTCGGCGACCAGCTCATAGGCGGCATCGGTATCGTTGATATTGTTGTAGGAGAGCTGCTTGCCCTGAAGGAGGGCAGCCGTCGAAACACCCGGGCGCTTCTCGCCGGTGACGTAGAAGGCCGCCTTCTGGTGCGGATTTTCGCCGTAACGCATCTCTTCCTTCAGCGCGCCGCCGATAACGCGGTGGCGAGGCGTGTCGATCGACAGCACTTCTGCGAACCAGTTGGAAATCATAGCGTCATAGGCCGCAGTGCGGGCATAGGCCTTGGCGGCCATGCGCTGGCGGAAGGCATAGGCGGTCTTGCCCTCATCTGCGGAAAGCTGCTCTGTGAACTCGGCATAATCCGCCGGATCGGTCAGGATCGTCACATAGGCATGATTCTTGGCCGATGCCCGGATCATCGCCGGCCCGCCAATATCGATATTCTCGACGGTTGTCGGATAATCACCGCCGGCGGCGCGCACTTCTTCGAAGGGATAGAGGTTGATGACGGCGAGGTCGATGGCCTCGATGCCATGCTGTTTCATCGCCTCCTGGTGTTCGCTATCGTCGCGGATCGCCAGCAGGCCGCCATGCACCGTCGGATGCAGCGTCTTGACCCGCCCGTCCATGATCTCGGGAAAACCGGTGATTTCGGAGACATCGATGACCGCAAGGCCGGCAGCAGCGATCGCTTTGAAGGTGCCGCCGGTCGAGAGCAGTCGCACGCCTCTGGCAGACAGTGCTCGGGCCAGTTCGACGATCCCGGTCTTGTCGAAGACGGAGAGGAGGGCGGTCTTGATTTCGATCTTGTCGGGGGCGGGGATTTTCTTGGAAATGACGGCCATGAAACCTTCTCCATCCGGGCTTCGGGAGACATCCGCTTAATTTAGAGCAGGATTCGGATTTCAGGCCGACGTGGGCCCAAGACCATCCTGCTCCAGGACGCTCGCATTCTGAGGCCGCGTTAGCACAGCTTCGTCGCCGCGCAAACAGGTGCTATCCCTTACGGGACAAAAACCAACGGATTTCCGTCTTCTCGGCAAGATCGAAGTCGATTTCGATCTGGTCCGAACCGCAAATGCCGGAGCTGTCGGCAAAGAAGATGTCCTCGGCGATCAGCACTTCATTGCCGGGTGCGGAAAACAGCCAGCTTTCACCGTCTGGCGCCGTCAGCAGCACGGACTCGCCGTCACCCTGATGTAGGACGATCGACGGATGGATATGAAAACGGGCGACAGCCTTCAGCGGCTCGTCATGCTCATATCCTTCCCGGACGACGAGCCGGTCGCGGCCGGTGACGATCGAGCCTGCGGCATTGAGTGTCAGCTCACGCTCATGCAACAACCCGAACGCTCTGAGATAACCGTCGTGGCTAAGCTTGATGCCGTCGCGCCCATCCTCCGTTTCGGAACGCTCGACGGTGACTGTTCTCACCGGTTCGGTGATCGCGTGATTGAGGAAAGGCGAGGGCGAAAAACGGCTGGACGAGGTGTCGTTGAGGATAACCGTCGAATGCGCCGCCGTCGTGCGCGCCATCTGGACATAACGGTGCCCGTTAAATTTCGGCGAACCGGAATTGACGATGAAACGGTGACGGCCGGACGACATTTCGAAGGAGAGGCTACCGGCATGTACGGTCCGAAGTGCGCCTCCCGAAGGCGGCGTGCCGGCATCGGCAATGATTACTGTCTTTCCCCCGGAAAGCCGCTGATAGCGGGAATGCGGCAAGGCCTTGAACGGCTGGCCGGCGGTCTCGTCATAGCGCAGTACGGAGATCAGCTCGTTTGCCAACGTTGAGGTCGCCCCGTTGAACAGCGCCAGATCCCCGTCCTGATGGCGAAAGAACCGCAATGCCGGGTATATGCGGTCGATGCCGGAAATCAGCTTCTGCGGCAGGTCGTGGCCGAGATTGACATAGGTTTGCCTTAGCGGCAGCAGATCGAGCAGCAATTCCAGGCCGACGCGCGGATTGCGCGAGATATGGCCGCCATCCGGCAGAATCTGGCTATCGAATTCGCGGTCGAGCGCCTGCGCCGCCTTTCTGAGCGTGGATGCGCGGGCAGGCATGGCAACCGAGGCCATGGCGAGCGCGATACGCAGCCGAAACAGCTCCAGACCGCCAAGCGTATACGGCGCCATGCGGTGCAGGAACCTCACCTGGAACGCCAGCGACTTCATGAAGCGGCGATAAAAGCCGCGGTCGGCATTCTGCAACACCACCGGCGAATGCGACAGCCAGGCGATGACGCGCTGGGCGGTGACGTCGGTCTCCCATGCAATCCCCTCCATGCGGCCGGCATGGATGGAGAGCCAGCTGTCGACGATCGCACGGGCTGCAGCCGAGCTGCGCTCCGTCTTGTTCGCCCGCATGTGCCGGAGCCAGCCGAAGCTGTGAAGGCGGATGGCGAAGGGGCGCGAGGGCAGGGTGAAGGTGAAGGGTGACTTTCCACTCGTTTCCAACATCCGCCCGGCCAGGAGAAACCGTCCGTTGAGGATTTCGTCGGCCACATGCGAATCGATGCTGCGGAGATCGGTCGGCGCGACGATGAGACGCTCGGGCGCGTTGATCGAATGGCGGAGGAGCTTCAGGCGCAGCAACGCGACGCGGCGCAAGGCGCGCCGCCAAGCCTCCCGAACATACATGCTCGCAAAACGCCGACCGGACTGCATATTCTATTGTCTATTGACCCTCGTGGTTAAGAATAGGTGAAAAGTGGCCGATTTCATCGTCCGCAATGAATTAATTCGTGACAAGGTTAGAATATACGCAAATTCATGCTTAGCTGGGATCGCTGCGGTTTTTGGACGGGACCTGCCTGACACCGGGCACCCAAGCCCGCAATCAGGCCACGCGCCGCAGCACGGCGGCATAGAAGCCGTCAAGGCCGGAGGCGATGCCATCGGGCATTTTCAGCATGGTCGGAAGCGTGCGGAATTCACCGAGCGGCGTGATCGCCGCTTCAAGGCCCGGCCAGCGACCGGGATCGATCGGAACACGCTGGACCGCACCGGTGTCGGCAAGAACACGGGCAACGACGTCCTCACCCTCGACAGGATCGAGCGAACAATTCGAAAAAATCAGCGTGCCGCCCGGCTTCAGCAGGGTCAGCGCATGACGCAGCAGCCGTTCCTGCAGCGCCGCCAGCCTGGCGATATCCTCAGCTCCCTTGGTCCAAAGCACGTCGGGGTGCCGGCGTGTCGTGCCGGTGGACGAGCAGGGGGCATCGAGCAGGATCGCATCGAAACGCTCCGCCGGCTCGAACGTCGTCAGATCTGCTGCAATCGTCTCCGCCTTCAAACCGAGTCTGTCGAGGTTCGACCGCAGCCGTCTCAGCCGGCTTTCCGACTGGTCGAGTGCGGTGACTGCGCCGCCGGCAAGAATGAGCTGCGCCGTCTTGCCCCCCGGCGCGGCGCAGAGATCGGCGGTCCGTTTGTCCGAGAGATCGCCGAAAAGCTGAGCCGGGATGCTTGCAGCCGCATCCTGCACCCACCACGCGCCCTCGTCGAAGCCTTGGAGCGAAGGAATGCCGCCATCGAAGGCGGCAAGCCGCACGCTGCCGGTCGGCAGGACAGCGCCGTGCAGCCGCTTTGCCCAGCCTTCGGGGTCGGACTTGACGGTCAGGTCGATCGCTGCCGGCTGAAGCTGAGATTCCGAAATCGCCAGCGCCGCGTCCCGGCCATAGGCTTTTTCCAGCCTGGCGATGAACCAGGCCGGCATCGGCGCGACCTGGCCGATCTTGTCGAGCACCTGCTCCTTCTCGCGGCCGAGCCGGCGGAGAATGGCATTGACCAGCTTGGCAAAACGCCGATTACGCGGATCCTGATTGGCCTGCTCGACGGCAAGATCGACGGCCGAATGATCCGGCACGTCGAGATAGAGAATCTGCGCCGCCCCGATTGCAAGCACATGGTGCAGCGCCCGCGCCCCTTCCGGCAGTGGCGATTCCAGCAGCGCTGCAATCGCGGCATCGATGCGCGGCAGATGGCGCAGCGTCGTGTTCAGGATGGCACGGACAAGCGCCCGGTCGTTTTCGCCGAGCGCCCGGTAGGCCGGATTGCCATGTTCATGGTCGAGAGCGCCGTCGAGCGGTAGTCTGCGATCGACGACGGCCGCAAGAATTTTTGCCGCCGCAGCCCGCGCCTGCATTCCGGGTTTGGCCGGCGCAGATCGCTCGGTGGACGGCTTATGCTTGCGGAATGGTTTCTTTGTGCCGTCTGAATTCAAGACCATGGACCTTTTGGCGGTTGCGAACCACCGCGACCAAGACCCGTATCCGGAACAGAGCGCGATTTGCGCGACGGATTAGCAGCCCGAACCGGCGGCGTCGAGACGTTCATGCCGCCCTGCGCCATGTCCTGTAGCGCAGCGATGCGGTTTTCCGTGTTTGGATGGGTGGAAAACAGATTGTCCATACGCTCGCCGGAGAGCGGATTGATGATGAACATATGCGCCGTCGCCGGGTTGCGCTCGGCATCCGCGTTCGGCACATGGGCAGCGCCGCGGGCAATCTTGCCGAGCGCCGAAGCCAGCCAGAGCGGATTGCCGCAGATTTCGGCGCCCCGGCGGTCCGCCGAATATTCACGCGTCCGGCTGATCGCCATCTGCACCAGCATGGCGGCAAGCGGCGCCACGATCATAGCAAGGAGAACTCCGACGAATCCAAGGGGATTGTTGTTGTTTTCACGGTTGCCGCCGAAGAAGAAAGCAAAATTGCCAAGCATCGAGATCGCCCCGGCAAGCGTTGCCGTGATCGTCATCGTCAGCGTGTCGCGGTTCTGGATGTGGGCCAGCTCATGCGCCATCACGGCCGCGACCTCCTCGGCAGACAAAGCGCTGAGCAGGCCGGTGGAAGCGGCGACGGCTGCGTTGTCGGGATTGCGGCCGGTGGCGAAGGCATTCGGCTGCGGGCTGTCGTAGAGATAGACCTTCGGCATCGGCAGGCCGGCATTGCGGGCGAGATCCCGCACGATCGCAAAGAATTCCGGCGCGTTGCGTTCATCGACTTCCTGGGCGCGATAGGCCGAAAGCACCATGCGGTCGGAATTCCAATAGGAAAAGAAGTTCATCCCGGCGGCGATGACGAATGCGATCATCATGCCTGCGCGACCGCCGATCAGAAAGCCGACAAACATGAAAAGCGCCGTCATGAAGGCAAGCAACATGGCAGTGCGAACGAGGTTCATTGCGGATCTCCATCTCCGATTTCGCCGTCACAAGCTTTCAATCCCGCCGCCGGCGCATTATGATTTGGTTATTCGCCAGCCATTTTCAATATTTTCCGGCAGGAGATGCCATGCAGGACGCCGATAACGACAATAGCGAAACGCCGACGGCCGAGGGATCGGAGCCGCCGCGCAGGATGCTGTCCCCGGCTGCCGAACGTGCGCTCGCCGAAGCCGAGGAGCGGCGAAAGAACCAGAAGCCGCCGGAGCTGCCGCCGGAGACCGGCGGCCGCGGCGGAGCCGAGCCGGCCCGCTTCGGCGATTATGAGATCAATGGCCGGGCAATCGATTTCTAGGTAAATTTTCTCGCCTCGGTCGGGACCTGGATGCGCGCATGCGCTCGGCGAAATGCTGGTTCATTTGCCGAGAATCCGGCTAACGTAGTCTTGCCGGCGACTTTCTCTTGAACGGCTGGCCACGCATCCAATTGTGGAAGTAAGGTGAGCCGTCCCAGCAACCTGGGCCGGAACGGCTCGATATCTCAGGCGGTCGCCTTGTTTTGCCGGTTGGCGATCAGATCGTCGACGACGGCTGGATCGGCGAGCGTCGAGGTATCGCCGAGAGCACCGAAATCGTCTTCGGCGATCTTGCGCAGGATACGGCGCATGATCTTGCCGGAGCGGGTCTTCGGCAGGCCGGGCGCGAACTGGATCTTGTCCGGCTGCGCGATCGGGCCGATTTCGGCGCGCACGTGTTTCACCAGATCCTGGCGCAGCGCATCCGTACCCTCATGGCCGGCCATCAGCGTCACATAGCAATAGATCCCCTGGCCCTTGATCGCATGCGGATAACCGACGACCGCGGCTTCCGAAACCAGATTGTGCGAGACAAGTGCCGATTCCACCTCGGCGGTGCCGAGCCGGTGGCCGGAGACGTTGAGCACATCGTCGACACGACCGGTGATCCAGTAATAGCCATCGGCATCGCGCCGGCAGCCGTCACCGGTGAAATACTTGCCCTTGTAGGTGGAGAAATAGGTCTGGATGAAGCGATCATGATCGCCATAGACCGTGCGCATCTGGCCGGGCCAGCTATCGGTGATGCAGAGATTGCCGTCGGCAGCGCCTTCCAGCACCTTGCCCTCATTGTCGACCAGCTGCGGTTTGACGCCGAAGAACGGCACCGTCGCCGAGCCGGGTTTCAGATCGGTGGCGCCAGGCAGCGGCGTGATCATGTGGCCGCCGGTTTCCGTCTGCCACCAGGTATCGATGACCGGGCAGCGCTTGTCGCCGACGACATTGTAATACCATTCCCAGGCTTCCGGGTTGATCGGCTCGCCGACGGTGCCAAGCAGGCGCAGCGACGCTCGCGAGGAACGGGTGACGAACTCGTCGCCGGCGCCCATCAACGAACGGATCGCCGTCGGCGCCGTATAGAAGATATTGACCTTGTGCTTGTCGATGACTTCCCAGAAACGGCCTTGGTCCGGAAAATTCGGCACGCCCTCGAACATCAGCGTCGTCGCGCAATTGGCGAGCGGCCCATAGACGATATAGGAGTGGCCAGTGACCCAGCCGACATCGGCCGTGCACCAGTAGACATCGCCGTCATGGTAATCGAAGACGTATTCATGCGTCATCGCCGCATAGACGAGGTAACCGCCCGTCGTGTGCAGCACGCCCTTCGGCTTGCCGGTCGAGCCTGAGGTATAGAGAATGAACAGCGGATCTTCCGCCTTCATCTTCACCGGCGGGCATTCCGCCTTCACCGTCGCGATCTCCTGATGATGCCAGAGATCGCGGCCGGGCGCCCAGCCGGTCTTGCCGCCGGTGCGGCGCACCACCAACACCTTGCTGACATGCACATGCTGGCGGGCCGCGATATGGATCGCCGTATCGGTATTGTCCTTCAGCGGCACCGGCTTGCCGCCGCGCAGACCTTCGTCGCAGGTAATGACGAAGGTGGATTCGCAGTCGACGATGCGTCCGGCCAGCGCCTCGGGCGAGAAGCCGCCGAAGACCACCGAATGCACCGCGCCGATGCGGGCGCAGGCAAGCATCGCATAGGCCGATTCCGGGATCATCGGCATGTAGATTGTGACGCGATCGCCCTTCTTGACACCGTGCTTCTTCAACACGTTCGCCATCCGGCAGACGTGCTCGTAGAGTTCGTTATAGGTGACCTTCTTGTCGATATAAGGATTGTCGCCTTCCCAGATGATCGCCACCTGATCGCCATTGGTCTTCAAATGGCGGTCGATGCAATTGTAGGAGACGTTGGTCTGACCGTCCTCGAACCACTTGATCGAGACCTTGCCGGTAAAGGACGTGTTCTTGACCTTGGTATAGGGCTTGAACCAGTCGATCCGTTTGCCGTGTTTGCCCCAGAATTTGTCGGGGTTCTCGACGCTTTCCTCGTACCATTTCAGGTACTTTTCCTTATCGATCAGGGCGCGCGCCTTCACCGGCTTCGTGACCGGATAGATCTTCTCCGACATGCAACTCCTCCTCATGGGACATGCGACGGGCCAGGTGAGTTTTAGGGCCCGGATTCAAATCACGGCAATTCATAGCAGCTCGGATCGCCACGGCAATTAGACAAAGGTCATTTGATTTCGGAAGAATTGCAATTCTGCGACAGTGCGGTTATATAGCGGCATATTTCCCGGACATTGTGGTGACAATCCACGGACCGCGACCGGCGCGGACGATAGAAGGACTATATCCATGGCTCAAACACTGCTCATGCCGAAGGCGACAGCCATCTGGCTCGTCGACAATACGGCACTGTCTTTCGATCAGATCGCGCAGTTCTGCAAACTGCATCCGCTCGAAGTCAAGGCAATCGCCGATGGCGAAGCGGCGCAGGGTATCAAGGGCCTCGACCCGATCTCGACCGGACAGCTGTCCCGCGACGAGATCGCCCGCGCCGAAGCCAATCCGAACCACAAGCTGAAGCTTTCCGAACCGAAGGTGCGGGTGCCGGAATCCAAGCGCCGCGGCCCGCGTTATACGCCGGTGTCCAAGCGTCAGGACCGCCCGAACGCTATTCTCTGGCTCGTTCGCAACCATCCGGAGCTTAAGGACGCGCAGATTTCCCGCCTCGTCGGCACCACGAAATCGACCATCGAGCAGATCCGCGAGCGCACCCACTGGAACTCCGCCAATCTGGCGCCGATGGATCCGGTAACGCTCGGCCTCTGCAGCCAGATCGATCTCGACATGGAAGTGGAAAAGGCTTCCAAGGGCCGTCCGCTGCCGACCGCCGCCGAGCTCGGCGCGACGCTGCAATCCGCTCAGGAAACCGAGCGCCTGACCCCGAGCTACGAGCGCGAGGAGGAAAAGGAAAAGGAAATCGACGCCGATGCCGTCTTCCGCAAGCTGAGTTCGCTGCGCTCGGCGCCGAAGGACGAAGACGACGATCAGTACTGAGGCATCGACGATCTCATGAAAAACCCCGCCGGTATGAGCTGACCGGCGGGGTTTTTTGTTGCGGATTGCCTGTTTCGAATTAGCTGCGGAACAGGGTGAAGATGTTCTGCGCCGAGCTGTTGGCGATCGAGAGTGACTGGATGGCAAGCTGCTGCTGCGTCTGCAACGATTCACATCGGCAGGGAACCTAGACCGCGCTGGCGCAGCGCCTCGGAAATTTCCTCTAAAACCATTGGATCATCGATGGTTGCAGGCATTTTCCAGGGTATGCCATCAGCGATCTTCTGCATCGTGCCGCGCAGGATTTTGCCGGAGCGGGTCTTCGGCAAACGGTTGACGATGATGGCCATCTTGAAGGCGGCGACAGGTCCGATCGAATCGCGAATCATCCCCACGACCTCTGATTCGATTGCCATCGTGTCGCGGGAAACATTCCGTTTCAGCACCAGGAAACCGCACGGCACCTGGCCCTTCAACGTATCGATCACGCCGATCACCGCGCATTCGGCGACATCGGGATGGCGGGCGCAGACTTCCTCCATCGCCCCGGTCGAGAGCCGATGACCGGCGCAATTGATGATGTCGTCGGTGCGCGACATGATGAAGAGATAGCCATCCTCGTCGATATAACCGGCGTCGGCCGTCTTGTAGTAGCCCGGAAACTCGTCGAGATAGGCCGATCGGAAACGTTCGTCGGCATTCCAGAGGGTCGGCAGGCAACCGGGCGGCAGGGGCAGCTTCACGACGATATTGCCGAGCGTCCGCGCCTCGGTCGAATGGCCGGCATCGTCGAGCACCGCAATGTCATAGCCGGGCATCGGCAGCGCCGGCGAACCATGCTTGACGGGAAGGGCGCCGAGGCCGAGCGGATTGGCTGCGATCGGCCAGCCGGTCTCCGTCTGCCACCAGTGATCGATGACGGGTATGGCGAGCATGCGCTCCGCCCATTTCAGCGTCTCCGGGTCCGCCCTCTCGCCGGCAAGAAACAGCGCCCGTAAATCCGGCATCGCATATAGGCGCAACAGTTCACCGTCACCGTCTTCCCGTCGGATGGCGCGGAATGCCGTTGGCGCGGTGAAGAGAACACGCACCTTATGCTCCGAAACGATGCGCCAGAATGCCCCGGCATCCGGCGTGCCGACCGGTTTTCCCTCGTAGATCACCGTGGTTACGCCCGATATCAGCGGGGCATAGACAATATAGGAATGTCCGACGACCCAGCCGATATCCGAAGCCGTCCAGAAGACCTCTCCCGGCTTCAAGCCATAGATATTCCGCATCGACCAATTGAGCGCGACCAGATGGCCGCCATTGTCGCGCACGACGCCCTTCGGCTGCCCGGTGGTACCCGAGGTATAGAGGATGTAGAGCGGGTCGGTCGCCGTGACCGGAACACAGTCGATCTCGGCGCCGCGATGCCGCGCCACCGCCGCCTCGAAATCCTGGTCGCGACCTCCGGCGAGATCTGCCCGAAGCTCCGGCCGCTGCAGCACCAGACAGCGCTCCGGCTTCGAATGCGCGATCTCGATCGCCTGGTCGACCAGAGGCTTGTAGGCAACGATGCGGCCAGGCTCGAGCCCACAACTCGCGGTGATCACCAGCTTCGCACCGCAATCATCGATACGGGCCGCAAGCTCGCTGGCGGCAAAGCCACCGAAGACGACCGAGTGAACGGCACCGATGCGGGCGCAGGCAAGCATCGAAAACACGGCCTGTGGGACCATCGGCATATAGAGGATGACACGATCGCCTTTACCGATGCCGAGGTCGATCAGTGTCGCGGCGATGGCTTTTACCTCGTCAAGGACTTCGTCGTAGCTGAAACGGCGCTTCTCGCCGGTCATCGCACTGTCGAAGATCACCGCCGTCTCGCCGCCGCGCCCGGCCGCCACATGCCGGTCCAGGCAATTGTGGCAGGTATTGGTTTCGGCCCCTGAGAACCAACGGCCATAGACGCCTTCGTCGGATGAAAATACCTGTTCAGGCGGTTTGAACCAGTCGATATCGTCGGCTGCTTCGCGCCAGAAGGCTTCGGGATCGCGTTTCCAAGCCGCATAGGCCTGATCATAGCCGTTCTGCATCTGCTCCTCCCCAGGACATGCAAGCCTCAATCTAAGCGGGGGAGGGCGGGACGGGAAGCCCGACCAAAGCAGCGTATCGGAACAGGATGAGTTTAGGGCGGGCCGGCCTGCTTTAGCGCACGCCGAAAATCGCCGATCCGACGCGCACGCTGGTGGCGCCGAAGGCGATCGCCGTCTCATAGTCGCCCGACATGCCCATGGACAGTTTTTCGACCCCGCATTTGAGCGCGAGCTTTGCCAGCAAGGCGAAATGCGGCCCAGGATTTTCCTCGGCCGGCGGAATGCACATCAAACCCTCGATGGAAAGACCGAGTTCTTCGCGGCAGAGGGTGACGAAAGCTGGTGTGTCGTCAGGAGCGATACCGGCCTTCTGCGGTTCGAGCCCGGTATTGACCTGGACGTAGAGCCGCGTCGTCTTGCCCTGCCGCTTCATTTCCTCGGCAAGCGCGCGGGCGATCTTTGCCCGGTCCACCGTCTCGATGACATCGAAGAGCGCCACCGCATCCGCCGCCTTGTTCGACTGCAGAGGTCCGATCAGGTGCAGCACGATATCCGGCCGCTCGGCCTTCAGCGCCGGCCATTTGCCCTGGCTTTCCTGCACCCGGTTCTCGCCGAAGACACACTGTCCGGCTTCGATGGCCGGGCCGATCGCCTCCGCCTCGAAGGTCTTCGACACCGCGACGAGCTGAACGGAACCAGCCGGACGACCCGCCTGGCGTTCCCCAGTCGCAATCCGCGACCGCACGTCGTTCAAGCGCTCTTGAAGTTCCATCGTTCTGCCTCGACATACCAGCATGAAAGGATTGGCAATGAACTAACCAGCCAATCTGTGCTTGCCAAGACCCGCTCTCGCGAAATCCCCCAGCCGGGATGAAGATCAGCCGCTTGCAGCGCCTGCAAAACTTGACGCTACGGTGGTTTCATGGTGAAGGTCTCGACCAACCTCCCCTGATTTTCCGGAATTTCGAATACCATGGCCACCGAACGTTATAATCCGCGCGACGCCGAGCCCCGCTGGCAGCAGAAATGGAATGAAGACAAGGTCTTCGAGACCGACAATTCCGATCCGCGCGAAAAATATTACGTCCTCGAAATGTTCCCCTATCCGTCGGGGCGCATCCATATGGGCCATGTCCGCAATTACGCCATGGGCGACGTCGTTGCCCGCTATAAACGCGCCCGCGGCTACAACGTATTGCATCCGATGGGCTGGGACGCCTTCGGCATGCCGGCGGAAAATGCCGCCATGGAGCGCGGCGTGCATCCGGCCTCCTGGACCTACCAGAATATCGGCTCGATGAAGGCGCAGCTGAAGGCCATGGGGCTGTCGCTGGATTGGAGCCGCGAATTCGCCACCTGCGATGTCGAATATTACCAGCATCAGCAGCATCTCTTCCTGGATTTCCTGGAGAAGGGCCTGGTCTACCGCAAGCAGTCGAAGGTCAACTGGGACCCCGTCGACAATACCGTGCTCGCCAACGAGCAGGTGATCGATGGCCGCGGCTGGCGCTCCGGCGCACTGGTCGAACAACGCGAATTGACGCAATGGTTCTTCAAGATCACCGATTTCAGCCAGGACCTGCTGGACGCGCTGGATACGCTCGACCAATGGCCGGAAAAAGTGCGCCTGATGCAGAAGAACTGGATTGGCCGCTCGGAAGGCTTGACGATCCGCTGGGAGATCGTGCCGGAAACGGCACCTGCCGGCGAAAGCGAAGTCACCGTCTATACGACTCGGCCGGACACGCTCTTCGGCGCCTCCTTCCTGGCAATTGCCGCCGATCATCCATTGGCAAAGGATGCCGCCGCTAAGAACGCGGAGATCGAAGCCTTCTGCGAGGAGTGCCGCCGCGCCGGCACGTCGCTCGCCGCCCTCGAGACCGCCGAGAAGAAGGGCATGGATACCGGTATCCGCGTCCGGCATCCGCTTGATCCCTCCTGGGAGCTGCCGGTCTACATCGCCAATTTCGTCCTGATGGATTATGGCACGGGCGCGATCTTCGGCTGCCCCGCGGGCGACCAGCGCGACCTTGATTTTGCTCGGAAATATGGCCTACCGGTCGTGCCTGTCGTCATGCCGAGGGATGGCGATGCGGCAAGCTTTTACGTCGGCGACACCGCCTATGACGGCGAGGGTGTGATGATCAATTCGCGCTTCCTCGACGGCAAGACGACCGAGGAAGCCTTCAATATTGTTGCCGACCGGCTGTCGGCCGCTTCGCTGGGCAATACGCCGCAGGGCGAGCGCAAGGTCAATTTCCGTCTGCGCGACTGGGGCATTTCCCGGCAGCGTTATTGGGGCTGCCCGATCCCGGTCATCCACTGCGATGATTGCGGCGTCGTGCCGGTACCGAAGAAGGACCTGCCGGTCAAGCTGCCCGACGACGTCACCTTCGACCAGCCGGGCAATCCTCTCGACCGTCATCCAACCTGGCGGCACGTCTCCTGCCCGACCTGCGGCAAGGACGCCCGCCGCGAGACGGATACGATGGATACGTTCGTCGATTCGAGCTGGTATTTCACCCGTTTTACCGCGCCCTGGGAGGGAAAACCGACCGATCCTGAGGCGGCTAACCGCTGGCTGCCGGTCGACCAGTATATCGGCGGCATCGAGCACGCGATTCTGCACCTGCTCTATTCCCGCTTCTTCACCCGCGCCATGCGCGAGACCGGCCATGTTGCCGCCACCGAACCCTTCAAGGGTCTCTTCACCCAGGGTATGGTGGTCCATGAAACCTATAGCCGTGACGCCGGCGCCGGCCGCGAGTGGGTGGCACCGGCCGATATCCGCATCGACGAGCTTGACGGCAAACGCCGGGCTTTTCTCCTGACGAGCAACGAAGAAGTCGCGATCGGCTCGATCGAGAAGATGTCGAAATCGAAGAAGAACGTCGTCGACCCCGACGATATCATCGCCTCCTATGGCGCCGATACCGCCCGTTTCTTCGTTCTGTCCGACTCCCCTCCGGAGCGTGATGTCATCTGGTCCGAGGCCGGCGTCGAAGGCGCCCACCGTTTCACCCAACGTCTGTGGCGGTTGATTTCTGAAGCCGCGGAGGCACTCTCGACCGTCGCGCCTGCGCCGGCAACCGAGGGGGAAGCGCTGTCGATTTCGCAGGCCGCTCACAAGACGCTGAAGGCTGTCGAAAACGATTATGACAAGCTCTGGTTCAACAAGGCGGTCGCCCGAATTTATGAACTGGTGAACGCGCTGGCCGCGCCGATGACCAGGGTTGCGACGGGCGAGGGTGATGTCACCTATCGCGCAGCAGTGCGTGATGCCGCCGAGATCCTGATCCAGCTGGTCGCGCCGATGACGCCGCATCTGGCTGAGGAATGCTGGACGGCACTCGGCAATGAAGGGCTGCTTGCCCGAACCGACTGGCCGCGATACGACGAGACGCTCGTCATCGAAAATGATGTCGTCCTGCCCGTACAGATCAACGGCAGGAAACGCGCTGAATTGACAATTTCTCGCGACGCAGATCAGAATGCCGTCACCGACGCCGTGCTGGAGCTGGATGCGGTGAAAAACGCGCTCAACGGACAGGCACCGAAGAAGATCATCGTGGTTCCCCAAAGGATTGTAAACATTGTCGTCTGATATCGCTTACAAGCTGGTCCGCAATGCCGGCATCGCCATGATCCTGGCCTCCACGGCTTTTCTCTCTGCCTGCCAGGTTCGGCCGCTCTACTCGGAAAATTCCGGTCTCACCGAAAAGCTTTCCTCGGTCGGCTTTTCCCCGGCAGGCAGCCGGGTCGAGCAGCAAGTCCGCAATCGCTTGATTTTTATAGCCTCGCGTGGGGCCGGCGAACCTGAAAAGCCGGAATTTCAGGTCGAGATGCATACAACTTCGTCTGTCGCCGATACTCTGCTTCGGGATTCGGCCGATACCTCGCGAGCCGGTCGTGTGACCGTCAGCGTCACCTATACGCTGCGCGCAGCGACCGATAATCACGTCATCAAGGCTGGCAGCCGTGCAACCACGGCGCTGGTGGATTTCCCTGACCAGGAGTTTGCCAAGCAGCGGGCAATCCGTGATGCCCAGAACCGCGCGGCGGATCAGGTGGCGGAATTCGTGGGAGCCGATATCGCCGCTGCGCTCAGCCGCTGAGGGCGGTGATGTGGCAGAGTTAAAATCCCACGAATTCGAGACCTTCCTGCAGAAATCGGTGCGGAACTATCGGATATTCGTCATCTATGGCCCCGACCGCGGCCTCGTCTCTGAGCGTGCTGCTCTGCTTGCCGGCGAGACCGGTGTCGCCCTCGATGATCCCTTCTCGCTGACCAAGCTCGATATCGGCGACCTGCAGAAGGATCCGGGACGGCTGCTCGACGAAGCTCAGTCTATCGGGCTGTTTGGCGGTGAGAAGCTGATCTGGATCCGCGGCGCCGCCAATGAAAAATATCTTGTCGATCCCTTAGCGTTGCTGGCTGAAAAGCCACTTGAAGCCGCCCATCTGATTGTCGAGGCTGGTGACTTGAAGAAGGGCTCCTTGCTGCGCAAGACGGCCGAGGCCGCGCGATCGATCATGACGATCCCGTCTTACGCCGATGACAGCCGTGCCCTGAATGCCCTGATCGACGTTGAACTCGGCGCGGAGAAGCTCGGCATCACCCCGGCTGCGCGCCAGGCGCTGATCGCATTGATCGGCGGTGACCGCATCGCGTCACGCAACGAGGTGCGCAAGCTTGCCCTTTATTGTCGCGGGTTCGATACGGTCGAGGAACATCACGTTACCGAAATAATCGGTGATGCCAGTGCGATCTCCGTTGACGATGCGGTCGACGCTATCCTGAGTGGCGATCTCAACGGTTTTATGCACGCCATGCAGAAGATCAGCAGCTCGAAAACCGCGATCTTTCTCGTGCTCCAGGCATGCCTGAAACAGTTTCAGCTTCTCGATACGATGCGCGCCGAAATGGAAGAAAAGCGCCTGCAGGCGCCCCAGATCATGCAGACCATGGGTCGTCACCTGCATTTCCGCCGCAAGCCGATCATCGAACAGGCGCTACGCCAATGGACAGCGGAAAGCATCGCTCGTGAATCCAATCGTCTGCAGGCCGCGATCTTGCAGAGCCGACGGCGACAGGTTCTGGAGGATAGCGTTGCGATGCAAACGCTTCTCTCCACCACCCTTCAATCCGGGCGTAAATCTGCCTAACGCGCTATCCCGGAATTTCGGGCGGCGTGCATTAGCGTCTCTCAAGCAAACGGCAGACTTCTTCGAGTTGCTCTAGCGACTTATAGGAAATTTTGATCTGGCCGCCGCTGGTCTTGTGATTAATCGCAACATCGAGGCCGAGTGCATCGGAAAGGGTCCGCTCCAAGGCCAGCGTGTCAGAATCCTTCTGATCTCGCCGAGAGACGGCCAGTTGCGGCTCCGATTGCGCCTTGATATTATTCTGCGCCAGCTTTTCCGCGTCGCGCACCGACATGCCCTTGGCAACGATCGTACGGGCTAGACCTGTCGGGTCAGGCGTCGAAACCAGCGCCCGTGCATGCCCAGCCGACAAGCTGCCGGCTGCAAGAAGGTCGCGAACCGGATCGGGCAGCTTCAACAGGCGCAACGAATTTGCCACGTGGCTGCGGCTCTTGCCGATAATCTCGCCAAGGTCGTTCTGCGTATAGCCATACTCAGCAATAAGTTGCTCATAGCCCAACGCCTCTTCGAGAGCATTGAGATCCGCGCGCTGTACGTTTTCGACAATGGCGATCTCTAGCGCCGTCTTGTCATCCACGTCGCGGACAATGACGGGAATGTCAATCAGCCCGGCAAGCTGGGCAGCACGCCAGCGTCGCTCGCCAGCGATGATTTCATAGCGATCGCGGTCCATCGTCCGTACGACAATTGGCTGAACGATGCCGTGTTGACGAATGGAACTGGCAAGATCGTGCAGTTCAGTATCATCGAAGAAACGACGAGGATTGCGGGGGTTACGACTGACGAATTCGATCGGGATCATCCTGTCGGCACTGATCGTCCGGTCAGCTTCAACCGGGACAGGCTGATCCATTTCGCCAATCAGAGCCGCAAGGCCGCGGCCCAATCGCCTTTTCGATACATCGTCATTCATGACCTAAATTACCTCTGAAATGATAATCACGCCGCCAGTCTCTGGCGCTCGCGCTGGATGACCTCCGAGGCAAGTTGCAAATAGGCCTGGCTGCCCGCGCATTTCAGATCATAGAGAATAGCCGGCTTGCCGTAAGAGGGCGCCTCGGAAACCCGCACGTTGCGCGGAATTAACGTGTGGTAAACCTTTTCCCCGAGATGAGTGCGTACATCATTGACCACTTGCTGGGCAAGATTGTTGCGCGCATCGAACATCGTCAAGACGATTCCCTGAATATCCAGGCGTGGGTTAACCGTCCGCCGAACCTGGCTGACAGTCTCAAGCAACTGGCTTAATCCCTCCAAAGCAAAGAATTCGCATTGCAGCGGCACCAACACCGAATGCGCGGCCGCCATGGCATTCATCGTCAGCAGATTGAACGAGGGCGGGCAATCGAGAAGAATATACGAAAACGCCTGTGCCTCGGGCGAAGACAGGGCCTTGCGCAACTTGAACACCCGATCGCTCTGCTGGGAGATCTCCATCTCGACACCGAGAAGATCCATCGTCGAAGGAACGATAGACAGATTGGGAACGGCTGTCTCGAGCGTCACCTCAGTGATTCCGCGCTCGCCGATCATCAGATCATAAGAGGAAAGCTTGCGATCGCGGCGGTCGATCCCGAGGCCGGTGCTGGCATTACCCTGCGGATCGAGATCGATGATCAGGACGCGCTCGCCAATAGCAGCAAGCGCTGTTGCGAGATTGATTGCGGTGGTTGTTTTGCCAACCCCACCCTTCTGATTTGCGATGGTGATAATCCGGTGTCGTTCGCCAGCCATTGCCGCAATATCCGATCTGTTAAACCAAGCGCCGGAGATTCGATATTTCCAATACAACAGATTCATGCTCGACGGCGCTTCTATGTTCTAACAGATCGAATTCCCACCGACCACGTGCTTTGTCGATTTCCCTCAGGTAATCCCGGCCTTTATGAAAAAAACCGCGGCAGTCTTCCTTATCCAACATCCACGGGGCGGAATATCCCATGAGACCGTCGAGGTCGGCAAGCGCCCGAGCTGAAATAGCCCCGCATCCGCCGATCTCAGCATGCGCATCTTCGATTCGAATGCTGTGCACGCTCCCGCGCGCATGTGTCTCGCGCAACGCAGTTCTGAGGAAGGCCGCCTTTTTATGATTGCTCTCGACCAGATGCACCCAACCATCCCGAAGTTCGGCCAGAAAGATCGCCGTGATGACGCCTGGAAAGCCACCTCCGCTCCCGAGGTCGACCCAGGTCGTCGGCTTGGGATGGATCTGAAACACCTGGCTGCTGTCCGCAATGTGCCTGTCCCAGAGGTCGCCGAGCGTCGACGGCGCCACCAGATTGATGGTCTTTGCCCACTTTTGAAAGAGCGCCGCAAAATGTTGCAGCCGTTCCTGTGTTTCACGTGAAACACGCAAACCGTTTAATTCCATTCTAAGACTCTCAAATCTTGTTGTCAGGCGCTATGACGCGAGAAAGGCTGGCGTCGACGTAAGTGCACGAGCAGCAATGCGATTGCCGCGGGGGTCATGCCTTCAACAATTGCAGCCTGGGCAATGTTAAACGGGCGGGCAGCACCAAGCTTCGACTTAAGCTCGTTCGAGAGGCCAGAGAGCGAGGCATAGTCGAAATCGGCCGGTATGTGCCGTTCTTCATCGCGCTGCTGATCGGCAATCGCCGCGGCCTGACGATCCAAATAAACGGAATAGCCCGCTTCGATTTCCAATGCTTCCGCCACCTTAGGCACAATCGTACCGAACTTCTCGGGCCAAACATTTCGAAGGGCATCGAAATCATAATTCGGATAAGAGAGCAGGTCATAGGCGCTTCGCCGCTGACCGTCGAGATTGATGTTCAAACCTGCGTGTCGCGCCTCGGTCGGTGTAACCGTCAGCGACTGTAACAGCGCCCGACCTGTATCGATGTCGGTTTGATAACGGGTGAATCGCTGCCTTCGTTCGCTGCTCACGCATCCAAGCTGCATCGCCAGAGGTGTCAAGCGCACATCGGCATTGTCAGCCCGCAAAGTCAGCCGATATTCGGCGCGCGATGTGAACATTCGGTACGGTTCCGTAATGCCACGAGAGGTGAGGTCATCGATCATCACCCCGATATAGGAATTTGTGCGGCTAAAATGAAACGGATCCGAATCGCTGCTTCGCAGTGCAGCATTTAACCCGGCGGCCAAACCTTGTGCGGCCGCCTCTTCATAGCCGGTAGTGCCATTGATTTGACCGGCGAGAAATAGGCCTCTCAGCCGCTTGACCTCGAGCGACGGCGTCAACTCCCTTGGATCGACATGATCGTATTCGATCGCATAACCGGGTTGAATGATTCTCGCTGTTTCCAAGCCGGGGATTGTCTTGATGAATGCAGCCTGTACTTCAGCTGGCAGGGATGTCGAGATGCCATTTGGATAGACGGTATCGTCGTCCAAACCTTCGGGCTCAAGGAAGACCTGGTGTCCATCCCGCTCTCCGAATTTGACCAACTTGTCCTCGATGGAAGGACAATAGCGAGGCCCGAC
Organism: Rhizobium sp. NZLR8; assembly: GCF_019685025.1. Classification (NCBI taxonomy): domain Bacteria; kingdom Pseudomonadati; phylum Pseudomonadota; class Alphaproteobacteria; order Hyphomicrobiales; family Rhizobiaceae; genus Rhizobium; species Rhizobium sp. NZLR8. Next base: position 68,156 of record NZ_JABDVY010000005.1, on the reverse strand, counting down.
GCCTTCGATCTGGCCGGAATACATTGCCGATCGCATGATGTTATCGACAATGATCCGGTGTGTCGCTTCAGTGGTTCTGGTCACCCCGCATTCGACCTGCTCGGTGGTGATCGCGTCGGTCATCAAGGAGAAGGGAACCAGCTCCTCGTCAGCACCTTGTCGACCGACAGCTTGCCAGTCGATGGTCTTTCCGTCCAGCCGCGCCGGTGTGCCCGTCTTCAACCGTCCCAACCGCAATCCAAGCCTGGCCAATGTCGCCGATAGCCCGATCGACGGCGCTTCCCCGACACGACCAGCCGGCGTCTTCTCCAAACCAATATGAATAAGGCCGCGAAGAAAAGTGCCGGTTGTCAGAACGACCGCCGGTGACCTCAAGGTCCGACCGTCCTTCATGATGACGCCGGTAACCCGCCCATCGGTCACATCCAGATCGAACGCGTCGCCCTCGACGATCTCCAGACCGGGTGTCGCTTCGATCGCCGCCAGCATGGCCAGACGATAGAGTTTTCGATCGGCTTGCGTCCGCGGTCCCCGGACAGCTGCGCCCTTTTTCTTGTTCAGTATCCGGAACTGAATGCCGGCGGCATCGGCGACACGCCCCATCAGGCCATCCATGGCGTCGATCTCGCGAACCAGATGGCCCTTGCCCAGCCCACCGATCGCCGGATTACATGACATGATACCGATCGTGTCGCGTTTATGCGTCACCAAGGCGGTTCTTGCGCCGAGGCGCGCAGCTGCATTGGCAGCCTCTGACCCCGCGTGGCCGCCGCCGATGACAATCACGTCGTAGACATTGTCAGTCATATATCAACTCCATACCCGGCAGGCGCTTCACGTGAAACCGCGCATATATGCCTCAGCGTTTCACGTGAATCATTTGCCGATACAAAACTCCGAGAAGATCACCCCGAGCAACTGTTCGACATCCACTCTGCCGGTAATTCTGCCAAGAAACTCGGCGGCAATTCGAAGCTGCTCGGTACGTAGCTCAAGACTCACGTTTGTTTCCGAAATCGCTGCCTCTACCGCCGACAAACATTTCGCCAGCGAATCCTTATGCCGTTGGCGGCTGGGGATCGCCATGGACAGACCGCCAAAACGCTCGGCAACAATGTTGCCAATCAACCGCCGCAATTCCGGCAAGCCATCGCCTGTCGCCGTCGAGATCTGCAGATCGTAATGATCCGAGGTATCAATAAGATCCTTCTTCGTGCCGACCGTAACATGCGAAGACGCCGGGTCCAAGTCATCAGGGACGACGGGGTTGACCATGTCGACGAGCAACAGAACGAGGTCAGCGTCGCGCAGTGCAAGGCGGGCGCGGCGCACGCCTTCTATTTCAACCCTGTCATCCGCCTCTCGCAGGCCCGCAGTGTCGTAGAGCTTTATCAGGTAGCCGCCAATGTCGAGATCGACCTGCAAGACATCGCGCGTAGTTCCGGCCATCTCCGTCACGATCGCCACGTCGCGGCGCGCCAGAGCGTTCAGCAGGCTGGATTTTCCCGCATTCGGGGCGCCGGCAATGACGACCTTGAAGCCATCCCTGATAACCTCGCCGGCCGAAGTCGCTGCCAGGTGATGTTCAATATCGCGCCGAAGCGTCTCCATATCGGTCCAGACCATATCGGACACCGAACCGGGAACGTCGTCCTCGTCGGGAAAATCAAGTTCCGCTTCGACCAACGCCCTGGCACGGGTTAATCGTTCCGCCCACGAATCGTAAATAGCCGAAAGCCCGCCGGCGCTCTGTTCGATCGCAAGGCGTCGCTGCATCTCGGTTTCGGCGCCGATCAGATCGGCAAGCCCTTCGACCTCGACCAGATCAAGTTTGCCATTTTCAAAAGCCCGGCGCGAGAATTCACCTTCGACCGCCATGCGAACACCTGGAACATCGGCAAAGGCGTGAAATAGCGCCGCCAGCACGGCCTTGCTGCCATGGATCTGCAACTCGGCAACGTCCTCGCCGGTGAACGAGTGCGGGCCAGGAAAAAACAGCACCAGGCCATTGTCGATCGGCTGTTTGTTACGAATCCGAATCGTTCGGTAGGTCGCATATCGGCCTGCCGGAACCGATCCGACAAGCTCGGTCAACAGATCCCTAGTCGACGGGCCGCTGATGCGAACGATCGAAACGCCCGACGGTGGGGCACCGCTCGAGAGCGCATATATCGTATCGTTCGCCATGGCCTTGTCGCTGTTCCGTCGGTTGGAATCTGAATCGATCCTCTCAAATAGAAAAAGCTGGCGACATCATGACAATGCCTCCAGCTCTCATGAACGCATGTCATCCGGAAGCGTGTGCCGGTTCCAGGATAACGCCATGCATCTAAGGCGCATCAATCGGACGCGCTCTAGATGAATCCGGCTAAGGACTACGTATTCATCGAGTCGAAGAAGTCGGAATTGGTCTTCGTCTGCTTGAGTTTGTCGATCAGGAATTCGATTGCATCTGTCGTGCCCATCGGCGCGAGAATGCGGCGGAGCACGAAGATCTTCTGCAGATCCTGACGTGGAACAAGCAGGTCTTCCTTACGCGTGCCGGACTTCAGGATGTCCATCGCCGGGAAGATGCGCTTGTCGGCGACCTTGCGATCGAGGACGATTTCGGAGTTGCCGGTACCCTTGAATTCTTCGAAGATCACTTCGTCCATGCGGCTGCCGGTATCGATCAGCGCCGTTGCGATAATCGTCAGCGAACCGCCTTCCTCGATGTTACGCGCCGCGCCGAAGAAGCGCTTCGGCCGCTGGAGTGCGTTGGCGTCCACACCGCCGGTCAGCACCTTGCCTGAGGAGGGAACGACGGTGTTGTAGGCACGGCCCAGACGGGTGATCGAGTCGAGCAGGATGACAACGTCGCGTCCATGTTCGACAAGGCGCTTGGCTTTCTCGATGACCATCTCGGCCACCTGGACGTGACGCACAGCCGGTTCGTCGAAGGTCGAGGAGATGACCTCGCCGCGGACGGAGCGCTGCATGTCGGTCACTTCTTCGGGGCGTTCATCGATCAGCAGAACGATGAGATAGCATTCCGGATGGTTTGCGGTAATCGAATGGGCGATGTTCTGCAGCAGCACGGTCTTACCGGTGCGCGGCGGTGCGACGATCAATCCGCGCTGACCCTTGCCGAGCGGCGCCACCAGGTCGATCACACGCGGCGACAGATCTTTCGTGGTGGGGATATCGAGTTCCATCTTGAAGCGCTCGTTCGGATAGAGCGGCGTCAGATTGTCGAAATGAACCTTGTGACGGATTTTTTCGGGATCATCGAAATTGATGGTGTTGACCTTGAGCAGCGCGAAATAGCGCTCGCCTTCCTTCGGCCCGCGGATCGGGCCTTCGACCGTATCGCCCGTTTTCAGCGAGAAACGGCGGATCTGTGACGGAGAGATATAAATATCGTCCGGACCCGGCAGGTAGTTTGCATTAGGGGAACGCAGGAAGCCGAAACCATCCTGCAGCACTTCGACGACGCCTTCACCAATGATTTCGACATCCTGGCTAGCAAGCATTTTGAGGATGGCAAACATCAATTCCTGTTTGCGCATCGTGCTGGCATTCTCGACCTCGAGCGATTCGGCGAAAGCCAGAAGATCCGTCGGGGATTTGCTCTTGAGTTCCTGAAGCTTCATTTCAGCCATGAAGTGACCAATACTCTTTTCAATTTCGAAGGGGGAAGGCGATGTTGGGTCGTATTCGGTACTGCGAAGGGCTCGCAAACGACTGAACTCTACACACATGCCACGTAGATGAGATGCGCGGAAAATAGCGACTCGCAATCGCCGCCGCAAGAGGGCTGCTTAAAATGAAGCAAATTTAACCGGGAGGCGAGTTTGCCTCAGAACGGCTTCACCACGACGAGAATCACAATTGCGATCATCAGCAGTGTCGGTGCCTCGTTCATGAACCGCCAATAGCGTGCGGAGCGGCGGTTCTCGTCCCGTTCGAAGGCTCTGACGGCGCGGCTGAAGAACATATGAACACCGGTCAGCAGCACGACGAGACCGATCTTGGCATGCAGCCAGCCGCCCTGGAATCCATAGACAGACCAGGCGAGATAGAGGCCGAAAATCCAGGTCAACATCATCGCCGGCGTCATGATGATTCGAAGCAGCCGGCGTTCCATCACCTTGAAGGTTTCCGATTGCACCGAACCCGGTTCGGCATCGGTGTGATAGATGAACAGCCGCGGCATGTAGAACAACCCGGCCATCCAGGAAATCACCGCGATGATATGCAGCGCCTTGATCCAGAGATAGAGATTATCCGGGTTCCAGGCAAAAAGTCCGACCGCCATCAGCGCGAAGAAGGCCAGCGCAAAATGCGCACGCCGGCGGGCGTAGCTGCCGGCCCTGCGATCGGTCTGCTTTTCCATCATCACTTCCCGCCTCGCATCCAGCCGCCCCGAACGCGATCGACCAGCCGGCGCACATGCTCGGGGTCGGCCTGCGGTGTGATGCCATGACCGAGATTGAAGATCAGCGGCCCGTGGCCGAGGTGTTGCAGAATATCGTCGATACCGTCTTCCAGAGCCCGGCCGCCGGCAACGACGCGCATTGGATCGAGGTTGCCCTGAACCGGTCCGTCCTTTTGAAGTTCGACGGCAAAGGCCAACGGCACCGACCAGTCGAGACCGATCGCATCCGCGCCCGTTTTCTGCCGATATGTCTTCAGCTGGTAGCCGGCACCTTTGGCAAAGGCGATGATGCGGGCGTGCGGTCGCTGGGATTTGACCGAAGCGATCATTCGCGCAACCGGCCTGATCGCGAAGGCCTCGAACTCTCTCTCGCCGAGAACGCCAGCCCAGGAATCGAAGATCTGCACAGCGTCGGCGCCGGCATCGATCTGAGCGACGAGATAATCGGCCGAGACGTCGGCAAGCAGCATCAGCAGATGTTCGAAGGCGCGGGGATGCCTGTAGGCGAAGAGACGGGCAGGGGCCTGATCCGGCGTGCCGTGTCCAGCAATCATATAGGTCGCAACCGTCCAGGGCGCGCCACAGAAGCCGAGCAGGGTGGTTTCGGCTGGCAACCCCTCTCGCAGCCGTCGCACCGTCTCCAGAACCGGGCTGAGATAATCGACAACCGCTTCCCCATTCAACCTGCCGATACCGTCTTCATCGATCGGATCCATCTCCGGGCCACGGCCCTCCGTGAACCGCACATTCCGCTTCATTGCATCGGGGATGACGAGGATATCGGAAAACAGGATGGCCGCATCAAAGCCATAGCGGCGTATCGGCTGTAATGTCACTTCGACGGCGTAATCGGGCGTATAGCAAAGATCGAGAAAACTTCCTGCCTTTGCCCGCGTCTCCCGATATTCCGGGAGATAACGTCCCGCCTGCCTCATCAGCCAGAGGGGAGGAGGGGAGAGGCTTTCGCCCTCGAGAACCCTCATGATCTTTCGGCGCGTGTCGTTCAAGCGCTTCTTCCCTATAAAAAATCAAAGATATTTTAAAAGGTTTCTATTTCTTAGAGTCGGTGTCTATCAAGGATTAAAATCCATCCACCGCCGATGCCATTTGTCGCGCGCGGGCAAAAAACATCGGAAGGATTTTGTCATTTGGCCAAAAGTCCGGGGAGAAGCTGAATCTGAAAATGATTTCAGATCCTTGCGGACGGACGATTTCCCGATGCTTGTGGATAAACTGTGGACCTGTTCTCGACAAATCCAGCTGTTCCCCGTTTTCCACAAACCCGGCAGAAACCGATCCGCAAAATTCGAAATGTGGATAAGCAGCCATGTTTTCCCTTGCCCGACACTGCCTCGCCGCCTTAGCTCTGTTTCATCCAGTCTTTTCAACAGGCAGCGGAAAATAACGTGGAGAACAGAACGAACTTCTTTCATCTGCATCTGATTTCTGACTCAACGGGAGAGACTCTGATCTCCGCCGGCCGCGCCGCATCGGCACAGTTCCGATCCGCCCAGCCGATCGAACATGTCTATCCGCTGATCCGTAATCGCAAGCAGCTGCTGCCGGTTCTGCAGGCGATCGACGATGCACCGGGCATCGTGCTCTATACGATCGTAGACCGGGAGCTTGCGAGCCTGATCGATGAGCGCTGCGTCGAGATGGGCGTTGCCTCGGTGAATGTGCTGGAGCCGGTCATGAATGCGTTCCAGATCTATCTCGGTGCCCCATCAAGCCGTCGGGTCGGAGCCCAGCATGTGATGAATGCCGGCTACTTCGCGCGTATCGAAGCGTTGAATTTCACCATGGATCATGATGACGGTCAGATGCCGGATGATTATAACGATGCCGATGTCGTCATCATCGGCATCAGCCGCACCTCGAAAACACCGACCAGTATTTACCTCGCCAACCGCGGCATCAAGACGGCGAACATTCCGATCGTCTATGGTGTGCCGTTGCCAGAGAGCCTGTTCATCGCCACCAAACCGCTGATCGTCTGCCTGATCGCCACCACCGACCGTATTTCCCAGGTGCGGGAAAATCGCATACTCGGCGCCACGCATGGCTTCGATCGCGAACACTATACCGATCGCGCTTCGATTTCCGAGGAGCTGAAATATGCCCGCTCGCTCTGCGCTCGCCATAACTGGCCGTTGATCGACGTCACTCGCCGCTCAATCGAGGAAACCGCCGCGGCCATCGTTGCCCTGCGCCCAAAGCTGCGCTAAGCGCTGACCGGCAGCCGGCACTCCGAGGAACCCATGACGCAGAAACTCATCCTTGCATCGTCAAGCCCCTTTCGGCGGATGCTGATGGAAAATGCCGGTCTATCCTTCGAGGCGCATGCCGCAAGCATCGATGAACGGGCAGTCGAAGCGCCGTTGGAAGAAGCCGGCGCCAAGCCGGATGCGGTGGCCCTCGTCCTGGCCAAGGCCAAGGCCGAGGATGTCAGCAGCCGTTTTCCGGATAGACTGATCATCGGCTCGGATCAGACAATGTCGCTCGGCGACCGCGTCTTCCACAAGCCGCTTGATATGGTCGACGCCGCCAACCACCTTCAGGCCCTGTCCGGCCTAACCCACCGGTTGAACAGTGCTGTCGCGATCGTCAGCAACGGCGCGGTCCTATGGCAACATCTCGCCCATGCGGAGCTGACGATGCGGCCCTTGGCGGCGGATTTCATCGCCAGACATCTGGCGCGGGTCGGCGAACGGGCGCTTTCCAGCGTCGGCGCCTATCAGTTGGAGGGGGAGGGCATTCAGCTGTTCGAGAAGATCGAGGGGGATTATTTCACCATTCTCGGCCTGCCGATGCTGCCGCTTCTGGAAAAATTGCGAGACCTCGGAGCGATCGATGGGTGATTCACGTGAAACATTCGGGCCGAAAGCGTTTGTCACGGGCTTTCCCATCAAGCATTCGCGCTCGCCGTTGATCCACGGATATTGGCTAAAGACGCTCGGCCTGCCAGGCAGCTACTGCGCGCATGAAGTAGCCCCCGAGGCCTTTGCCGATTTCATCCGTTCGCTGAAGGATGGCAGTTCCGGCTTTGCCGGAGGCAATGTCACCATTCCCCACAAGGAACTGGCATTCCGGCTTGCCGATAAACCCGACGCGCTGTCGCGTGAGCTCGGCGCCGCAAACACGCTCTGGCTGGAGGATGGCGCCCTGCACGCGACGAACACCGATGGTCGCGGCTTTATCGCCAATCTCGACGAACGCCATCCGGGCTGGGACCGGCATGAGACGGCGGTCGTCTTTGGCGCCGGCGGCGCCAGCCGGGCGATCATCCAGGCGGTCCGTGACCGCGGTTTCAGAGAGATCCACGTCGTCAACCGCACCGTCGAACGGGCGCGTGAACTGGCAGATCGTTTTGGCCCGAAGGTTTATGCCCACCCGGCCGCAGCACTTGCCGAAGTCATGAAGGGTGCCGGCCTCTTCATCAACACCACCTCGCTCGGCATGGACGGCGAGCCGGCGCCACAACTCGACTTCACGCCGCTTTCAGCCGATGCCGTCGTGACCGACATCGTCTATGTCCCTTTGAAAACACCGATCCTGGCACAGGCGGAAGAGCAGGGATTTTCCATCGTCGATGGTCTCGGCATGCTGCTGCATCAGGCCGTGCCCGGCTTCGAGAAATGGTTCGGCCGGCGTCCCGTCGTCGACGCGGCACTGCGTGCACTCATCATCGCCGATATGGAAGCTCACTGATGCTGACGATTGGTCTTACCGGCTCCATCGCCATGGGAAAATCGACGGCGGCAAAGCTCTTCGCCGAGGCGGGAATCCCGTTGAACGATTCTGATGCGGTGGTCCACGATCTCTATACCGGCGAGGCCGCACCGCTGGTGGATGCTGCTTTTCCTGGAACGATGAAGGATGGAGCGGTCGACCGACATGAACTCGGCCGCCAGCTTGCTCTCGATCCGGATGGCTTCAAGCGCTTGGAAGCGATCGTCCATCCGCTGGTTCGCAAGCGTGAGGCGGAATTTCTGGCGCGGCAGCGCGCTGCCGGCGCGGAGATGGTATTGCTCGATATTCCTTTGCTCTTCGAAACCGGCGCTGAGCAAAGAGTGGATGTCATCGTCGTCGTCAGCGCCGATCCACAGATTCAACGCGAGAGGGTGCTTGCGCGGGAAGGCATGACCGAGGAAAAATTCGAGATGATTCTCTCACGCCAGACGCCGGACACGGAAAAACGCCACCGGGCGGATTATCTGATCGACAGCAGCCAGAGGATCGCGGTCACGAAAAAACGGGTGCTCGATATCGTCGCCGACCTGAAAACGCGGATTGCCAAGGGAGATTTCCGGAATGCGTGAGATCATCTTCGATACGGAAACCACCGGTCTCGACAACCGCGCCGACCGTATCATCGAAATCGGTGGCATCGAGCTCTTCAACCATTTTCCGACCGGCAACGTGATCCATATCTTCATCAATCCCGGCGATCAGAAGGTTCACCCGGATGCGCTCGCCGTGCACGGCATCACCGATGAATTCCTGAAGGACAAGAAGCCTTTCGCTGAGGTCGCCGAAGAAATCCTTACCTTCTTCGGCGATGCGAAGTGGATTGCCCACAACGCCACCTTCGATATGGGTTTCATCAATGCCGAATTGGCGCGGATCGGTTTGCCGCCGATCCTGCCGGAGCGGGTCGTCGATACGCTGTCGATGGCCCGGCGCAAGAATCCGATGGGGCCGAATTCGCTGGACGCGCTCTGCCGGCGCTACGGCATCGATAATTCGCACCGCACCAAACACGGCGCGCTGCTCGACTCCGAACTGCTCGCCGAAGTCTATATCGAGATGATCGGCGGCAGGCAGGCAGCTTTCGGCCTGAGCATGAGCGCTACATCTGGTCAGAACGGCCGCGGCGATGGGGCGGAGGAAGACGGTGTGGTGATTGCCGGAGTGCTTGAGCGGCCCCGCCCGCTTGGCCCCCGCCTGAGCCCATCCGAGGCGCAGGCGCATGAGGCGCTTGTCGCCAAGCTTGGTGAAAAAGGCATCTGGGCGAAATACGCCAGCCTCAATTAAACCGGCCTCAATTAAACCGGCCTCAATTGAACCAGCCTCAATTGAAAATGCCCGGGACCAGCCCGGGCATCGACATTTCCAAGATGAAAGATCCGCTCAGTTCGGAACGGCTTCTACCTTGGCGCGGGCCTGTTCTTCGGCAACGCGCTGGGCAAACATCTGCGTGAAGTCGATCGGGTCGATCATCAGCGGCGGGAAACCACCGTTGCGGGTGACGTCGGCGATGATCTGGCGGGCAAACGGGAAGAGCATGCGCGGGCACTCGATGAAGAGAACCGGCAGCATGTGTTCCTGCGGGAAGCCGGCAACGCGGAAGACGCCGCCATAGGCGAGTTCGGTATGGAAAACCGTCTTGTCGCCGTCCTTGGCTTCGGCATTCAGCGACAGCACGACATCGAAATCCGTATCCGAAAGCGGGTTGGCGTTGACGTTCACATTGATGTTGATCGTCGGGGCCTTGTCGCGGGCCTGCAGCGAACGCGGCGCACCCGGATTTTCGAAGGAGAGATCCTTGGTATATTGCGCAAGGATCGAAAGGGTGGGGCTGGCCGCACCGTTGCTGTTGTTATCGTCTGCCATTGGCTTTTCCTCGAGGGGCATGGGAATGGTGCCGCCATCTAACATTTCAGGGAGGGGCTTACAACCCTGGGCGCTTGCCGCGGTTGATCGGTCGAAGCGCCTCAATCGCCGAGATGTTTGCCGGACCACGGCGAGTTGCGGTCCGGCTCCCTATGATAGTCCTCGTCATCGAGATCGACCACCTTCGAGTTCGGCTTGCGGTCGCGGAAATCGGGTTGCGGGCCGGCAGAAAAGCCGCCCTTGGCATTGACGACGACGAAGCGTTTGGCGATTGCCTGCCAGAGGAACTCGCGCACCGGCGGGATGAGAATGAGGATCGCGATGATATCGGTGAGAAAGCCGGGAATGATCAAGAGCAGCGAGGCAACGACGTTCATCGCCGGCCGCAACAGGTCGCGCCCCGGCATCACCCCGTTTCGTCCTTCGCTCGACATGCGGCGCAAAATACCGATGCCCTGCCGGCGCAGCAGAACCATCCCGAGAACGACGCCCAGCATCACGAGCGCGAGCGTCAGCCACAATCCGATTGCCCGGCCGACGACGACGAAACCGGCAATTTCGGCGAGTGGCAGCAGCAGAATGAAAGCTGGCAGGATCGAAAAACGCATGGTCGTCATGTCCCGGGCTTGCCGGTCTCCTCTTGGCGCTGGCGAAGATGCCAGCCATCATTTGAATCATCTGTATAGGCAGACTATATGGGAGTACAAATCAGAGATGTTAACGGTGGCTGCGATACGATATGAGTTCGAACGACTTCATCACATTATTCTTCCTGGTGGCGGCGGTGCTGATTTTCTTTCAGCTCCGCGCCGTGCTCGGGCGCCGCACAGGAAATGAGAAGCCGCCGCGCGATCTCTATACGCCGCGGGATGCGGCTCCGGCAGAAGCCGCCGATGCCGGCAAGGTCGTGACGCTGCCGCGCCGCGACACGACGACGGAGGATGAGGATCGCTTCGCCGCCATCGATGCCTTCGCCGCACCCGGAACGCCACTCAACGAATCGCTGCGCGCGCTGAACAAGGCCGATTCCGCCTTCAGCCCGAAGGAGTTTCTCAACGGCGCCCGCATGGCTTACGAGATGATCGTCATGGCCTATGCGGATGGCGACCGGAAAACGCTGAAGAATTTATTGTCCCGCGAAGTCTATGACGGGTTCGATGCTGCGATCGGCGAGCGTGAAGCGCGGGGCGAGAAGGTCAAGTCCACCTTCGTCGGCATAGACAAGGCCGAAATCACCCATGCGGAGACGAAGGGCAGCGAAGCACAGATCACCGTTCGTATCATCAGCCAGCTGATATCGGCCACCTACGACAAGGCGGATGTGCTGATCGAAGGCGACGCCGAAAACGTCGCCGAGGTCAACGACCTCTGGACCTTCGCCCGCGACACCCGCTCGCGCGATCCGAACTGGAAACTCGTGGCGACCGAATCGGAACATGAGTGACCACGCATCGGACTTCGTCCTGCAGGCCATAAGCTTCGACACTTTGGAAGGCTGGAAGGATGATGATCCCTCCGGCCTTTTTGAAGGCATGCGAAGCTGCCGTCGGCAGATCACCGATGTCAAACCCTACCGCACCGGTTCTCTTGGCCTGAGCTCGGAAGACCTGCTTCCGCTGCTGGTGGCCGCCGAAGATTTCACGCCGTCGTCGCCATCGTCGGCGCGCGCCTTTTTCGAGACCCACTGTCGGCCCTTCCTGATCCGCCGCAGCGATGGCAATTCCGGCTTCGTCACCGCGTTCTACGAACCTGATATCGAGGTGTCTGAGCGGCCGGACGAGGTTTTCCGTTTCCCTTTCTACAGGCGCCCGGACGATCTGGTCGATCTCGACGACACCAATCGCCCCGCCGGGCTCGACAGGTCCTATGCTTTCGGCCGTCTGCATGACGGCCGCATCACCGCCTATCCGGACCGCTGCGCCATCGATCAGGGTTTCCTCGAAGGCCACGGTCTCGAAATCGCCTGGGCGAAGTCGAAGGTCGATCTCTTCTTCGTGCATGTGCAGGGTGCGGCCCGTTTGCGTTACAGCGATGGCCGTATTGGCCGCATCACCTATGCGGCGAAGGCTGGCCATCCGTTCTCGGCGGTCGGCAAGCTGCTGATCGACCGAGGCGAGATTGCTCGCGCCGACATCTCGATGCAGACGATCCGTGCCTGGCTGGCGCGCAATCCCGAGCAGGTCGACGAAGTGCTGTGGCATAATCGCTCTTATATCTTCTTTCGCGAGACGCCCTCGCGGGTCATCAGCCTGCGAACCGCCGATCCTGAGGCAGGTCCGATCGCAGCCGCCAAGGTGCCGCTTCTCGCCGGGCGGTCGCTTGCCGTCGATCGGATGATCCATACGTTCGGTTTTCCCTTTTTCATCCGCGCCGAAAGCCTGACCCATCTCGACACCCATCTCGACCAGGGTCGGCCCTTCCGCCGGCTGATGCTGGCGCTCGATACCGGCTCGGCAATCGTCGGGCCGGTACGCGGCGATATCTTCACCGGCTCGGGGGATATGGCGGGAGAAAGGGCCGGCACCGTCCGCAACGACGCCGATTTCACCATCCTTATTCCCAAAGCCGCCGCCGGAAGATTCGCCTGATGGCCAAGGATCGCAAACTCAGTGCGGATGAGAGGATCCTCTGGGGCAAGGTTGCCCGCAGCACGCGACCGATGCCCGGCAAGGCGGGTGATTTGACCGAGCTCGATGCGTTTCTTGCCGAAGCCGAAGCGGCGTCCGAACGGGAACAGCAAAAACAGACACTCACCCCGGCCATGCCGCCGCAGCCGACCGTACCATCGACATCGAAACCGCCGGCCGGGGTACATCATCCGCTGGAAAAGCCGGTCAAGCGCAAGATCGCCAAGGGCCGGCTGGCGCTCGAAGCGCGGATTGACCTGCATGGGCTGGTGCAGAGCGAAGCTCATGTCATCCTTCTCGATTTCCTGATCCGCGCCCACGAGCGCGGCATGCGTCATGTCTTGGTCATCACCGGTAAAGGCAGCTCCATGGGCAGCGCCGGCGCGCTCAAGCGGGCCGTTCCCCTCTGGTTCTCGAAGCCGGAATTCCGCTACCTGATCTCGTCCTATGAGTCGGCCGCACAGCATCATGGCGGGGAGGGCGCGCTCTACATTCGCCTGTCGCGGCGGCACGGGGAAAGACCATGACTCCCTTTGGAGAGGCGGTTCGCCGGCTGAGAGCGCGCAAGGGTGTCTCGCAGAAGGAAATGGCGGAAGCGTTGAATGTCTCTCCCGCCTATCTCTCGGCGCTCGAACATGGAAAGCGCGGTTTGCCGACATTCGATCTGCTGCAGCGCATCGCCGGCTATTTCAACATCATCTGGGATGAAGCCGAGGAACTGTTTCTGCTCGCCCGCTCGTCCGACCCGCGCGTCGTGATCGACACCTCCGGCCTGCCTCCGGAATATACCGAATTTGCCAACCGGCTGGCGCGGCGGATTCGCAACCTTGACAGTGCAAAGATAGGCCGGTTATCGGCTCTTCTCGAAAATGACGGCAAAGGCGACGGAAAAGCGTCATAATCCCCTGCTTTATGCCATGTTTCGGGGGCCTGCCATTGGGAAGTTGGTTCAAAAAACCTATATACGAGAGTGAAGAAAGCCGGTGATTCGCAAGGCGCGCCGCAGCTTTACGACAACAGGGAAAATCTCGACAGAATGAGCGATACATCCGCGACGGAAAACGGCGTAAGCACCGAATATGGCGCAGATTCCATCAAGGTTCTGAAGGGCCTCGATGCCGTGCGCAAACGTCCCGGCATGTATATCGGCGACACCGACGATGGCTCGGGCCTTCATCACATGGTCTATGAAGTCGTCGACAACGCGATCGACGAAGCGCTTGCCGGTCATGCCGACATTGTCACCGTCACCCTCAATCCGGATGGTTCAGTGACGGTCACCGATAACGGACGCGGCATCCCGACGGACATTCATACCGGCGAAGGCGTGTCGGCGGCCGAAGTCATCATGACGCAGCTCCATGCCGGCGGCAAGTTCGACCAGAATTCCTACAAGGTCTCCGGCGGCCTGCACGGCGTCGGCGTCTCGGTCGTCAACGCGCTGTCCGTCTGGCTGAAGCTGAAGATCCGCCGCCACGACAAGATCCATGAAATGAGCTTCACCCACGGCGTGGCCGATGCTCCGCTGAAGGTCACGGGCGAAGCCCCCAATGAGACCGGCACGGAAGTGAGCTTCATGCCGAGCACCGGCACCTTCACGATGACGGAGTTCGACTACGGCACGCTGGAACATCGTCTTCGCGAGCTCGCCTTCCTGAACTCAGGCGTGCGTATCCTGCTGACCGACAAGCGCCATTCCGATATCAAGCAGGAAGAACTGCGTTATGACGGCGGCCTCGAGGCTTTTGTTGCCTATCTCGACCGCGCCAAGAAGTCGCTGGTCGATAAACCGGTTGCCATCCATGGCGAAAAGGACGGCATCACCGTCGAAGTGGCGATGTGGTGGAACGACAGCTATCACGAGAACGTGCTCTGCTTCACCAACAACATTCCGCAGCGCGACGGCGGCACGCATATGGCCGGTTTCCGCGCGGCGTTGACGCGCCAAGTCGTATCCTATGCCGACAGTTCCGGCATCACCAAAAGGGAAAAGGTGACGCTGCAGGGCGAGGATTGCCGCGAAGGGCTGACGGCGGTCCTGTCGGTCAAGGTGCCTGATCCGAAATTCTCGTCGCAGACCAAGGATAAGCTGGTTTCCTCGGAAGTCCGCCCTGTTGTCGAAAGTCTCGTCAACGAAGCGCTGAACACCTGGTTCGAGGAGCATCCGAGCGAAGCCAAGATTCTCGTCGGCAAGGTCGTCGAGGCGGCCGCCGCACGCGAAGCGGCCCGCAAGGCCCGCGAATTGACCCGCCGAAAGGGCGCCCTCGACATCGCTTCGCTGCCCGGCAAGCTCGCCGACTGCTCAGAGCGTGATCCGACAAAATCCGAAGTCTTCCTCGTCGAGGGCGATTCCGCTGGCGGCTCAGCCAAGCAGGGCCGCTCGCGTGAAAACCAGGCGATCCTGCCGCTTCGCGGCAAGATCCTGAATGTCGAGCGTGCGCGTTTCGACAAGATGCTGTCGAGCCAGGAAATCGGCACGCTGATCACCGCGCTCGGCACCGGCATCGGCAAGGACGAATTCAACGTCGAAAAGCTGCGCTATCACAAGATCATCATCATGACGGATGCTGACGTCGACGGCGCCCACATCCGCACCCTGCTGCTGACCTTCTTTTTCCGCCAGATGCCGGAACTGATCGAGCGCGGCCATCTCTATATTGCCCAGCCGCCGCTCTATAAGGTCTCGCGCGGCAAGTCGGTGCAGTATCTGAAGGACGAAAAGGCGCTGGAGGAATATCTCATCAGCCAGGGCCTGGAAGACGCCGCGCTGAAACTTGGCAGCGGTGAGGTCCGCACCGGCCAGGACCTGCGCGAGGTCATCCTCGACGCGTTACGCATGCGCGCTTTGCTCGACAATCTCCACTCGCGTTACAATCGCGCCGTCGTCGAACAGGCGGCAATCGCCGGTGCCCTCAATGCGGAACTCGTCAGCGACCGCGCAAGAGCACAGGCATTGACGAGCGAGGTCGCAAGCCGTCTCGACATTATCGCCGAGGAAACCGAACGCGGCTGGCATGGCGATCTGGCCAGCGATGGCGGTCTGCGGCTCGAACGCATGGTCCGCGGCGTCAGGGAAATCGTCGTGCTCGATATGGCGCTGATCGGTTCCTCGGATGCCCGACACATCGACCAGTTGACGTCACGTCTCAAGGAAATCTATCAGACGCCGCCGTCGCTGCACCGCCGCGAAGGCGACATTGAGATCTCGGGCCCGCGGGCCCTGCTCGACGCAATCTTCGCCACCGGCCGCAAGGGCCTCACCATGCAGCGATACAAGGGTCTGGGCGAGATGAATGCCGAACAGCTCTGGGAAACGACGCTCGACCCGAACGTCCGTTCCCTTCTGCAGGTCAAGGTCCCCGACGCAACTGATGCCGACGGCCTCTTCGCCCGTTTGATGGGTGACGAAGTCGAGCCGCGGCGCGAATTCATCCAGGAAAACGCGCTAAGCGTCGCAAACCTCGATATCTGATTGTTATTTTTTACAAGCAAAAACCCCGCCGTCCCGAGATGGCGGGGTTTTTGCTTGTTGGTGCTTAGCTCAGCTTGCGATGAAATGGCCGTTGAAGGCAACTTCGGACAGCGGTTTACGCTGGCTGGGGAATTCGCGCGCTTGATTGCGCTCAGAAAGAACGCTCTTGTCGGCCAGGCGGCCGACGGCAACGCCGGCCTCGACCCGGTAGCCCTCGGGAATGCCAAACGTCTTGCTGATTTCCTCGTGTTTGATGCCGCCCATGCCATGGGCATAGAATCCGGAGAGACGAGCCTGAAGCGCCAAATATCCCCAGGCAGTACCGGCGTCGAAGGAATGGGTATAGCTCGGCTTTTCCTCAGCAGAGCCGGCCGCGCCGGTGAAGCTGCGCGACACGACGAAGATCAGCACCGACGCATTCTTCGCCCATTCCTGATTGGCATCGACGAGCAATGCCACGAATTTCTCCCAATGCTCAGAACCCTTAAGCGCATAGATGAAGCGCCAGGGTTGGTGATTGGACGAGGAGGGCGCCCAATGGGCGGCGTCGAGCAGGTTCAGCAGCTGCGCCTCCTCGATGATTTCGCCGGTGAAGGCGCGGGGCGACCAGCGGTCGAGAAACATCGGATCGATTGGATATTGGGATTCGCGGCTGTTGCTTTTTGTCATGCTGGTTCCGGGAGTTGCAGGCAGAATTCGGATCGGGGCTTGGATCAGTCCGTCCAGACGATGTCGAGTTCCTCTCGGAAGGCGAAGCGCTTCAGATGATCGTCGATGACGCCCTGCATCCTTGCCTGCTGTGCGGGATCGGCGACGGAAAGTATTATGGTCAGCGCCGCATCGTCGGCGGTGAACGTTACCTCGGCCGTCTCGCTGAACGGCACCCGGCCCCTGTGCGGGTCGAAATCGACGCTGAATTTATGGCTCCAGTGTTTGCAGAGCTGCTGCAGATAGCGGCTTGCATGTTCGGTGCGCACGACGGCCTGGGAGAGGTGCATGTCGAACTCCATCTCATCTTGGACTGCAGCCAGTCATATTTCCTGCATCACAGGCTTGGCAAGCGCATCGTCGTCGCAGTCGGGGTGTACAGACTGTCTTCATAAAAGCGGCCTCACGCCGTCGGCGAAGCAGGATAAGGAACCCTTCAGTCAATCGATCGGAGAGTTGCGCATGCTGGTAAAGGGAAAATGGACGGAGGACTGGCAGCCCGTTCAGGCAAAGGACGAGAAGGGCGGTTTCGTCAGGCAGACCTCGAGTTTCCGCAACTGGGTGACGCCGGATGGCGCCGCCGGGCCGACGGGCAAGAGCGGCTTCAAAGCAGGTGCCGGCCGTTACCATCTCTATGTCGCCTATATCTGTCCCTGGGCCTCGCGCACCCTGATCGGCCGTACGCTCAAGGGGCTGGAAGACGCCATTTCCGTTTCCGTCGTCGAGCCGATGCTGACAAAACAGGGCTGGCGCTTCGGCGATTATCCCGGTGCGACGGAGGATCATGTCAACGGCGCGACCTATATGCACGAAATCTATACGCGGACGGCGCCGGATTTCACCGGGCGGGCCACCGTGCCGGTTCTCTGGGACAAGCAGAGAAAGACCATCGTCAACAATGAATCCGCCGATATCCTGCGGATGCTGAACAGCGGCTTCGGCGACCTAGCGAAAAATCCGATCGATCTGTATCCAGCCGAAAGACGCAGCGCGATCGATGCTTTCAACGACCGCATCTATCCGGCCCTGAACAACGGCGTCTATCGCGCTGGTTTCGCCACCACGCAGCCTGCCTATGAAGAAGCCTTCGCCGAGGTCTTTGCCTGCCTCGACTGGGTCGAGCCGCAGTTCCAGGATCGGTCTTTTCTTTTCGCCGGGCATCCGACCGAAAGCGATATCCGGCTCTTCGTCACCCTTGTGCGCTTCGACGTCGCTTATCACGGTATCTTCAAATGCAATCTGCGCCGGCTTTCCGACTATGCCAACCTGCGCGTTTTTTGCCGCCTCATGCTGGATTGGCCGGGCATCGCGGAAACAGTCAACCTCGACCACATCAAGCGCGGCTACTACTCGATCGAAAATCTTAACCCGACAAAGATCGTTCCCGTCGGTCCCGACCTTGCAGAAATTTTCAAAGCATAGGGCCGCGATTCATGCGGTTTGGGCCGAAATCGATCCGAATTCAAGGAAAGCCGTACCGCTTCGCGGCAAAGCCGTAATGACACCGGTGAATAATTCGTTCATAGGTGGCTGCAATTCGTTTTTCGATGAGGAGGAATTCCCATGAAGCTGATGCGTGTTGGCGAAGCTGGCAATGAAAAACCCGCGCTTCTCGATGCCGATGGCAAGATCCGCGATCTGTCCGGTCACGTCGCCGATATCGGCGGCGAGGTGATCACGCCGGCAGGCCTGGCAAGGATAGCGGCGATCGATCCGAAGAGCCTTCCGGAACTTGCCCCCGGCCGCATCGGCGCCTGCGTCGCCGGCACCGGCAAATTCATCTGCATCGGCTTGAATTATTCGGATCATGCTGCCGAAACCGGCGCCACCGTTCCGCCCGAGCCGATCATCTTCATGAAAGCAACCTCGGCAATCGTCGGACCGAACGAGGATGTCATCATTCCCCGCGGTTCGGAAAAGACCGATTGGGAAGTCGAGCTGGGCGTCGTCATCGGCAAGACTGCCAAATATGTAACGGAAGCCGAAGCGCTGGATTACGTCGCCGGTTATTGCGTCTCCAATGACGTGTCCGAGCGCGCTTTCCAGACCGAGCGATCCGGACAATGGACGAAGGGCAAATCCTGCGACACGTTTGGCCCAATCGGCCCATGGCTCGTCACCAAGGACGAAATTCCGCAGCCGCAGAACCTCGGCATGTGGCTGACGGTCAACGGCCAGAAGATGCAGAACGGCTCATCGAAGACGATGGTGTACGGCGTTGCTTTCCTCGTCTCCTACCTCAGCCAGTTCATGTCGTTGCATCCCGGTGACGTGATCTCGACCGGCACGCCTCCCGGCGTCGGCATGGGCCTCAAGCCGCCGCGTTATCTCAAGGCGGGCGACGTGGTCGAACTCGGCATCGAAGGTCTCGGCACGCAGAAGCAGACCTTTATAGCGGATCGTTAACGACGCTTCGTGTTGAGAAACTTAAGTTTTCAGGTCGATTATCATGCCGGGGATCAATTCTCCGGCATTTCTTGTGCGGGTCTGGTTCGTCCATGTTGCTGTGCAACAAAAAACTGTTAGTCTGCGTTACGTGCCCGCGTAACGGAAAGATCCGAAGCCCCTCAATCGGCGTCATCTTTTCGATAGAGAAAGGTGGCGCCTTCCAATGTTTTATCAGCTTTATGAATTGAACCATGCCGCCATGGCGCCGTTTCGCGCCGCGGCCGATATCATGCGGTTTGCCTATGCCAATCCGTTGAATCCGTTTTCCCACACGCCGTTTGGCCGCACGATGGCGGCAAGTCTCGAAATGTTCGAACGCACGACGCGCCGCTATGGCAAACCGGAATTCGGACTGAAGCAGACGACGATTGGTGAACGAACGGTTTCCGTCCGCGAAGAGATCGTCTGGTCGCGGCCCTTCTGCAATCTCCTGCATTTCGCCCGCAACGATCCGCGTGCTCGCGGCAATGATCCGCGCATCCTGATCGTCGCGCCGATGTCCGGCCACTATGCCACGCTGCTGCGCGGCACGGTGGAGGCACTGCTGCCGAGCGCCGATGTCTACATCACCGACTGGATCGACGCTCGCATGGTGCCGATGACCGAAGGCACGTTCGATTTCGACGATTATGTCGACTATGTCATCGAGATGCTGCATTTCCTCGGTGACGACACGCATGTCATCGCCGTCTGTCAGCCTTCAGTTCCGGTGCTGGCCGCCGCTGCGGTGATGGAGGAAGCCAACGATCCGCTTTCACCAGCGTCGATGACGCTGATGGGCGGCCCGATCGACACGCGCATCAACCCGACGGCGGTCAACAAGCTCGCCCAGGAGCGGTCGCTGCAGTGGTTCTCCGACAATGTCATCATGAACGTGCCCTGGCCGCAGCCAGGCTTCATGCGCCCGGTCTATCCAGGATTTCTGCAGCTTTCGGGCTTTATGTCGATGAACCTCGACCGTCATCTCGTCGCCCACAAGGAATTCTTCATGCATCTCGTGAAGAACGACGGCGAACCGGAAAGACATAGGGAATTCTACGACGAATATCTCGCCGTCATGGATCTGACCGCCGAATTCTACCTGCAGACGGTCGAGCAGGTCTTCATCAAGCATTCCCTGCCGAAGGGCGAACTGATGCATCGCGGCAAACGCGTCGATCCGGCGGCAATTCGCAACGTTGCGCTTTTGACCGTCGAAGGTGAGAACGACGATATCTCAGGGGTCGGCCAGACAAAGGCGGCGCAGACGATCTGCGTGAACATTCCTGAAGAGATGCGCATGCATTATCTGCAGCCGGATGTCGGCCACTATGGTGTTTTCAACGGCTCGCGGTTCCGCCGCGAGATCGCGCCGCGCATCATCAATTTTGTCCGAGAGCATTCCCGTTCCGTCGTCAAGCCTCGGGTCCCGCGGGTGATCAAGGGCGGCCGCATCGCCTGAATCAGCGACAGCTGAATTAGTAAAATGGATTCAAGGCTTTGTCCGATTTCGCGGGCAATCGTCTTGAAGGCCATTGTTGCGGTAACCACATCGATTTCAGCACTCGGCATCCTGCCGGGCGCGGAAAGCGAGGGATACCCGCACGATGAACCAGTCAGCATTGCTTCGACCGGATTGGACTCCGGCTACCATTGCCCTGATGATTCTCGGCTTCATGGTTTTCTGGCCTCTGGGTCTTGCCATGCTTGCCTACATCATCTTCGGCGACCGTCTGCGCGGCTTCAAGCGTGACGTCAACCAAGCGACCGATGGCTTTTTTGCCTCCTGCCGCCGTCCGAACGGCCGTCACCGCCCGCACTTCTCGACCGGCAATGTCGCCTTCGACGACTGGCGCAAGGCCGAGATCGACCGGATCGAAGAAGAGCGCCGCAAGCTCGACGAAATGCGCGAGGAATTCGACGCCTACATGCGCGAACTTCGCCGCGCCAAGGACCAGGAAGAGTTCGATCGCTTCATGCGTGACCGCAGGAACGCCAAGCGTGACGACAACGGCCCGGTTGCCGAATACCAGACGCCATGAAGGCCTGAACGCTGAATTGATGACCGGCATCTTGCGATGCCGGTTTTTCTATGTCCGCTCCCCCGGCGAATCGGATAGAAAACAACCATGTTCTCGCTTCTGAAGACAAGGCCGAAAGTCCGGAAACCGGCTCCGCCCGAAACGCGGACGCTTGATGTGGCCGGCCGGCTCATGCCGCTGACCATCAAGCAGCACGACCGTGCGACGCGCATCACCTTGCGCATAGAGCCGGGCGGCCGGGCCTTGAAGATGACGGTGCCGAAAGGCCTTGCGGCGCGCGAGGTCAATGCATTTCTCGATCGGCACCAGGGGTGGCTGCTCACCAAACTTGCCAAGTTTTCGACCGATGCCGGCCTGCGCGACGGCGGCGAAATTCTCTTTCGCGGCGTGTCCCATCGCATCCAGCATACCGGCAGCTTGCGTGGCCTGACGGAAGCGGTTTTGATAGATGGCAGACCGGTGTTGCGCGTCAGCGGAATGGCGGAACATGTTGGACGGCGCATCGCGGCCTTTCTCAAGAAAGAGGCGCGCGCCGACCTCGTAAGACTGGCGACGATGCATGCCGGAACGATCCGGGCGCCGATCCGCTCAATCTCGATGAAGGATACCCGCAGCCGCTGGGGCTCGTGCTCGTCGGAGGGAAATCTGAGCTTTTCCTGGCGCGTCGTCATGGCGCCGCCTTCGGTGATCGATTATCTCGCCGCCCATGAGGTCGCCCACCTCAAGGAAATGAATCATGGCCCGCACTTCTGGGCGCTCTGCCGTAAGCTTTGCCCGGGCATGGAGGAGGCAAAATCCTGGCTGAAACGGCACGGCAGCCAGTTGCATGCCATCGATTTCGACTAGAGCATGTCGCGCAAAAGTGTGCAGCGGTTTGGCGCTAACGACATGCGTAAAATAAAGGGCTAAAGCGCGAGGAGCGAATCTGAAAGAACGCGACGCGCTTTAGCCGAAAGCCGCTCTAAATGCAGCTTTCCATGCAAATTGGCTCGACTCCTGACGCATTTCGTGTCACTTCGCTGCCATGAAACCGGATATCAAAATTTGCGGCTTGACGACGCCTGATGCTGTTGATCGCGCACTGAAGCGCGGCGCGACCCATATCGGTTTTATTTTCTTCGAAAAGAGCCCACGTTATATCGAGCCGGACCTGGCGGCAAAGCTTGCCGAACCCGCGCGCGGCAAGGCGAAGATCGTCGCCGTCGTCGTCGATCCCACCAATGACGATCTGGACGAGATTGTCTCGCTGTTGAAGCCGGATATTCTGCAGCTGCATGGCAACGAGAGCCCCGAACATGTGCTGACCATAAAGGCGCTCTATGGTCTGCCTGTCATGAAGGTATTTTCGGTGCGCACGGCCGATGATCTGAAGCGCGTCGAGGCCTATATCGGCATCGCCGATCGTTTCCTCTTCGATGCAAAAGCGCCGAAGGGTTCCGAATTGCCGGGTGGTAATGGCGTTTCCTTCGACTGGAGCCTTCTTAGCTGGCTCGACGGCAGCATCGACTACATGCTGTCCGGCGGGCTGAACAAGAACAATGTCGCGGATGCGCTGGCGAACACCAAGGCACGTGGTATCGACGTCTCCTCGGGTGTCGAAACCGCACCTGGCGTGAAGAGCGTCGCAATGATCGATGAATTTTTCGATGCGGTCGAAGAGGCGGATGCGCCTGTCATGGCCTCAGGGAGTTGAGAGTGAACGAGACGCCTAAACCGAATTCCTTCCGCTCTGGCCCCGATGAAGATGGCCGTTTCGGCATTTATGGCGGTCGTTTCGTTGCCGAAACGTTGATGCCGCTGATCCTCGATCTGCAGGATGAGTGGGACAGGGCGAAGAACGATCCGGCATTCCAGGCCGAATTGAAGCATCTCGGCGCCCATTATATCGGTCGCCCGAGCCCGCTCTATTTCGCCGAGCGGCTAACGGCCGAACTCGGCGGCGCGAAGATCTATTTCAAACGTGAGGAGCTGAACCACACCGGTTCGCACAAGATCAACAACTGCATCGGCCAGATCCTGCTCGCCAAGCGCATGGGCAAGACCCGCATTATCGCCGAAACCGGCGCCGGCCAGCACGGCGTTGCCTCCGCCACCGTTGCCGCCCGCTTTGGCCTTCCTTGCGTCGTCTATATGGGCGCCACCGACGTCGAGCGTCAGGCACCGAACGTTTTCCGCATGAAACTGCTCGGCGCCGAGGTCAAACCGGTCACGGCAGGCAGCGGCACACTGAAGGACGCCATGAACGAGGCGCTTCGCGACTGGGTCACCAATGTCGAGGATACCTATTACCTGATCGGAACGGCGGCCGGTCCGCATCCCTATCCGGAGATGGTCCGCGATTTCCAGTCGGTGATTGGCACCGAAGCGAAAGAGCAGATGTTGGCAGCCGAAGGCCGCCTGCCGGATCTCGTCGTCGCTGCCGTCGGCGGCGGTTCGAACGCGATCGGCATTTTCCATCCTTTCCTCGATGATCCCACCGTCAAGATGGTCGGCGTCGAAGCGGGCGGCAAGGGCCTGCAGGGCGATGACCATTGCGCGTCGATCACCGCCGGTTCGCCGGGCGTGCTGCATGGCAACCGCACCTATCTGCTGCAGGATGGCGACGGCCAGATCAAGGAAGGCCATTCGATTTCAGCCGGTCTCGATTATCCCGGCATCGGCCCCGAACATTCCTGGCTGAACGATACCGGCCGCGTCGACTATGTGCCGATCATGGATCACGAAGCGCTCGAGGCCTTCCAGACCCTGACCCGCCTCGAAGGCATCATCCCGGCGCTCGAGCCGTCGCATGCGATTGCCGAGGTGATCAAGCGCGCACCGAAGATGGGCAAGGACGAGATCATCCTGATGAACCTCTCCGGCCGCGGCGACAAAGATATCTTCACCGTCGGCAAGATTCTGGGAATGGGACTGTAAGACATGACCGCACGCATGGACAAACGCTTTGCCGAGCTGAAGGCCGAGGGCCGTCCGGCGCTTGTGACCTATTTCATGGGCGGCGATCCTGATTACGATACCTCGCTCGGCATCATGAAGGCGCTGCCGGAGGCGGGCTCCGACATCATCGAGCTCGGCATGCCCTTTTCCGATCCGATGGCCGATGGCCCGGCAATCCAGCTCGCCGGTCAGCGTGCGCTGAAAGGCGGCCAGACGCTGAAGAAGACGTTGCAGCTGGCGGCCGATTTCCGCAAAACCGATGATGCGACGCCGATCGTGATGATGGGCTACTACAACCCGATCTATATTTATGGCGTCGAAAAATTCCTCGACGACGCGATTGCTGCCGGCATCGACGGTCTGATCGTTGTCGATCTGCCGCCTGAGATGGATGACGAACTCTGCATTCCGGCGATCCGCAAAGGCATCAATTTCATCCGCCTGGCGACGCCGACGACGGATGAGAAGCGCCTGCCGAAGGTTTTGAAGAACACCTCCGGCTTCGTCTATTACGTCTCGATGAACGGCATCACCGGTTCGGCGCTGCCGGATCCGTCGCTGGTGTCGGGCGCGGTCGAACGCATCAAGCAGCACACCAAGCTACCCGTCTGCGTCGGCTTCGGCGTCAAGACGGCGGAACATGCAAAGGTCATCGGCGGTTCGGCCGACGGCGTCGTGGTCGGCACCGCCATCGTCAATCAGGTCGCGACCAGTCTGACGGGCGACGGCAAGGCAACGGCCGATACCGTTCAGGCCGTTGCCACACTGGTCCGCGGACTTTCCACGGGAACACGTTCGGCGCGCCTTGTTGCTGCCGAATAGTTTGCCCACATTGGAGCAAAGCAATGTCGCGCAAAATGTGCAGCGGTCTTGCGGCAACGACATGCGGGAAACCGAAGACCTCAAAGTGTGGCAAACGATCTGAAAGATCGCGACGCGCTTTCGTCAATCAGGAGTATTCGAGTTGAACTGGATCACCAACTACGTTCGCCCGCGGATCAATTCCATGCTGGGCCGTCGCGAAGTGCCGGAGAACCTCTGGATCAAGTGCCCGGAAACCGGCGAGATGGTCTTCCACAAGGATCTGGAAGGCAACAAATGGGTCATTCCAGCCTCCGGCTATCACATGAAGATGCCGGCCAAGGCCCGCCTGATCGATCTGTTCGACAACGGCGAGTTCGAATCGCTGCCGCAGCCGAAGGTCGCCCAGGACCCTCTGAAGTTCCGCGATTCTAAGAAATATAGCGATCGCCTGCGCGACAGCCGCCTGAAGACTGAGCAGGAGGATACCATCCTCGCCGGCGTCGGAAAGGTGCAGGGATTGAAACTCGTGGCGGTGGTGCACGAATTCAACTTCATCGGCGGTTCGCTCGGCATGGCTGCCGGCGAGGCGATCGTTAAGGCTTTCGAACGTGCGACGTCTGAAAAGTGCCCGCTGGTGATGTTCCCCGCTTCCGGCGGCGCGCGCATGCAGGAAGGCATCCTGTCGCTGATGCAGCTGCCGCGCACGACCGTTGCCCTCGACCTGCTCAAGGAATCCGGCCAACCCTATATCGTCGTGCTGACCAACCCGACCACCGGCGGCGTCACGGCCTCCTATGCCATGCTGGGCGATATTCATCTGGCCGAGCCCGGCGCCGAAATCGGCTTTGCCGGCAAGCGCGTCATCGAGCAGACGCTGCGCGAAAAACTGCCCGAAGGCTTCCAGACCTCCGAATACCTGCTGGAGCATGGTATGGTCGATATGGTCGTCAAACGTCACGATATCCCGGAAACGCTGGCGCGCGTCCTGAAGATCCTGACGAAGAAGCCGGTTTCGGCGGCGAACGACATGAATAGCGGTGCGATCGCTCTGGCGGCGAGCGCCTGAAAACCGACAAGCAAGCGGGGTGCCGAATTGATACCCAGAGGCCAAACCGCGGTGAGCGAGGCAGCACAGGAGATCGACAAGCTCATGGGGTTACATCCCAAGGGTTTTGATCTGTCTCTCGATCGCATCACCCGTCTTCTCGATGTGCTCGGCAATCCGCACCGGAATCTGCCGCCGGTGATCCATGTCGCCGGCACCAACGGCAAGGGGTCGGTCACCGCCTTCTGCCGCGCTCTGCTCGAAGCCGGCGGCTACAGCGCTCATGTTCACACCTCGCCGCATCTCGTCAATTGGCACGAGCGTTACCGCATCGGCGTCAAGGGCGGGCGCGGGCAGCTTGTCGATGACGCCGTCTTTGCCAAGGCCCTGCGTCGTGTGGCCGATGCCAATGCCGGACAGCACATCACCGTCTTCGAAATCCTGACGGCGGTCACCTTCATCCTGTTTTCCGAACAGCCGGCCGATGCCGCGATCATCGAAGTCGGTCTCGGCGGCCGCTTCGACGCCACCAATGTCATTTCCGATCCGGCCGTCTCGGTGATCATGCCGATCTCACTCGATCACCAGCCCTATCTCGGGGACAGGGTCGAGCTGATCGCCGCCGAAAAGGCCGGCATCATGAAGCCGGGATTTCCGGTTGTCATCGGTCATCAGGAATATGACGCGGCGCTCCACGTGCTGATGGCGACGGCCGAACGGCTGCATTGTCCCAGCGCCGTCTTCGGCCAGGATTTCATGGCGCATGAGGAATATGGCCGGCTCGTCTATCAGGATGAATTCGGTCTTGCCGACCTGCCGCTGCCGCGGCTTCCCGGCCGCCACCAATATGCCAATGCCGCCGCCGCCATTCGCGCCGTCAAGGCGGCGGGTTTCACCGTCACCGAGGCGATGATGGAAAAGGCGATGAGTTCTGTGGAATGGCCGGGCCGGCTGCAGCGTCTGAACGAAGGCCGGTTGCTGCCGCATGCACCCGCCGGCGCCGAGATCTGGATCGACGGCGGGCATAATCCCGGGGCAGGCGAAGTGATCGCCGAAGCCATGGCCAATTTCGAGGAACGCCAGTCTCGGCCGCTTTTCCTCATTACCGGCATGATTAATACCAAGGATCCAATCGGCTATTTCAAGACCTTCGCCGGCTTGGTCGAGAAGGTTTTCTGTGTGCCGATCCGTGGCAGCGACGCGATAATCGACCCGGTGATATTGTCGAATGCCGCTTATGATGCCGGCTTGGTTGCCGAACCGATGTCGACGGTCGGCGATGCGCTGGAAGCCATAAAAGCCGTCGTCGATCCGGAGGGTTTACCCCCGCGCATCCTCATCGGCGGCTCTCTCTATCTCGTCGGCGATGTGCTTTCCGACAACGGCACGCCGCCGAAATGAAGGCAAATTGAAAAAGCCCGGTCGATGCCGGGCTTTTTCGCCAATGCGATTTAATTTAAGCGATATCAGTCAGGCGGCGCTCGAAATCCAGTTCGAAAGCGCGGTCTTCGGCTTGGCGCCCACGGAGATATCGGCGACTTCGCCGCCCTTGAAAATCGCCAGGGTCGGAATAGAGCGCACACCAAACTGTGCGGCGAGTTCCGGGTTCTCATCGATATTCAGCTTGGCCACCTTGACCTTGCCTTCCATCTCAACGGCGATTTCTTCGAGGCTCGGCGCAATCATCTTGCACGGGCCGCACCATTCAGCCCAGAAATCGACGACGACGGGTTCTGCGGATTCCAGAACTTCCGACTGGAAGTTGTTGATATCGACTTTCACGGTAGCCATGGGCTGCTCCTTTGTCTCGGTGTTGAACCACATGTGATGCTGCAGTGCCGAATTTTCAATGTCCGGTATTTCACTTTGTCTTGACTGCTGCAAGCGCCAAACCGAGCGCCTTTTCGCTCAGCGTGTAGAGCGAGGCGTTCTCGGTATAGACAAGCATGCAATCGATACGCTTATCAGGATAGAGCGGCGTCAGGATCTCGCGATAGATCGCCAGCTGCGCCCGGTGCGCGAAGGGGATAGCCTCCTCTGTCGCCGGCGGCACCCGATTGGTCTTGTAGTCGAGAATGACGACGCGATCGGCAAGGACGGCAAGCCGGTCGATGCGGCCGGAGACGGCATAGCGCCTGTCTTCGAGCGTCAACGTTCCCATGATCGAGACCTCGGGCTGGGCCTGCGCACCGAGGACGGACTGCAGACCCTCTTCGTCCAATAGTTTCAGAACCGAATCAACAAGTTTGCGCCGTTCGGCTTCCGGCCAGAACCGAGCCGCTCGTTCGGCATAGCGGCCTGCGGCATCAGGCCGTTCGGCAAGCGGAATTTCGGGAAGCGCCTGCAGCATGCGGTGGATCAGCCTGCCCTTCTCCAGCGAACGATCGCTGCGCTGCTTCTCGCCAAACAGCGGCGAAACGACGAGCAAGCCACCCGCGTCTTCATCGATGATCGTCCCGGCGCCGGAGGGGCTGAGCGGCCGGGGCAGCCCGGCCTGCGGCGGCAACGGCCGCAACAGACCGTCCGGCAGGGTGTCCATGCTGTCGCGCTCCTGGCTGCGGTCGGTGCGTTCGAAGCGTCGTTCCACCCGCGGCACGCGCCATTTGATACCCGGCCATTCCCCATCGGGACTCGAGAATGTGGTCGTCTCCACCAGCGGATGATTGTCGCGCAGTGCCGTCGAAATCATCAGATGCCAGGTGTCGTTGTTCACACGCACGCCGCGATAGCCGCAGACGACCAGCCGGTCGGCGGCTCGCGTCATGGCGACATAGAGCAATCGGCGATATTCTTCCTCCGCCAGCATCTGGATACGCGCAGCATCGTCCTGGGTCAGCGAATTGGCGAGATCGGAGACAGGAACCCAGACGGGCATCGGCGGCTCGTCGGCGTCGGTCTCGATCAGGCGAAGCTTCGGCAGATGGGTATGGGTAAAAGCCTTCGAACCGCCGTCGACGAGGAAAACGATCGGTGCCTCAAGACCCTTGGAGGCATGCACCGTCATGATCCGCACTTCATTGCGCCCCTTGTCCTGCTCGCGCTTGACCACGGGCGCTTCGAGCTCCAGCGTCGAGATGAAGGACTGCAGCCCGGGGAGGCCGGAGCTCTCGTGGTCGAGCGTGAAGGTCAGGAATTCGTCGAGGATATCGCTGACCTCGGTGCCGAGCCGGGCAAGGAATTGCCGCCGCCCGCCATGGCTGCCGAGCACACGCGCATAGAAATCGTGGACCGACAGGCTCCTGGATTGGCGAAGGAACAATTCAAGCCTCTCGACGGCTGCGCGGAAACGCTCGGTGCCATCGGCGGCGAAACTTTTGAGATGGTGCCAGACGCTCTCATTATCGCCGCGTAGCGCGGCGATCGCAAAGATGTCGTCCTCGGAAAGATCAAACAGCGGACTCTTGAGCACGGCGGCGAGCGAAAGGTCGTCTTCCGGCAGAAGCAGGAAACGGCCGAGCGCCAGCAGATCCTGCACGGCGATATGGCTGGTCAGCACCAGTCTGTCGGCGCCGGCGACCGGAATGTCGCCGCGGCGCTTCAACGCGCGCGTCAACGCATTGACGAAGGCGTCGCGTTTGCGCACCAGCACAAGGATGTCGCCGGCTTCGATCAGACGCTCCTTGCCCTTGTCGACGATCGTCTCGCGCCCGACCAGCGTGCCGATCGAATGGGCGATCCGCCGCGCCAGGATTGCGGCTGGCGCGCTTTCCGGCGTTGCGTCGAAGGGCGCCGTCCAATCCTCCTCCTTCATCACCGCTTCCGGCGCGACCATCTCCCAGAGATCGACGGCGCCGGGATGTCCGATGCGGCTGGAGCGATGCACCACCGGTTCG
This sequence comes from Rhizobium sp. NZLR8, assembly GCF_019685025.1. NCBI lineage: Bacteria > Pseudomonadati > Pseudomonadota > Alphaproteobacteria > Hyphomicrobiales > Rhizobiaceae > Rhizobium > Rhizobium sp. NZLR8. The sequence continues at coordinate 38,228 of NZ_JABDVY010000005.1, read as the reverse complement.
CCGAGCGCGCTGAGGCCGCGCGCATTGTTTGGTTCCCTGAAAATATGGTCGACGGCCTCGAGCACATCCGCGGTCGAGCGGAAGGAAAGCGGCAGCCGGACCGAGGAAAAGCTCTGCCCGCTGTCGGACACCCGCCGCCGCGTTCGGTCGCTTTCCTCGGAAAAACGCTCAGGCCGCGCTCCTTGAAAGGAATAGATCGACTGTTTCTCGTCGCCGACGGCAAACAGCGTGCGCACGATCGGCCGGGCGCTTTCGCCGGAGAAGAAATCCTCGGCGAGCGACTGGATGACGCTCCACTGGATCGGGCTGGTATCCTGCGCTTCATCGACGAGGATATGGTCGATGCCGCGATCGAGCTTGTAGTGGATCCAGGGGCCGACGCCGCTTTTCGTCAGCAGGTCGGCGGTGCGGGTGATCAGATCCTCGAAATCGAGCTGGCTGCGCTGTTTCTTCAGTTCTTCGTAGTCGTGGTTCAGCCGGTCGGCGAGCACGAGCGCTGCATGTGTGGCGCCGTACATCCGCATCAGTTTCAGCCGGTCGCGGCTTGCGGCGACATGGGCGCGGGCAGCGGCAATGGCGCCCGCCAGCTGCGGTGCGTCGGCAAGCATCGCCTTGACTGAGAATTGCGAGTCCGCCTTCGGCTCGCCCTTGGCTGTCAAAAAGATTTTCTCGAGAAACTCAGCGCGCCTTGCGTCATCGCGTTCCCGCCCGGCAAGCCTGAGGCCGTAGGCAACCTCCTGCGCTTTCGTGCCGCCCTTCTGGTCGGCAAGCGACAGATAAAGCTCCAGCATGCCGCCCGAAAGCTCCGGCAAAGGCCAATATTGCGCGGCGATCCGGCTTTCCGTGTCGCCGGCGGCAAGGCCAAGCCTTTCTCGCAGGACCTTTTCCACACCGCCCTGCCGTTCGGCGATTGCCGTGAAACGACGGATTGCGTTGCGATTGGCGACGATGTCGCCGAGCAGGTTCTCCAGTCCGGATTCGTCGCCGAGATCGAGCACATAGGCGAACGCCTCGGCAAGCGCGCTGTCTCCCTCCGGCGCGGTTGCCGTCAGCAGCGCCCGGCGCGCATCGGAAAGCAGCACCACCGCCGCGCGGTCGTCGAGAACTGAGAAATGCCCGGCGACGTTGGCCTCCAGTGGAAACTGGTGCAGCAGCGCCTCGCAAAAGGCATGGATCGTCTGGATCTTCAGCCCGCCGGGTGTCTCCAGCGCCTTCGCGAACAGCCGGCGGGCCTCGGCAAGCTTCAGTCCATCGGGAGCCGTCCCCTCGATCTGGGTGATCCGCCGGCTCAGGTCTTCATCGTCAAGCACCACCCAGTCCGCCAGCCGCTCGAAGACGCGGTTCGACATTTCGGAGGCCGCAGCCTTGGTATAGGTGAGGCATAAAATGGCAGAAGGCCGCGCCCCGGCCAGCAGAAGACGGATGACGCGCTGTGTCAGCACATGCGTCTTGCCGGAGCCGGCATTGGCCGAGACCCATGCCGAACGCAAGGGATCGGAGGCAATCGCCTGCTGGATCGTCGTCCAGCCGATCCAGGCGCCAGGATCATCGTCGTTGGGAAGAGGCGTTACATCACTCATCGCTGCCGCCTTCGTCGGTTTCGGCTGTCGACCATTCGGAGACGCGGGCGAGGTGATCATAGTCGCCGCCGAAATCGAATTGCTGCGCCGGAATGAGCCGCGAGGTGAAGCCCTTCTCGCCGGACTGCAGCAATCCGACGAACTTGACCAACTGGTCGATCGATTCCTCGGCGAGATCCATCGCCGATTTCGCCTTGTCGCTGCGTGCCGAGCTTTCGTTGTTGACGGTGTCGACCTGAAAACGACGTCCCGGCCGCAGGCGCACATAGAGCAGGTCCTGCGGCACAAGACGACCGGCATCACGGAAGGCGCCGGCGCTCAAGGCCGCCGCTTCGAGCGCAAGCTGCGGATCGAGAAGCACGCGGGCCTGCGCTGGCGACGGATTGTAGCCGGTCTTGTAATCGATGATATCGGCGGCGTTCGGTCCGGTGATGTCGATCCGGTCCGCAACTCCGTTAAGCCGGATATTGATCGGCTCCAATTCGAAGCCGCCACGCACCTCCGTCAGTGTTTTGCGGATGCCGGGTCGCCGTCCGGTTTCCCATTCGAGAAACGCGCGGGCAACCGCGCGGAAGCGCGGCCGCCACACGGCATCGATATGCGCCGGCAGCTGCTCCATGTCGAAAAGCTCGGAAAGGATGCGCTCCATCGCCGCTGCCGCATCCGGCGTGCCGGCGACATGGGCTTCGCGAATGAACCGGTCGATGATCTTATGATAGAGCGTTCCGCGTTCGGCCGCTCCTGGATCGCGGTTGAATGTATCGACGGGATCGAGGCGCAGGATGCGGCGCGCATAGATGGCATAGGGGTCCCGGCGCAGCCGGCCGACTTCGCTGAAGGAGTAGGATTTCGGCTGCAGTGCCAACGGTGGTTTAGGCGAGGGGCGTTGCGTCGGTGCCTGGGCTTCTCCACGGTCGATCAGGCCGGCCCATTGGAGGAACCGGTTGCCGCGTCCCTTCAACTCCGCTTCGAACGCCTCTCCGGCGAGCGCTAGCAGCCGCTGCAGCCAACGGGAGGCGACCGTCGGTGTCGAGCCCTGGCGCAGCGCGCGCGAATAGATCAGATGGCGCGTGCCATTCGCCATCTCGAAGTCATGCGCCAGCTGGCCGATACGCCGTTCCGGCGGCTCGAGGCCGATCTCCGTCTTCATCATGCGCGGAATGAAGGGATTGTTGGCGGTCTGCCCTGGCCAGGTGCCCTCGTTCAGGCCGCCGAGGATCAGCGTATCGACGCTCTGCAGGCGGGCTTCCAGCGTGCCGAAAATGAAGAGGCGGGGATGACTGAGTGCCCGTGGCTTCACCACATGGCCGGCAGCAAGTGCTGCCATAATGTCGATCCATTGCGGCCCGTCGGCTTCCATCTGGCCGTCCGTGCCGATGACCTCGCCGAGCAGGGCGGCGAGCGCATCTCCCGCTTCACCAGACCAGAGATCGGCGAGATTGCCGTGCGGATCGGCCGCGACTGCTTCGAGCGAACGACCGCTACGCTCCGCCCATTCCGACAAAGACAAGCTTACCGTCCTTGCGCGATCTTCCGGCCGGTGCCGGATCAGCGTCGAAGCCAGCGGCTCGGTCGCTTGTGTGACCCGCCGGGCAAGATCGTACGCGGCATCGGCAGCGTCAGCCGAAAGCGCCTTTCGCCATTGCGGTGCGTGCCTGTCCTGGGCCTGTTCGGCAAGCTGATGGGTCAGCAGCGGCTCGAGCCTGCTGATATCCACCTCCGCCACGCCGCCGCGCAGGGCCAGCAGCTCGAGCGCCTCGGTAGCGGAAATCAATGCGTCGCGTTCCAGGCCGAAACGGGCCAGCGGATGTTTGAGCAGCGAAATAATCGCCACCGGATCGCCCGGGCGCAGCGCTGCTTCCAGCAGCAATTGCAGCAGCGTGCCCTGCGGCATGGCTGCAAGCGGTGTGCCGGCCGAATCGTCGGCGAGGATGTCGAAGCGGGAAAGCTCCGCCATAACCCGTCGGGCGAGATTGCGGTCCGGGGTAATGAGGGCAGCCCGGCTTTCGCCGTCCTGCCCCGGCTTTTCCAACGCCAGCCGCAGCCCAATCGCAATCGCGGTCGCTTCCTCGCGTTCGTTGGCGGCTTCGATCAGCGAAACATCGGCAAAGGCGGAAGACAGGCTGCCATCGGGCAGGTCGCTCTTCCAAGCGCCCCAATCGCTGGTCGCCTCCGCCGGGACGAGCGTCCGAGACAGGATTTCGGCGCGCCGCTCAAGATCGGCCTCGGGCCGTTCAAGAAGGGTCACGTCGGCACGCGTGAGCTTCAGCCGCTTGAGCAGCAACGACAGGCCGTATTGCGGATGGCTCCGGCTTGCAGGATTGGCATGTTGGCCGGGTGCCGGTTCTGGCGCCACCATCTGCCAGTGCCTTTCGGGCATAGAGAGATCGAGCCCCGGAAGCACGATCACACCCTCAGGCAGATTGGCGACGGCGGCGATGAGATCGGCGGTGGCGGGAACCGAGCCCGTCGAACCGGCAATGATGATCGGCCCAGTCGGTTTCGTCGTGGAAAGCCTTGATGCTTCGGCCCGCAGGATGGCGTTTCGGTGCCGCGCCGGCGAGGATTTGCCGAGTTCGGAAAGCCTCTCCGGCCAGAAGGCGCTGGCGATCTGCAGAAACTCCGCCGTCAGCTGCCACCAGGCGGCATAGTCGCCGGTGTCGAGTTTCGACAGTTCAGACCAGTCGAGATCCTCGGTTTCGATGGAATCGATCAGTTCCGCAAGGTTGCGGGCGAGCCAGATCGCATCTGCCGGGCTTGCCGGCGCAACGAGCGGTGAGTCCGAATGAATGTGGCGAACGATTTCGGGCAGTTTGTTTCGCCAGGCGAGGATGAGCCGCGCAAGCTCCAACAGACGGGCGGTATTCGACAGCGGTTGGGCGAGGTCGATCGTCGCCGGCAGCGCCTCGTCGAAATAGCCGCTGTCGTCATCGGTTTCGCCGAGAGGACGGATGACCGGCAGGATCGCCGAGCGGCCGCCGAGCAGGTCGACGAATTCCGAGCGCAGCACACGCACGGCACGCCGGGTCGGCAGATAGATCGTTACCCTGGCGAGCGACAGCGGATCATCGGCCTGATGCCGGAAGAGCGGCGTCAGGCGGCCGTCGCAAAGCGTCGTCGCCAGCGTTTTCAGAAAGGAGAGGCCCGCCGGGATCGTCAGAATGCGTGGCTGATGCCGCTCCGCCATGGCTCACGCAAACGCCCGCAACCGATGGATCGTTTCCTCCGCCTCGCCGATCGCCTCCGGCGTTCCCACTGTCAGCCAATGGCCGTCGAGCACCATGCCGAAAAGGCGGCCGCGTGCGATTGCCTTGTCGAAATAGATATTGAGGTTGAAGGCATCCTGCGGCGCGTTGTCGAACAGCGATGGGTTCATGGCGATCGCTCCGGCGTAAACGACGGGATTGGACGGATCGTCGCGATAACGCGTCAGCCGGCCATCGGCTGCGAGGCTGAAATCGTTCTTGCCGTTGTGGCCCGTCGTATCCTCTATCATCACACAAAGCAGCGCCATGTCCATGCGCCTGGCATCGAAGAATCCGGCTAAGCGTTGCAGGTTCGTTGGCCGCCCCGGCTGTTCGCCGATCCAGAACAGGTCGGCATTCATGACGAAGATATCGTCGCGGGTCAGCAGCCTCAGCCCCTTCACCAGTCCGCCGCCGGAGTTCATCAGCGCGTCCCGCTCGTCGGAAATCACGATGTCGAGGCCAGGATAATTCTTCAGATGATCGAGCATCTGGTCGGCGTGGTGATGAACGTTGACGGCGGCTCGTTCGATGCCGGCCGCCACCAGCGAATCCAGCGCGTAGTCGATCATCGGCTTGCCGTCGATTTTCACCAGCGGCTTCGGGATCGTCTCGGTGATCGGGCGCATGCGGGTCCCGAGACCCGCGGCCAGTACCATAGCTTGTCTGATGCTCATGCTGATCCGGAACTTATGATTCGCGTTGGCCTATTCCAGCCCTTGCGCACCAATCGCGCAAGGGGGCAAGCGCTTCATGCTCGAGTGCGACCTGCAGATAGGTGAGCGTTCGCGGCATATGTTTGAGATAGCCGGGCTTGCCGTCACGCTGCAGCAGCCGCACCCAGAGACCGGCAAGCTTGCAATTACGTTGCGCCGACATCATGGACCAGGCCTTCATGAATCCGGCTTCGTCGAAGCCGCCCTGGCCTCGGCGAAGGGCGAGATAATCGTCCATCAGCTGCCGGAAGAGATCCGGTTCGATTGTCACTCGCGCATCCTGAACGATCGAGGCGAGATCATAGGCGGTGGGGCCGATCATCGCGTCCTGGAAATCGATAAGGCCCACCTTGCCAATACCGCTTTCCTCTTCGCGCCAGATGATATTAGGCGAATGGAAGTCGCGCAGCAACAGGTTCTTCTCGGCCGCCGCGAGCTCGTCGATCAGCGAGTCCCAGATCGCCAGATAGTCCGCACGTTCGGCATCCGTGGGTGCTGTACCGCGCTTCCAGGCAATATGCCAATCGAGCACAAGCTGCACTTCCATCTTCATTGCCGTGCGATCGAAGTCCGGAATGTGATGCGTATGTATCGCGGAAACCGGGATATCCTGCGGAATCTGCATGGAATGAAGATGGGCAAGGCAGGCGACGCTTTGCCGGTAACGTTCGGTGACCGGCCGTCCGTCGTCATCGAGCACGCCCTCGGTGCCGAGATCCTCGATCAGCAGGATGCCCTGTTCATAGTCGACCTGATAGATCTCCGGCGTCGCAAATCCCCGCTCGCGCAACACATTGGCGATCGCGACGAAAGGATAGGCATTCTGTGCGAGATGCGCGACCTTGGGATACGGCTTGCCGTCATAGACGGGCGGTCCCTCGGGATGCGGGCGCCAATCCATCAGTATTTTTCGTTGAGCAGCGTTCGGATAGATCGCTTCATAGGCGCGCAACGACGCATCGCCGGTCAGGAAGCGGCGTTTGACTTCGGGATAGCCGGCTTTGTCGAGGAAATCGCGGATCGCCAGGACACGATGGATGCGGAAGGCGTGTGCGCCGGCGGCTTTGATTGTTGCGCGGCGGCCGCTGCCTTCATGTGCGAGCCTCAGCGTGATGTGCTCGGCCGGTAGTTCGCCCTCAGCCATCTCAGGCCATTCGACGAGGCAGATCCCGTTCTCCAGGGCTTCATCGAAGCCGAGTTCGGTCAATTCGGCGGGATTGCCGAGCCGGTAGAGATCGAAGTGCGAAACCGGGAGGCGCAGATCGTAGGATTGCACCAGGGTGAAGGTCGGGCTCGGGACCTCGAGCCCCTCGTCATCGGCCATGGCGCGCAGGATCGCCCGTGCCAGCGAGGATTTCCCCGCGCCGAGATCGCCGGAAAGGGCGAGGCAATCGCCGGCTTTCAAGGCCAGCGCCAGGTCTTCACCCAGTCGAGATGTAGCCGCCTCGTCTTTCAGAAAAAGCGAGATCGTATCGCTGGTCGTCATTCGGCAGCCGCGGTATGCGGGACATTGATCGAGGGGATACGGCAGACGACGGTGGTGCCCTTGCCCGGCTCGCTGTCGATCGTCACGTCGCCATGATGCAGAGTGACGAAGCTGTCGACGATCGAAAGGCCGAGGCCGGCGCCGCCGCGTTTGCCGCTTTTCGCACCGGTCGCAAACCGGTCGAAGACGGTAGCGATCATGTCAGGCGAGATGCCGGGGCCGCGATCGCTGACGGAGAAGACGAAATCCGTGCCTTCGCGATGGCACTCCAGCGCGATCGAGGTGCCTTCCGGCGAAAAATTCGCTGCGTTGGAAAGCAGCTTCAGAAGGATCTGCTTCAGCCGCTGCGGATCGGCGACGATCGAGCCGAGATAGGCCGGCGCGGTGATTTCGAGCGCGACGCCGCTTTCGTGCAGGCGATCGGCGATCTGCATCGAGACGTCGTCGAGCAGATCGTTGAGATCGATATCCGCATAGTTGAGGCGCATGATGCCGGCATCGACGGTCGTAAGGTCGAGGATATCGTTGACGAGCGTCAGCAGAACGGAGGACGAGGTCGAGATGTGGTCGATATATTCGGCCTGCCGTTCGTTCAGCGGCCCGACGCCCTGCGTCCGCAGTAGATCGGTGAAGCCGATGATATTGGTCAGCGGCGAGCGCAGCTCGTAAGACACATGCTGGACGAAGTCGTTCTTCAGCTCGTCGGCCTTGCGCAGCGCTTCGTTCTTCTCGGTTAGCGCCCGCTCGGCACGCACGCTGTCCGTCATATTGACGAAGGTCAGCATGGTCTGCGCGTTCGGCAGCGGGATGACGGCAAAGTCGAGCACGAGGCCGGAGAAGAGTTCCAGCGTCCCCTGGCCCGAGCGGCGTTCGTCGTCGAAGCTGGTGATCAGTTCCGCGAACGCCTTCCAGCCGTCCGGCCGGTCATAGGACGGCGCGCAGGCCTCGCCCAGTCCGCGGATATGCGTGCCGGGCTTGGCTTCGGTTTCGGTGATTCCCCAGAGTGCGCGGAAGGCCGGGTTCGACAGGCGGATGCGTCCATCCGGGCCGAACACCGCCACACCTTCGGAAAGATGGTCGATCGTTTCGCCCTGCACCTTGACCAGTGTGTTGTAGCGCGTTTCGAGATCGACCTGCTCGGTCAGGTTTTCGAACACCCAGGTGGCCCCACCCTGCGGATGGGCGGTCGCGAAGACGCGCAATGTCTGCCCGTTCGGCAGGTGCCAGAGATCGGATTGCGTGTCGAGCGCGCGATAGACGGAAAGGGCTGCTTCCTTCCAGCTTTTCCAGTTGAGCTGGTCCGGCAGCTTCTTGGCAGCCCGCAGCCGCTCGAGCAGCTCGCTATTGTCCGGCCGGCCTTCGAGGAAGGCGATATCCAGCTCCCAGAGCGCGACGAAAGCCTGGTTATAGAATTGCAGGCGGCGGTCGCCGTCGAAGATGGCAACGGGCGTGGCGAGATGGTCGAGGGTTTCGGCGTGGCTCTTGAGCGTCCGTTCCAGCTCGGCACGCACCGCCTCTATGTCGGACACGTCGATCGCAATACCGGCCGAGCCGCTGGGCAGCCTGACGTCGACGACGTCGAAGAATGTGCGGTTGCCGCGCACGACCGTCGAGATCGTGTCGTGGAAGGGTGATTCCGGCGTCGTCGCCGCGCGAATACGTTCGCGCGCCACGGTCGTCAGCATTTCGCGGCCTTCATTGATCGCCTGCTGCGGCGATCGCGCTTCGACCGCCTCGCCATAAGCCTGGTTGACCCAGGTCAGCAGACCCGCCGGGTCGCGTTGCCAGGCCGGCATGTCGATCGCGTCAAGCATGGTCTGGAAGGCCGAGATCGACGTCATCAGCCGGTCGCGCTCGATCCTGAGCTCTGCCAGCTCGGCGCGCAGATTGTTAAGCGCCACGAAACGGACGAAGGCGCGCCCGCCGGAAACCCGGCCCTGCGCCTCGAGGATTTCGTCGCGGATGGTTTCGACCACCATGTCGAAACTCTGTGCTCCGTCGCGCAGCCGGTCGATCGCCTTTTCCAGCTCGGAGGCCGAGCGGGACTTCAGCCAGAGGCCGAAGGCCAGGAACTCGCCGTCCTGCGGTGCGCCGGTTTCGGGCGGAAGCTGGCCGAGCAGTTCGGGGCGCGCATTGCCGTCCCAGATGACGATCCGCCGGTTCTTGTCGGCGATCAAAGCCTGGTATTGCGAAATGCGCTGCTGGGCATCGGAAAGCGCCGAGCGGATTTCCCGGCTCTCACTTTCCAGATTGCCGCGCTGGCGCACCAGCCACAGCGTCGAAAGCAGTGCTGCCGATATGACGCCGATGACCACGGAAACGCCGACGACCTGCGAGGATGTGAAGAGGTGAGCCGAGGCTGCCGCCTGTTGCTCTGTCTGTGCCAGAACCGGCCGCGCCAGCGCCGCAAGCGCCGTGCCGGCCGCACAAGCTTTCAGAAAGCGCGCCAATGATCCATGCTCTTGCTTGGCGGCCTCGTGTGCCGTTGCAGATTTGTGCTCTTGGCCCGCCATCAGCGGGCGGCGGCCGGCGCGAACGCCGTCATCCGCCTGACCGGGCAGGCTGCTTTTCATTTCCGACATCCGCGGTATGTCTCCGTCCTTCAATGTGCCGCATTACGACAAGACATCCCATTTTCGGAGCGGTCGGACAGGGTCCGGCGCCACGAATCAAGTCTTAAAACAATACTTCGGATGGGAATCGGCGGGAAGGGAGCGCCCAAAAAATAAGCCGCGGCAGTTGTCAATGCCGCGGCTTCTACATCTTGTGGATATTAACGGTAAGATCAATATCTGTAGTGGTCGGCCTTGAACGGACCCTTGGGCGAGACGCCGATATAGGCAGCTTGCTCCTCGGAAAGTTCAGTCAGCTTCACGCCGAGCTTGTCGAGATGCAGGCGTGCGACCTTCTCATCGAGATGCTTCGGCAGGATATAGACCTGGTTGGAATACTGGTCGGGCTTGGTGAAGAGCTCGATCTGCGCCAGTGTCTGGTTGGTGAAGGAAGCCGACATCACGAAGGACGGGTGGCCGGTGGCGTTGCCAAGGTTGAGCAGACGGCCTTCGGAAAGAAGGATGATGCGGTTGCCCTTGGGGAATTCGATCAGGTCGACCTGCGGCTTGACGTTGGTCCACTTGAGATTGCGCAGCGCGGCGACTTCGATTTCGTTGTCGAAGTGGCCGATATTGCCGACGATCGCCATGTCCTTCATCTGACGCATGTGGTCGATGCGGATGACGTCCTTGTTGCCCGTGGTGGTGATGAAGAGATCGGCAGAGGAAACGACGTCCTCGAGCAGCACGACTTCATAGCCGTCCATCGCAGCCTGCAATGCGCAGATCGGATCGGCTTCGGTCACCTTGACGCGGGCGCCGGCGCCGGAAAGCGAAGCGGCAGAACCCTTGCCGACGTCGCCGTAGCCGCAGACGACGGCAACCTTGCCGGCCATCATCACGTCGGTGCCGCGGCGGATGCCGTCGACCAGCGATTCCTTGCAGCCGTACTTGTTGTCGAACTTCGACTTGGTGACCGAGTCGTTGACGTTGATCGCCGGGAAGGGCAGCAGGCCCTTCTGGCTGAGCTGATAGAGGCGGTTGACGCCTGTCGTCGTTTCCTCGGTGACGCCCTTGATCGCGTCGCGCTGCTTGGTGAACCAACCCGGAGAGGCGGCAAGGCGCTTCTTGATCTGTGCGAAGAGGATTTCCTCTTCCTCGGAATGCGGATGCGACAGCACATCTTCACCGGCTTCGGCGCGGGCGCCGAGCAGGATGTACATGGTTGCATCGCCGCCGTCATCGAGGATCATGTTGGAAAGGCCGCCATCGGCCCACTGGAAGATCTTGTCGGTATAGACCCAGTAATCCTCAAGTGACTCGCCCTTGATGGCGAAGACAGGCACGCCGGCGGCGGCGATCGCGGCAGCGGCATGATCCTGCGTCGAGAAGATGTTGCACGAGGCCCAGCGGACTTCGGCACCGAGCGCCACCAGCGTCTCGATGAGCACGGCCGTCTGGATGGTCATGTGCAGCGAGCCGGTGATGCGCGCGCCCTTCAGCGGCTTTGCCTGGCCGAATTCGGTGCGGCAGGACATCAGCCCCGGCATTTCGGTTTCGGCGATCGTAATTTCCTTGCGGCCGAAATCCGCAAGCCCGAGATCGGCGACGACATAATCTTTTTCAGTGCTCATAGGGGTCTCCAGGCTGAAAAACGTCTCAAAAATTGGCGCAGGCGCGAAGATGGCCGCGCGACGGATGGGCCGCGTGTTCATGTATATCGCCCGGACGTGTGCAGTGGCTCCGGGATAACGACATGCACAAGGACAGAGAGCTAAGCGCGTCCGCATGAAGCAAGTTCGATGCATCGCACTTTAGCGCACGGCATATCCGCCGTTTAGCAGGCTTCGAATGGGAAGGCAATAAGGATATAAAGAAGTCTTTATATGTTTATATGATCGCTGTTGGCGATCACATCTCTTCGCCGAACCGGTTCTGGATCAGTTGGTCCAGGGCCTCCAGCGCTTGCTCGGCCTGGCTGCCGCTTGCCGAGACGACGACGCTCGAGCCGGGGCTGGCCGCAAGCATCATCAGGCCCATGATAGAGGTGCCGCCGACCGTCATTCCGTCCTTGGAAACGGTGATGGCGGCATCGAAGGTCTCGACCATTTGCACGAATTTGGCCGAGGCGCGGGCGTGGAGACCGCGCTTGTTGATAATCAGGAGTTCTCGGGATAGCGATGTCATGGAGGGCCGTTATTTTCCGCTAAGCACGCGGCTCGCGACATTGATATATTTCCGCCCGGCTTCGGAAGCCTCCACCAGCGCCTTCTCCATGTTGTTCTCGCCACGCACGCCGGCGAGCTTTATCAGCATCGGCAGGTTGACGCCGGCAATGACCTCGGTATGGCCGCTGCTCATGACGGATATGGCAAGATTGGACGGCGTGCCGCCGAACATGTCGGTCAGAATGACGACGCCATGGCCATCATCGGCACCGGAAACAGCTTCGAGAATGTCCTGCCGTCTTTGATCCATGTCGTCTTCGGGGCCAATACAGACCGTCTCGATGAATTTCTGAGGACCGACGACGTGCTCGACAGCATGACGAAACTCTTCAGCCAGCTTGCCATGAGTGACAAGCACAAGTCCGATCATGATATTACTGCTCCCATATACGCCAACGGTGGCCCCAATATCGCAATGCAGCAATTACGTCCACCGGTGGGGGCACATCTTGGCCATGAAAAGCCGAAGTGCAAGATAAAAATGCGAATATATAAGGCAGATTGATCAATCCGGAAGGCTTCAATGCCCGATATCGGGTGCTTTCGCCATCAGGATTGCAAGGGGTGACGAAACGCCAGTGAGCAACCGCAATGCGGGAAGCGAAAGACCGGCTGCGAGGCTGACGATTTCGCCTTCGGGGGGCACGCGCTCCTCACCAGTGGCGCTGCCCGGAAGCACGGCGTAGTGCATCGGCGCCCGTGGAATATGATCTTGCCGGACGATGCCGGTGCCGCGAAGTTCGATCAGCCCGGCGATCGACGGCGGACATGCCGCGATCACCGTGCCGGCCTCTTCAGACAAAAGAACTTGGTCGTCGGCGACCAGCGCCGTGAACAGCCCGAGCCGGCGTGCCTCGGTCATGCAGGTGAAGGCCAGCATTGATTTTCCCCAGCCGGAAGGTCCGCTGAACAGCAGCCCCGTTCTGCCGACGATGATCGCCGTCGCATGGATGTTCGGAGCCGTCGTCATGCGGCGGCGCCGACAGGCAGAGCGAGGATAAAGCGGGCCCCGAGCACCTGTCCGCCTTCGGCATCGGTGATGTTCTCTGCTCTCAGCGAGCCGCCATGGGCTTCGGCGATCTGGCGGCTGATCGACAGGCCGAGCCCCGAATTCTGGCCGAAACCTTCCGATTCCGGTCGATCCGTATAGAAGCGCTCGAAGATGCGGTCGATATTTTCGGCCTGGATGCCGGGTCCGTTGTCTTCGATCGTGGTGACGCAGCGCGACCGTGTCCGCACCAGCCGCACGGTAATCTTTCCACCCTTTTCCGGTACGAAGGAGCGGGCGTTCTCGATCAGGTTGGTGATGATCTGGCCGATGCGCAGATCGTGGCCGTTGACGACGAAGCGCGTCTTGACGTTCGGCTTGCGTTCGATCGCATATTCGATCTCTACCTGCTTCTTGGTGCTCCTGACCTGGCGCGAAACCTCGATGAGGTCGCGCAACAGCATTTCCATGTCGACGGAACCGGCATCGACACGAGCGAGTTCGGCATCGAGGCGGGAGGCGTCGGAGATATCGCTGATCAGCCGGTCGAGGCGGCGGACATCGTGCTGGATGACGTCCATCAACCGCTTCTTGGAATCGTCGGATTTGGCAAGCGGCAGCGTTTCGACGGCGCTGCGTAGCGAAGTCAGCGGATTCTTGAGCTCGTGGCTGACATCGGCCGCGAAACTCTCGATCGCATCGATGCGGTCGTAGAGCGCTGTCGTCATCTGGCGCAATGCAATGGAAAGATTGCCGATTTCATCCTGACGGGCAGAAAAGTCAGGAATTTCCTCGCGCGCCTTGGCGCCGCGCCGCACCCGGATGGCGGCGGCCGAAAGGCGGCGCAGCGGATTGGCGATCGTCGACGAGAGCACCAGCGAAAGCAGCACGTTGACGAGCGTCGCGACACCGAAGACGCGCATGATGGCAAGCCGCTCGGCATGCACGATATTGTCGATATCGCCAGCCTGTGTCGACAGCAACAGCACCCCGAGCACGGCGCGGAAACGCTGGATCGGCACGGCGACGGAAACGATGAGCTCGCCTTTTTCGGTCGTGCGCACGACGGCGCCGCGCACGCCGGTGAGTGCATTCATCACCTCTGGATAGATCGAGCCGTCACCGCCCGGCGCTTCCTTGTAGAGCGGCAGGTTGCCGGGCTGCAGCGCCTTGTTGAACAGGGTCGCGAACCACTCGCTCCAGGTCTGCTTCTCCTCTTCGACCGGCGGCAGGTCAAAACGCAGCACCTGGCCGCGCGAATAAAGATGGCGCGAATCGAGCAGCAGATTGGCATCGGCATCGAAGATGCGGGCGCGTGTGCGCGTCGGAGAGATCAGCCGGCGCAGAACCGGCGCGACCTTCTCGGGATCGATCGGGAATTCGAGGTCCTCGTCGTTCGGCACCGGGGTGATGCTCTGTCCAGCCTGCAGCTCCAGCAGCTTTTGCGGATCGATGGTGATCGAGTTGGTATCGACCGATGCGGAAGCCGAAATAGCGCCGGCGATGATTTCGCCCTGCGTCAACAGGCTCTCGGCGCGGGCATCGATCAGTCCCTCGCGAAATTGGTTGAGGTAGAGGATACCGCAGACAAGCACTACCAGCGCGACGAGATTGAAGAACAGGATGCGCCGCGTCAGGCTCGAAAACACGGCATTGCCGAAGATACGGCGGATCAGCGTGAAGGGATGCGACCAACGGCGGCCCTTGACGCGAAGGGCGCTCACGCCCTCCGCATCGTCGAGATCCCTTTCCTGCACCAACTGTGCCAACGACAGGCCCTTTCGAAGGGCGGGGCCGGATAAATCGGCCCGCAGCCCTCAACAATTCCGACAGCGCCGCGCGTCTTTTTAGACGCGCAAAGGAGGCTGTAACACTTTGAACTGCTGCATAACTCTGTCTAGGGAATTATGCAGTCGCCCTGCGCCGCGTGGGCTCAGGCCGCTTCGCGGAAGCGGTATCCCACTCCGTAGAGCGTTTCAATCATATCAAAGTCGTTGTCGACCATCTTGAATTTCTTGCGCAGCCGCTTGATGTGGCTGTCGATGGTCCGGTCGTCGACATAGACCTGTTCGTCATAGGCGGCGTCCATCAGCGCGTCGCGGCTTTTGACGACGCCGGGGCGCTGCGCCAGCGAATGCAGGATCAGAAATTCGGTCACCGTCAGGGTCACGGCCTCACCCTTCCAGGTGCAGGTATGGCGTTCCTGGTCCATGACCAGTTGCCCGCGCTCCAGCGATCGGGCCTGCTGCACAGCGCCGTTCTTCGGCGCGCCGGCGGGGCTGGTGCCGGCGGCTGCGGCTTCACGGCTTGAGGCGCGGCGCAACACGGCGCGGACGCGCTCGACCAGCAGGCGCTGCGAAAAAGGCTTGGTGATGAAATCGTCGGCGCCCATCTTCAGGCCGAAGAGTTCATCGATCTCCTCATCCTTGGAGGTGAGGAAGATGACGGGAATATCCGACTTCTGCCGCAGACGGCGCAGCAATTCCATGCCGTCCATGCGCGGCATCTTGATGTCGAAGATCGCCAGCTGCGGTGGCCGCGCCAGAAGGCCGTCGAGCGCCGAAGCTCCATCCGTATAAGTCTCGACCTTGTATCCTTCGGCCTCCAGCGCGATCGACACCGAGGTGAGGATGTTGCGGTCGTCATCAACGAGCGCGATTGTCGGCATGGTGTTGGTCTCCGTCATCAGTGCGCAATCTCCCGGATTTGCTCTCCCCAGGCGGTCTCAGTGACCGGATGCGCTTATGGAGGATAAAGGTGGAACAAATTGTGGCAAAGATAAAGGGAAAGATTGTCGTGAAATTCTCCAGCAATCTGGAGTAGTGCGGCAAAATGTTTCAACGCGGTCTTTAAAACGATTTAAAATAGAAGCAATAAATTTAAATCGATTAAATATCTGATATTACTACATTTTATCAAATTTAGCGTCTTGTGTTTTAAAAATCCTGCCCGTATTTTCGCGCTTAGTTTAACGGCACCGAGCCTGAGCAAAGGGAATTAGCCATGGAAATGTTCGGAGTTCATAACCCGGCAACAGAGCTGGCAACGGTTGGATTGGGCGGCGCAGCCAGCGTTCGCTACAACTTTTCTGCCGCCGCGCTCTATGAAGAAGCGATCCGCCGGGGCGAAGCCGAACTGACTGCTCAGGGTGCGCTGCGGGCTATCACCGGCCAGCACACCGGCCGTTCGCCGCGCGACAAGTTCGTCGTTCGCGACAGCAATACCGACAGCGAAATCTGGTGGGACAACAATAAGCCGATCTCGCCGGAACATTTCGCCCTGCTGCGCGAGGATATGCTGGCGCACGCCGCGGGTAGGGACCTGTTCGTCCAGGATCTCGTCGGCGGCGCCGAGGAAGGCCATGCTCTGCCGACAAGGGTCGTCACCGAGTTTGCCTGGCATTCGCTGTTCATCCGCAATCTGCTGATCCGCCCCGATGCCGCAGCGCTGCCCAGCTTCGCGCCGAAACTGACGATCATCGATCTGCCGAGCTTCAAGGCCGATCCGGCCCGCCACGGCTGCCGTTCGGAAACGGTGATTGCCTGCGACCTGACCAACGGTCTCGTTCTGATCGGCGGTACCTCCTATGCCGGCGAAATGAAGAAATCGGTCTTCACCGTGCTCAACTACCTGCTGCCGGCCAAGGGCGTGATGCCGATGCACTGCTCGGCCAATGTCGGTCCGAACGGTGACGCCGCGGTGTTCTTCGGCCTTTCCGGCACTGGCAAGACGACGCTTTCGGCCGATCCGGCCCGCACATTGATCGGTGATGACGAACACGGCTGGAGTGAAAACGGCATCTTCAACTTCGAAGGCGGCTGCTACGCCAAAACCATCCGTCTGTCGGCCGAGGCCGAGCCGGAAATCTATGCGACGACGCAGCGCTTCGGCACCGTGCTCGAAAACGTCGTTCTGAACGAAGGCCGCGAGCCGGATTTCAATGACGGCTCGCTGACCGAGAACACCCGTTGCGCCTATCCGATGGATTTCATCCCGAACGCCTCGGAAACCGGCCGGGCCGGGCATCCGAAGACGATCATCATGCTGACCGCCGATGCCTTCGGCGTCATGCCGCCGATCGCTCGCTTGACGCCTGATCAGGCGATGTATCACTTCCTCTCCGGCTATACCGCCAAGGTGGCTGGCACCGAAAAGGGTGTGGTTGAGCCGGAAGCGACCTTCTCCACCTGCTTTGGCGCCCCGTTCATGCCGCGGCATCCGGCCGAATATGGCAATCTGCTCAAGGAGCTGATCGGCCGCCATGGCGTCCAGTGCTGGCTGGTCAATACCGGCTGGACCGGCGGCGCTTACGGCACTGGCAAGCGCATGCCGATCAAGGCGACGCGTGCCCTTCTCGCTGCGGCTCTCACCGGCGAACTCGGCCGGGTGGAGTTCCGTGCGGATACCAACTTCGGCTTCGCTGTGCCGGTCTCCGTCAACGGCGTCGACGGCAGCATTCTCGATCCGCGCTCGACCTGGACCGACAAATCGGCCTATGACGTGCAGGCCGAAAAGCTGGTCTCGATGTTCATCGCCAACTTCGCCAAGTTCGAGGGTCACGTCGACGGCGGCGTCCGCGATGCGGCCCCCGGCGTAAAGGTCGCCGCCGAATAAGAACAACAAAATTCTCTGACTCACGTGAAACCCGGTATCGCAGGATCGCCGGGTTTTCTTTGATTGCAGCCGATATTTTCAATTCGCCGCCGATGTGAGATAGAACGCCGCATGGCCAGCGACGCACTTTATATCGACGACAGAATCACCATCGCCGGATGGGAGCTGACGGAACAGTTCGTTCTGGCGGGCGGTCCCGGCGGGCAAAATGTCAACAAGGTCTCGACCGCGGTCCAGCTGTTTTTCAATATCCCGAATTCGCCGTCCCTCAATGATCGTGTCAAAACCAATGCGGTCAAGCTTGCCGGCCGCCGCCTTTCGAAGGAAGGCGTGCTGATGATCGAGGCGAGCCGGTTTCGCAGCCAGGACCGCAACCGCGAGGATGCGCGCGACCGGCTGAAGGAATTGTTACTGGAGGCCGCCAAGCCGCCGCCGCCACCACGCAAGAAGACCAGGCCGACCAAGGGTTCGGTCGAGCGCCGCCTGAAGGAAAAATCCGGCCGTTCTGAAGTCAAGAAAATGCGTGGCCGCCCTGGCGGCAGCGGAGGCGAATGACATGCCGGAGCTCTTGAGCGGCATTCGCCATCTCCCCGGCTACCTCAACCGGGCGCGTCAGGAGGCATTGGTCGAGGTAATCCGCACTATTGTCACTGAGGCGCCGCTTTATGTGCCCGTCATGCCCGGCACCGGCAAGCCGATGTCGGTGCGCATGACCAATTGCGGGCCGCTCGGCTGGGTGACCGACAAGGAGCGCGGCTATCGCTATCAGCCGACGCATCCGGCAACCGGCAGGCGCTGGCCTGACATGCCGCGGGAATTGCTTGATATCTGGAATGATGTTGCCGGCTACGACAAACCGCCCGAAGCCTGTCTGGTGAATTTTTACGCCGACGACGCGCGCATGGGCCTGCATCAGGATAAGGACGAGAGGGATCTGCAGGCGCCGGTTGTCTCGATCTCGCTCGGCAACAGCTGCCTCTTCCGCGTCGGCGGCCTCAACCGCAACGATCCTACGCTATCCTTCAAGCTTTCGAGCGGCGATCTGGTCGTTCTGGGCGGCGAGGGGAGACTTTGTTTCCACGGCGTCGACCGCATTCATCCGGCGACCTCGACGCTCTTGAAGAATGGCGGGCGCATCAATCTGACGTTACGCCGCGTCAATCCCCCGAACTGACAATCAGCATAGGATCGCCTGCTATAGTTTCCGCAGCGCGACCTGCTCGATCAGATGATCCTTGCCCTTTTTCAGGATGAGATCGGCACGCGGCCGCGTCGGCAGGATGTTCTGCCGCAGGTTTTTCAGGTTGATATTCGCCCACAGATCCCCGGCGATTTCGAGCGCTTCCGCGTCGCTGATCGAGGCGTAGCGATGGAAATAGGAGTTCGGATCGCGGAAGGCGGTCTCGCGCAGCCGCATGAAACGTGCGACGTACCAGTTGTGGATCTGGTCTTCCGCGGCATCGATATAGATCGAGAAGTCGAAGAAGTCGGAGACCATCGGCACGATCTTGCCACCGGCCGGCAGGTCGCGCGATTGCAACACGTTGATGCCCTCGAAGATCAGGATGTCGGGCCGGTCGACAATTTTGTATTCGTCCGGCAGCACGTCGTAGACAAGGTGCGAATAGCTAGGCGCCTTCACATCCGGCTGTCCGGCCTTGATCGCCGAGAGAAAGCGCAGGATCGCCGCCGTGTCGTAACTCTCCGGAAAACCCTTGCGCTGCATCAGCTTTTTCCGCTGCAGCACGGCGTTCGGATGGAGGAAGCCGTCGGTAGTAACGAGATCGACTTTGGGGCTGGAAGGCCAGCGCCCCAGGAGCTCCTTGAGGATACGGGCCGTGGTCGATTTTCCCACGGCGACCGAGCCGGCGATGCCGATGACAAAGGGCGTCTTTGTCACATCGGACAGGCTGAGGAAGCGGTTGCGCTGTTCGAACAGCATCTGCGAAGATTCGACATGCGCCGACAGCAGCCGCGACAGCGACAGATAGATCCGCCGGACCTCGTCGAGATCGATCGGATCGCCCATCGAACGCAGCCGTTTGACCTCGTCGCTGGTCAGCGTCAGCGGCGTATCGGCGCGGAATTTCGCCCATTGTTCGGAAGAGAAGAAGTGGTAGGGCGAATAGGAGTCCGACTGGAAATGATCCAACGTTTCCGGCACCCCGATGATCTCAGTCGCGATACTCATGAACTCTGCCGGCCGGCCTTTTCCTTGAGGCCGGACTGCGCGGTTCGGCGCTCGAGTTCGGCCATGACATTCTCTAACGGTATTTCAGCAATCTTCAATACGACCAATAGGTGATAGAGCACATCGGCGGCTTCATAGGTCAGATTATCGCGGTCGCCGGTCACCGCCGCCATCACGGCTTCGATCGCCTCCTCGCCGAGCTTCTTTGCCGCTTTCGGCTGACCGGCGGCCACGAGCTTCGCTGTCCAGGATTGCTCTGGCGAGGCTTTCGACCGTTCTGCGACGATGCTTTCGAGATCGGAAAGAGAAAATCCGCTCATAGGTCCGCTTTCAAGGTTCAGTCCAGACGCATGTCGATGCCGCACTTCGACATATAGTGTTTCGCCTCGCCGACGGTATAGGTACCGAAGTGGAAGATCGAGGCGGCGAGCACCGCGTTGGCATGGCCTTCCTTCACCCCTGCGACGAGATCGTCGAGGTCGCCGACGCCGCCCGACGCGATGACCGGCACACGCACCGCATCGGCGATCGCCCGCGTCAGTTCCAGATCGTAGCCGACCTTGGTGCCGTCGCGGTCCATCGAGGTGACCAGCAGCTCGCCGGCGCCGCGCTCTACCATCTTCTGGGCGAATTCGACGGCGTCGAGGCCCGTCGCGTTGCGGCCGCCATGCGTATAGATCTCCCAGGCGCTGAGATTGTCGCCGCCGACCGCCCGTGTGCGCCTGCGCTTGGCGTCGATCGAAACGACGATGCATTGGTCGCCGAACTTGTCGGCCGCTTCAGCGACGAAGTCGGGATTGCTGACCGCCGCCGAATTGATCGAGACCTTGTCGGCGCCGCACAGCAAGAGCTTGCGGATATCAGCGATGGTGCGCACCCCGCCGCCGACTGTCAGCGGCATGAAGCATTGGTCGGCTGTGCGCGACACGACATCGAAGATCGTCTCGCGATTGTCCGAGGACGCAGTGATGTCGAGAAAGCAAAGTTCATCGGCGCCGGCCGCATCATAGGCCTTCGCCGCTTCGACCGGATCGCCGGCATCAACGAGATTGAGAAAGTTGACGCCCTTGACGACGCGGCCGTCCTTGACGTCGAGGCAGGGAATGACACGGGCTTTAAGGGTCATTTACGCGGTCTCCTTTGCCCTGTTCACCCGGATCAGCGCCAGGGCTTCCTTGGGATCGATGCGGCCGTCATAAAGCGCCCGGCCGGAAATCGCCCCCTCGAGCTTGTGCGCATCGGGCTGCAACATACGTCTGACATCATCGAGAGAGGCAAGGCCGCCGGAGGCGATGACGGGAATGGAGACGGCGTCGGCAAGTTTCAGCGTCGAGGTCCAGTTGATGCCGGCAAGGATGCCGTCTCGGTCGATATCGGTGTAGATGATCGCGGCGACGCCGGCGCCCTCGAATTTCCTGGCGAGCTCGATGATCCCGAGTTCGGAAGCCTCCGCCCAGCCCTCGACGGCGACCTTGCCGCCCTTGGCATCGATGCCGACGGCGACATGGCCCGGGAATTTCCGGCAGGCCTCGATGACCAGATCAGGATTTCTGACCGCGACGGTGCCGAGAATGACGCGCCGCAGCCCGCGCGACAGCCACGCTTCGATATGATCGAGGGTGCGGATGCCGCCGCCGAGCTGCACCGGATTTTTCGTCGCCTTCAGGATCGCCTCGACGGCGTCGCCATTGGCCGAATGCCCCGCAAAGGCGCCGTCGAGATCGACCACGTGCAACCATTCGAACCCCTGGTCTTCGAAGGATCTCGCCTGGGCGGCCGGATCGGTGTTGTAGACCGTCGCCTGCTGCATGTCGCCGAGCTTCAGGCGGACGCATTGGCCGCCCTTCAGGTCGATCGCGGGAAAAAGGATCATGTCGTCTTACGTCCGTAGAGTGGTCGGTACCATCAGCGCATTCCACGCATCTACGATATCCGAGTGGAAAAAGACAGCGGCAAAGGTGGCCGCGCCGAAAAGCAGAAGCAGCAGCAGGGCGACGACAAAGCCGGCACGGACCTGGCGCCAGAAGCCGAGGCGCCGCTTCATCGATTTTTCGATGTCACGCATCTTTCGCAGCGCATCATTGTTGACGGCGGCCAGCCGGATCTCCGGTTCCATCGCCTCCACATAGGTTTCGGCATAGCTCGAAAGGATCTGCGAGGCCCGGTCGCGCAGCGTATTGCGCAAGTCGGTCGAGAGATAATTGCTGGTGACGGCGGCAAGCTCGGCTTCATTGGGCGAACGGCCGGCGTTGCGCTTGCGATGGCTGACAACGAAATCACGCTTCTGTCGCTCGTAGAGGGCGTAGGCTAGCAAGCCGATCAGATCGTCCTCGCCTTCGATATAGAATTCCAGCACGGCCTCTGCGACGTCGCCGGCGTTGATCCCGTTGGCGCGCAGCTGCGAATTTTCGTTGCCGGCAAGGAATTCGTGGGTCATCGGTCCAGCCTTTCTTTCAGCGCCTTGGTCGCATTGAAAAGCGCCTTCCTGTGGAGGGCCTCATCGACACGGCGAATGATCGTGCCGCCCGGAAGCTTGATATCAGAAAAGGCAGGCAGGCCCTCTCTGGAAGGCCGCAACGTGTAGATTACCTTGCCTGATTTCCGCGACGCCGGCATCGAGCGCACTCCTGTCCCGCCGTTTCCTTAAAGGGGAAATAAGGCGGAGGTATCACGGATTCCAGCGCAGGAAATTCGTGATCAGCGCCAGCCCGAGCTTCTGGCTCTTTTCAGGGTGAAACTGGGCGCCCACCATGTTGTCGCGCCCGACGACGGCGGTCATTGCACCACCATAGTCAACGGTCGCGATGACGTCGTCGTCGTTTTCGGCGGCAAGCTGGTAGGAGTGCACGAAATAGGCATGCAGTCCCTCCGGGCCGGTCGCGATACCATCAAAGAGGGGATGGTCGCGCTTCAGGTCGAGCGTGTTCCAGCCGATCTGCGGGATCTTCAGTTGAGGATCATCAGGCGTCATCCCGACGACGTCGCCGGCAATCCAGTTAAAACCATGCGTCACGGTCTTCTCGAGGCCGCGCGAGGACATCAGCTGCATGCCGACGCAGATGCCGAGGAACGGCCGTGCCCTCTTCTCGACAGCCTCGATCAACACCTCGGCCATTCCAGGCACCGCATCGAGGCCGCGCCGGCAATCGGCATAAGCGCCGACACCGGGAAGCACGATACGATCGGCCGCGGCAACATCCTCTGCCCTATCGGTGAGATCGATATGCGCATCGATGCCTGCCTCGCGGGCGGCCCGCTCGAAAGCCTTGGTCGCCGAGCGAAGGTTACCGGAGCCGTAGTCGATAATCGCGACGCGCATCGTCAGCGTCCTCCATCAAAACCAAAGAGGCCAAGCGATGTGGCATGGCCAGGCGGGCGGTTCGGCCGGGTCTTGTTGTCCCAGTCCGGTGCCGCGGCGTCATCGCTATTCGCGATGGCCGGCCTGTCCGAAAAATAGACCTGCTCGGCAATGCCGATCGTATCGGCTGCTATGAGTGCGTCTTCGTTCCAGCCTTTGGCGGCGAGGGTGCGGATACGCAAATTCTGGCCCTCGAGCCCGACCAGCACATTCACACCTAGCATGATGGCCGCTCCCGCCAGCCCGAGATCCGGCTCTTCCATCAGCGCACCACCGAGGCCCTGCAGCAGAAAGGCCGCGGCCGCAGGCAGCCAAAGCCGATGGGCCAGCAGCCACAGCCAGGGAAAGAGAAAGCCGAGCAGCGTGAAGCCGTCGCGGATGGTTCGCGTCTCGTTGACCGCGGCGCTCGTGCTGCCGGGTGGTGTCAGGAAAATATAGCTTGATGTCATTGTCGCCGCTCCCTTG
Organism: Rhizobium sp. NZLR8; assembly: GCF_019685025.1. Lineage (NCBI taxonomy): Bacteria > Pseudomonadati > Pseudomonadota > Alphaproteobacteria > Hyphomicrobiales > Rhizobiaceae > Rhizobium > Rhizobium sp. NZLR8. Next base: position 14,805 of record NZ_JABDVY010000005.1, on the reverse strand, counting down.
AAGGGCTCAGACGAGCGTGCCCTTGGTCGAGGGAACACGGCCCGCCTGTCTCGGATCGATCTCTGTCGCCGTGCGCAATGCGCGGGCAACGGCCTTGAAGCATGTCTCGGCAATATGGTGGTTGTTGGCGCCATAATGATTGAGAATATGCAAGGTGATGCCGGCATTCTGGGCAAGCGCCTGGAAGAATTCGCGAACGAGTTCGGTGTCGAACGTGCCGATCTTCGGCGCGCTGAACGCAACGTTCCAGACGAGGAACGGCCGGCCGGAAAGATCGACCGCGGCCTTGGTCATCGTCTCGTCCATGGCGAGATCGATCGAAGCGTAGCGCGTGATGCCGCGCCTGTCGCCGAGCGCCTTGGAGATCGCCTGGCCGATGGCGATGCCGGTATCCTCGACCGTGTGGTGGTCGTCGATATGCAGGTCGCCCTTGGCCTCGATCTCCATATCGATGAGGGAATGCCGCGACAACTGGTCGAGCATATGGTCGAAGAAGCCGACGCCGGTCGAAATCTTCGATTTGCCGGTGCCGTCGAGATTGACGGAGACGGAAATCGAGGTTTCGTTGGTCTTGCGGGAAACGCTGCCCGTACGGCTTGCTGCGGTCTCGGCCATATGGCCCTCCATCGGAATAAGGCCGTTCCTTATCAGGCGCATCGGCAAATATCCAGAAGCCGGGCAAGAGAAAAGCCGGCCCATTTGCAAACGGCGCCGGCCCTCTTACATAGGGCTCAACAGGGCCAATGTGTGGTCTCGCGTAAACGCCCGCGTCGTGGGCAGACAGGTGTTTGATGACAACGATCATTACAGTTCGAAAAGGCGGCAAGGTGGTGATGGCCGGCGACGGCCAGGTGAGCCTCGGCCAGACCGTCATGAAGGGCAATGCCCGCAAGGTGCGCCGCATCGGCAAGGGTGAAGTCGTCGCCGGTTTCGCCGGCGCCACTGCCGATGCCTTTACCCTGCTCGAAAGGCTTGAAAAGAAGCTGGAGCAATATCCCGGTCAGCTGATGCGTGCCGCCGTCGAGCTTGCCAAAGACTGGCGCACCGACAAATACCTGCGTAATCTCGAAGCCATGATGCTCGTCGCCGACAAGTCGATCACGCTGGCGATCACCGGCAATGGCGACGTGCTCGAGCCCGAGCATGGCACGACGGCGATCGGCTCGGGCGGCAATTTTGCCTTAGCCGCCGCCCGCGCGCTGATGGATACCGACAAATCGGCCGAAGAGATCGCGCGCCGCGCTCTCGAAATCGCCGCCGACATCTGCGTCTACACCAACCACAATATCGTGGTCGAATCGCTGGATGTCGAAGGCTGAACCTCGGGCCTTGCGGCCGCTGCGGCGGCGAGCAAAGACGAATTACGGCCGGGTGCTGATGGCCCCGGACCGCCAGGAGAATGACACGCAATGACGACTTTTTCCCCCCGCGAGATCGTTTCCGAACTCGACCGCTACATTATCGGCCAGCATGACGCCAAACGCGCCGTCGCGATTGCGCTTCGCAACCGCTGGCGTCGCCAGCAGTTGGACCCCAGCCTTCGCGACGAAGTCATGCCGAAGAACATCCTGATGATCGGCCCGACCGGTGTCGGCAAGACCGAGATCTCCCGCCGCCTGGCAAAACTCGCCGGCGCGCCCTTCATCAAGGTGGAAGCCACCAAATTCACCGAAGTCGGTTATGTCGGCCGCGATGTCGAGCAGATCATCCGCGATCTTGTCGAGGTCGGTATCGGCCTGGTGCGCGAGAAGAAGCGGACCGAGGTCCAGGCCAAGGCCCACGTCAGCGCCGAGGAGCGTGTTCTCGATGCGCTGGTCGGCACCACCGCCTCGCCCGCCACCCGCGAAAACTTCCGCAAGAAGCTGAGGGATGGCGAACTCGACGACAAGGAAATCGATATCGAGGTGGCCGATGCCGGTTCCGGCATGGGTGGCTTCGAAATACCCGGCATGCCGGGCGCCAATATCGGCGTGCTCAACCTGTCGGAAATGTTCGGCAAAGCCATGGGCGGACGCACCAAGAAGGTCCGCACCACGGTCAAGGCCTCCTACAGCGACCTGATCCGCGACGAATCCGACAAGCTGATCGACAATGAGGTGATCCAGCGCGAGGCCGTTCGCTCCACCGAGAATGACGGTATCGTCTTCCTCGACGAAATCGACAAGATCGCCGCCCGTGACGGCGGCATGGGCGCCGGCGTTTCGCGCGAAGGCGTTCAGCGCGACCTCTTGCCGCTCGTCGAAGGCACGACGGTCTCGACCAAATATGGGCCGGTGAAGACGGATCATATCCTCTTCATCGCCTCCGGCGCCTTCCATGTCTCCAAACCCTCGGATCTTTTGCCGGAACTGCAGGGTCGCTTGCCGATCCGTGTCGAATTGCGTCCTTTGAACAAGGAGGATTTCCGCCGAATCTTGACCGAGACGGAAGCAAGCCTCATCCGCCAGTATCGTGCGCTGATGGAAACCGAAAGCCTGAGCCTCGAATTCACTGATGACGCGATCGATGCGCTTGCCGATGTCGCCGTGCATCTGAACTCCTCCGTCGAAAACATCGGCGCCCGCCGTCTGCAGACGGTGATGGAGCGGGTGCTGGACGAGATCTCCTACAACGCGCCGGACCGGGGCGGAACGGCCGTGACGATCGATGCCGCCTATGTGCGCGAACATGTCGGCGATCTCGCGCAGAATACCGATCTCTCGCGCTTCATTCTGTGATATCGGCGCACCGGTCCATGTCTTTCCCGATGTGAATGCCGGATTGTGACGAACTCCACTCTCGACAGCGGGCCTTTTACTTTTTAGTGAAGGCCCGTTTGTTTTCCGCTGCGGCTTTATTCGGCCAAGATTCTGGTCCAGTCAGCCGCATCGCAAACAGGACGATGGAACCGGACGGGATAGCGGATCGTGCGACGCCTTTTGACAAGCCTTTTGATTGCCGTTGCCCTGGTGAATTCGGCGCCCGCCTTCGCAATGCAGACGGTGCCGGCCGGCAACCGCCATGCCGAGCAGCCGGATATTCCGGGCGCGTCCGTCAGGCGCACCAAGGGAACCAAGAGCAGCTTCGATCTGAAGTATGAAAAGGTCCACGAGCTCCTGGCCACCGATCGCGAGCTGATGGGCAAGATCCGCAAGGTCTCCAGCGCTTACGGCATCAATCCCATCCATGTCGTCGGCGCGATCGTTGGCGAACACACTTATAATGTCGACGCCTACGACCGGCTGCAGTCCTATTATGTCAAGGCTGCTTCTTACGCTGGAGAAAGCTTCCGCTTCGCTTATGACGGCGAAAACATCGACGACTTCGTGGTGCGGCCGCAATTTGCCGAGTGCAAAGGCAAGAGCGATTCCTACACGCTGTGGTCCTGCCGCGAAGATGTCTGGGAAAGTGATTTTCGCGGCAAGACCGTGGGTGGCAAGAGCTTTCCCGACAACCGCTTCAGCGCGGTCTTCTTCCAGCCCTTCTACGCCGGTCAGACCTTCGGCCTCGGCCAGGTCAATCCGTTGACGGCGCTGATGCTCTCCGATCTCGTGGCCCGTGTCTCCGGTTATCCGAAGCTGAAGGAGAAGAATGCCGGCGCCGTCTACAAGTCCATCATGGATCCCGATATCTCGCTCGCCTTTGTCGCCGCCTCGATCCGCCGGTCGATCGACGATTACAAGGAGATCGCCGGCATGGACATCTCGGGCAATCCCGGCCTGACCGCGACGCTTTATAATGTCGGCAACTCGCGCCAGCGCGCCGCAGCCCTTGCCGCGAAAAACCGCTCCGCCGGCGCGACCGTCTGGCCGGAGGAGAATTATTACGGCTGGCTGATCAACGACAAGCTGGACGAACTCAAGGGCCTGCTCTAGCTTCACGCCTGACGGGAAGCGTAGATTTTCCCCGAAAGGCTTTTCCGATGGACATGCGTCCGGACCCCTTCGTTCCGCCGGCACCGCTGCCGCGCACCGTACCGCCGAGCCGGCTGGAAATCATCCGCGTCATCCTGCGCAACCCGCTCGAACTCTGGGGCGAGCCGTCTTACACGCTGCCCTGGATCCACACCAATTTCTTTGGCCAGAGGACGCTGATCGTCAATGATCCCGGCCTGATCAAGCATGTGCTGGTCGACAATGCCAATAATTACCGCATGTCGGATGTGCGCCAGCTCGTCCTGCGTCCGATCCTACGCGACGGTCTTCTGACCGCCGAAGGTCCCGTCTGGAAAAGATCACGCAAGGCGGTGGCGCCGGTTTTCACGCCCCGCCATGCCCAAGGCTTCGCCGGGCAGATGTTGCGCCAGTCTGAAGACTATGCCGGCAAATATGAGAGCGCAGGCGAGGCGGGAGCGATTTTCGATATCAGCACCGACATGACCGAGCTGACCTTCGCGATTCTCGCTGACACGTTATTCTCCGGTGAAATCGTCACCTCAAGCGGCAATTTCGCCGATGATGTCAATGATCTCCTGAATCGCATGGGCCGCGTCGATCCGATGGATCTGATGCGCGCCCCGTCCTGGGTTCCACGTGTGACACGCATCGGCGGTCAGAAAGTGCTGGAGAAATTCCGCGCCATTGTGCGCAACACGATGGATACGCGACTGGCAAAGATGAAGGCCAATCGCGCCACCGCGCCCGAAGATTTCCTGACCCTGCTCTTGGAGCAGGCCGGCCCTGACGGGCTGACGAAAGAAGAAATCGAAGACAATATTCTGACGTTTATCGGCGCGGGGCATGAGACCACAGCGCGGGCATTGGCCTGGACGCTGTATTGCGTATCGAACAGCCCGCACATCCGTGAGGCGATGGAAGTAGAAATCGACGCAGTGCTCGCCACTGGCGCCGAACCGGTGGAATGGCTGGATCTAATGCCGCTGACGCGCGCCGCCTTCGAGGAGGCTTTACGCCTCTATCCGCCGGCACCATCCATCAATCGCGCCGCCATAGCGGCTGATTCCTGGACAAGCCCTAAGGGCGAGCGGGTCGAGATCGATGCCGATGTCACGTTGCTGATCATGCCCTGGACGTTGCATCGCCACGAACTCTATTGGGACAGGCCGCGCGCCTATATGCCGGAACGCTTCCTGCCGGAAAATCGCGGCTCCATCGGCCGCTTCCAGTTCCTGCCTTTCGGCGCCGGTCCGCGTGTCTGTATCGGCGCAACCTTTGCGCTTCAGGAGGCGGTGATTGCCCTTGCTGTTCTGATGCATCGCTATCGCTTCGATTCCACCGCTCAGACCAATCCCTGGCCGGTGCAGAAATTAACGACGCAGCCGCAGAATGGGCTTCCGATGTGCGTAACGCCGCGCATAATTTCCACAAAAGCATAAATCTTTCGAATTATTGCCGAATTGACTGTGAATGAAAGCCGGGCAAAGTGGCAGCATTCAAAGTCGTGCCAAGGAGAATGCCGCATGAACCGCATTGATAAGAACGGTCTTGCCGTCGAAGCCGTCCTTCATGATTTCCTCGTCAAGGAGGTGCTGCCAGGGCTAGCGGTCGACGCGGACAAGTTCTTTGCCGATTTTTCGGCGATCGTCCATGATCTCGCCCCTAGGAATCGTGCGCTGCTGGCAAAACGCGACGACCTGCAGGTTAAGATCGACGACTGGTATCGCCGGCATGGCTCGCCTGCGGATATGGACGAATACCAGTCCTTCCTCCGCGAAATCGGCTATCTCTTGCCTGAGGGATCGGACTTCCAAGTGTCGACCGATAACGTCGATCCTGAGATCGCCTCGATTGCAGGCCCGCAGCTGGTCGTTCCCGTCATGAACGCCCGTTATGCGCTCAACGCCGCCAATGCCCGCTGGGGCTCGCTCTATGATGCGCTCTATGGCACGGACGCCATTCCCGAGACCGACGGCGCTGAAAAGGGCAAGGGTTACAATCCGAAGCGCGGCGAGAAGGTCATCGCCTGGGTGCGAGATTTTCTCGATATGTCTGTGCCGCTGCAGGATAGCAGCTGGAAGGATGTCGGCAGTTTCGCCGTCAAGGACGGAGCGCTCGCGATCAGATCGATCGATGGCGAGCAGGCAATGCTGAGGGATGACGGGCATTTTGCCGGCTATCGCGGCGATGCCGCCGCACCGACGCATATTCTCCTGAAGAACAACGGCATCCATATCGAGATCGTCATCGATGTGACGACGGCGATCGGCAAGACCGATCCGGCTCATATCTCCGATGTCTGGCTGGAATCGGCGATTACGACAATTATGGACTGCGAGGATTCGATCGCTGCCGTCGACGCCGAGGACAAGGTCGTCGTCTACAGCAACTGGCTCGGCCTGATGAGGGGCGATCTCCAGGAAGAGGTGGTAAAGGGCGGAACGAGCTTCATCCGCAAGCTCAATCCGGATGTGCAATATACCGGCCCGGACGGCGCTTCGTTCGAGGTGCATCGCCGCTCGCTGATGCTGGTGCGCAATGTCGGCCACCTGATGACCAATCCGGCGATCCTCGACCGCGACGGCCTCGAAGTACCGGAAGGCATCATGGATGCCGTCATCACCGGGCTGATCTCGCTTTACGACATCGGCCCGGCCGGCCGCAGGAAGAATTCCCGCACCGGCTCGATGTATGTGGTCAAGCCGAAAATGCATGGGCCGGAAGAGGTGGCCTTCGCCGACGAGATCTTCTCGCGGGTCGAAGACGCGCTTGGCCTGCCGCGCTACACCATCAAGATGGGCATCATGGATGAGGAGCGCCGCACGACGATCAATCTCAAGGAATGCATCCGTGCTGCCCGCGAGCGCGTCGTCTTCATCAATACCGGCTTCCTCGATCGCACCGGCGACGAGATCCACACCTCGATGGAAGCCGGCCCGATGATTCGCAAGGGCGACATGCGCCAGGCGGCCTGGATCGCCGCCTATGAAAACTGGAACGTCGACATCGGGCTCGAATGCGGTCTTGCCGGCCATGCGCAGATCGGCAAGGGCATGTGGGCGATGCCGGATCTGATGGCGGCGATGCTGGAGCAGAAGATCGCCCATCCGAAGGCCGGCGCCAACACCGCCTGGGTCCCGTCGCCGACGGCCGCCACCCTGCATGCCACCCATTATCACCGGGTGAATGTCGCCAGGGTTCAGCAGGGGCTGAAGGACCGTGCGCGCGCCAAGCTCTCCGACATTCTCTCCGTGCCGGTTGCGGTGCGGCCGAACTGGACGCCGGAGGAAATCCAGCGCGAACTCGACAACAATGCCCAGGGCATCCTCGGCTACGTCGTGCGCTGGGTCGATCAGGGCGTTGGTTGCTCGAAGGTGCCAGACATCAACAATGTCGGCCTGATGGAGGATCGTGCGACATTGCGCATCTCGGCCCAGCACATGGCGAACTGGCTGCACCACAAGGTCGTCACCGAGGCTCAGATCGCCGAAACGATGCAGCGCATGGCCGCTGTCGTCGACCGGCAGAACGAGCAAGACCCCGCTTATCGGCCGATGGCCGGCAATTTCGACGGCTCGATCGCCTTTCAGGCCGCCCTCGATCTCGTCCTGAAGGGCAGGGAGCAGCCGAACGGCTATACCGAGCCGGTGCTTCACCGCCGCCGCCTTGAACTCAAGGCGAAGCAAGAAGGGTGAGAGCATAGGTGAGAATATGAAAAGGCCGCCGGAACGACAGCCCGGCGGCCTTTTTTATACCGAATTCAGTATCTAGCTTACTGGATAACGACGACCTTGGACGTGCCCTTGCCGGGACGGACGCGGCTATAGAGGTCAATGACGTCCTGGTTCATCAGGCGAATGCAGCCCGAGGAAGCGGCAGTGCCGATCGAAGCCCATTCCGGTGTGCCGTGCAGGCGGAACAGCGTGTCCTTGCCGTCATCGTTGAAGAGATACATGGCGCGTGCGCCGAGCGGATTGCTGAGACCCGGGCCCATGCCGTCTTCGACATACTTGGCGACGTCAGGACGGCGAACGGCCATTTCCTTCGGCGGGTGCCAGGTCGGCCATTCCTGCTTCCAGGCGACGTAGGCGGTGCCGGCCCATGCGAAGCCCTGCTTGCCGACGCCGATGCCGTAGCGCATCGCCTTGCCGTTGGCCAGGATGTAATAGAGGAAGCGCTCGCGAGTGTTGACGATGATCGTACCGGGGCGCTCGGTGGTCTGGTAGCTGACGACCTGGCGGCGGAACTGCGGCTTGACCCGGTCGATCGGGATCGCCGGCAGAGAGTATCCGGAATCCTTCGTCACGCCATAGGCGTCATTGAAGATCTGGGCTGTCTGTACCGTCGGGCCTGCGCCCTTGTCGTCGACGGATGCGCTGTCTGATGTCGAGGAGCAACCGGCCAGTGCCAGCGTCGTCAGCAGGCCAAATACCGGGAATGCATTGCGGATGCGCATAGATGACTCTTGAAGTTTTGGGGCAAGGAGAACAGTCTTTCGACCATCGTTGATTATGGTTTATTTTCGATTAACTTGCGCTTTGCAAGGCTACTGCTGCGCGACAAATCCATCTGCGGCGCAAATTAGAAGCGCATGGTTTTTTTGCAACAACACGCCAGCCCCTGCTAGGGTTATCCATGACGATTTTGAGCGTTTACAATAACAATCCGTTAATCGATGGCCGGCAATCGGACAGAGCCATGATGGTGCGGCGCGGAACGCAGATTTTGCTGCATGAAATGCGCCATGCCGTGCTGCCCGAACTGCCGCTCGCCAGCGGCCGCCGTGCCGATTTGATCACTGTTTCGGAAAAGGGCGAGGTCTGGATTATAGAAATCAAGACGTCGATCGAGGATTTCAGGGTGGATCGCAAATGGCCGGAATACAGGCTGCATTGCGACCGGTTGTTCTTCGCGACTCACGAAGGTGTGCCGCTCGACATCTTTCCCGAGGAGTGCGGGCTTTTCCTGTCGGACGGTTATGGCGCTCATATGATTCGCGAGGCGCCGGAACATCGTTTGGCCCCGGCCACGCGAAAATCCGTCACGCTCAATTTCTCACGTGCCGCCGCGCAGAGGCTGATGATGGCCGAATGGGCCAACGGAAAGCCGTATACCGTCGATGATGTTTGACGGATGTCTCGTCTATTTCGGCGCCCGTTTGGCAAGGATACGCTGCAGTGTGCGCCGGTGCATGTTGAGTCGGCGCGCGGTTTCCGACACGTTGCGCTCGCACATTTCATAGACCCGCTGGATGTGCTCCCAGCGCACCCGGTCGGCCGACATCGGGTTCTCGGGAAGGTCGGCCTTTTCGCCCGGCCGCTGCGTCAACGCTGAAAAGACGTCGTCGGCATCCGCTGGCTTTGCCAGGTAATCGACGGCGCCGAGTTTTACGGCGGTGACCGCGGTTGCGATATTGCCATAGCCGGTCAGCACGATGATCCTGGTGTCGTCGCGCCGCTGGCGGATAGCTTCGATGACGTCGAGCCCATTGCCGTCGCCGAGCCGAAGGTCGACCACCGCATATTTCGGCGGCCTGCCTCTCGATTTCGCAACGCCCTCCGCCACTGATTCGGCCGTCTCCACCTGAAAACCGCGCGTCTCCATCGCCCGGGCCAGCCGGCGCAGGAACGGCCCGTCGTCGTCGACGATCAGCAGGCTAGCGTCAGGACCGATATGGTCTTCATCTGCCGCGGCGAAATTTTCGTGATTTTGTTCTGTCATCGTCTTGGTCCTGGCGCTTGAACGCCCGATCTGCGTCAACCGTTTATATCCTACTTATGCCGACAAAGTCATTTTGTCGAATTTGCGTCGATCAGCATGCGCGGCCATTCGATTCGGATACGCGCGCCCGCACTTTCCGGGTCGCGATTCTCGAAAATCAGCGATGCCCCCGAGCGCTCCAGCAGCGTCTTGGCGATGAAAAGCCCAAGGCCGAGCCCTCCCGCCGTATCCTCTTTCTGCCGCTTGGTCATGTAAGGCTCGCCGATCCGCGTCAGAATATCGGGAGCGTAGCCGTTGCCGTCATCCTCGATGACGATCAGCACTTTGTCGTGATCATGCTCGACGGTGACGATCACTTTCTCCCGCGCATAATCGACGGCGTTTTCGATCAGGTTGCCGAGCCCGTACATGATGCCGGCATTGCGGTCGGTCACCGGTTCGTCCTTGCGCGGGCTCTTTTCGATCAGCTCCAAGATGATGCCGAATTCCCGGTGTGGCGCGACGACCTCCTCGATCATCGAGGAAAGCGGCAGGCGGCGCATATGCGCTTCGCCTTCGGAGGAAAGCGTCGTCAGCCGCCGCAGGATGTCACGGCAGCGTTCGCTCTGGCTGCGCAGCAGCATCACGTCCTCGCGGAAACGATCGTCGTCCTTGAGCTCCCGCTCCATTTCCTTGGCGACGACGCTGATCGTCGCAAGCGGCGTGCCGAGCTCGTGGGCAGCGGCGGCCGCCAATCCATCGAGCTGTGAAAGGTGTTTTTCCCGCTGCAGCACCAGTTCGGTTGCAGCCAGCGCATCGGCAAGCTGGCTCGCTTCCAGCGAGACACGGTAGGCATAGAAGGCGGCGAAGGCCATCGTCGAGGCGATCGAGCACCAGACCCCGAACTGCATGACGTTATGGACGTTGATCTCGACACCGTCGAACCAGGGCAGCGGAAAAGGCGAAAAGGCAAGCATCGTGATGCACACCATCGCGAAGCCGATCAGCGCCGTGCTGTAACGGATCGGCTGCGAGGCAAACGAAATGATGACGGGCACGCAGACGAGGGCTGCGAAAGGGTTGGCAAGGCCGCCGGTGATGAAGAGCAGCGCGCAGAGCTGCAGAAGATCGAAGCCGAGCAGCGCAAAGGCGGCCGGCGGTCCCAGCCGGTGGGTCGGCGGATAGCGGATCGTCAGGTAGAAATTCACCCAGGCAAGGGCAGCGATCAGCGAAGAGCTGGCAATCAGCGGTAAGGAAAATTTCAACCAGAAGGCCACGATGAACACCGTCAGCGCCTGGCCGCAAACGGCAAGCCAGCGCAGCCGCACCAGCGTCTGCAGGCGCAGCCTGCGGCTGCTGTACCGGTCCTCCAGTGTAAGGCTTTGTGTGTTGTCAATCATGCCAGGCGTGTCGATCATGCCGGGGGCTCCTTGGATGGCCCTCATGTACCACGCGGTTTTGCCCGTGTCGTCGGCAACGCGTCTTCCGGCCGCTCTGGCCAGGAATGCCGGGGATAACGTCCGCGCATATCGGCACGCACGTCTCTCCACGTGCCGGCCCAGAAGCCCGGCAGGTCGCGGGTCGTCTGGATCGGCCGATGCGCCGGCGAGGTCAGTTCGAGCAGCAGCGGCAGACGGCCGCCGGCAATGGCCGGGTGCTGCTTCAGCCCGAACAGCTCCTGCACGCGGATCGTCAACACCGGCTCCTCGCCCTCATATTGGATCGGATGTCTTTGGCCGGTCGGCGCTTCGAAATGCGTCGGCGCAAGTCGGTTAAGGTCGCGTTGCACCTCGTGCGGCACCAACGACAGCAGCCCGTTCGACAGCCCGGCGGCGGAAATCTCGGAAAGGCCGCGGGCCTCTGTCTGAAAGGGGCCGAACCAATCATCCAGCCGCGAAAGCAGGGCATCGTCGCTGACGTCGGGCCAGGGCTCGCCGATCGTCCTGTGAAGGAATCCGATCCGCTCGCGAAGTTGCACGGCCTCCTTCGAGAAGGCGAGATGATCGAGCCCCAGCTCGCGCACGCCCTCCACCAGTGCCTGGGTGACCGCGGCCCCGGAAGGCCGCGGCAAGGGCGTCTCTTCGAAGACGATCGCACCGAGCCGGGTTGCCCGCCGCGCTCGTATCTGCCGGCTTTGCCGGTCGAAAAAGATCTGATCGCCGGTTTTGATTTCGCCGGGCAGCTCGGCGTCGATATCGCCGCGCGTTACCTCGGCTGCCGCCAATACTCGCGCCCGCGCCGCCCGCCCGGCGAGATCGGCGATAACCAGCATCTGGCTGCCGGCCAGCCTCTCGGTTTCCGGCAGCTCCGCGCCGCGCCCGTTCGCCATCACGAATCGGCCGCGCCCGCCGCGCTGAAGCGCGATCCGATCCGAGAACGCATGCAGCAAGAGCTGGCCCGCAAGTGCCGGCGCCGTTGCGGTAACGGTGTCGAGGCCGCTCGCCAGCCGCGCCGCCAGCCGCCGCGAGGCCTCCACTCTTTCGCCACGCTCGGCCTTGAAGCGTCGCAGCCGCTCCTCGATATCGATGTTCGTTCCGCCGAGCCCCTGTTCGGTGAGAAGCACGGCGATCATTGCCGCATCGCGGGCGTGCCCTGATTCGCCTGCAGAAATGACCATGGCGGCAAGCCGCGGCGGCAAAGCGAGATCACGCATCACCTTGCCGCGTACTGTCAGCGCCCCACCCTTGTCGAGCGCGCCGAGCTGGCCAAGCAGCACCCGCGCTTCCCTGAGCGTCGTCTCCGGCGGCTGGTCGACAAAGGCAAGCGACGCCGGATCCTGAACGCCCCAATGGGCGAGATCGAGCACCAGTCCGGAAAGGTCGCTGGAAAGGATCTGCGGCGGCGTGAAGGCCGGCAGGGCCGCGGTCTGTCCCTGGTGCCACAGCCTGACGGCGATACCCGGTTCCGTTCGGCCGGCGCGGCCCGCCCGCTGATCGGCGGAAGCCCGCGACACGCGCACCGTCTCCAACCGGGTGATCCCGGTCGGTGCTTCGAACACTGGCAGACGCTGCAGCCCGCTGTCGATCACGATCCTGACGCCATCGATGGTGATGGAGGTTTCGGCGATCGACGTCGCAAGCACGATCTTGCGTGTTCCCGTGGATGCCGGTCGGATTGCCGCATCCTGCTCCTTCTGGCTGAGATTGCCATAGAGCGGCGCAATCAGTGTCTCGGCTCCGAATCGTCCCTGCAGCCGTTCCACCGTTCGGGTGATTTCCGCCTGGCCGGGCAGGAAAGCGAGGATCGAGCCGGTCTGATCGGCATGGGCATCGAGTATCGCCCGCGTGACCGCATCCTCGATGCGCTCGCCGCCCGGCCGATCCTGGTAGCGGATATCGATCGGAAAGCTGCGCCCCAGGCTTTCGATGACAGGCGGATGGTCGAGCAGGGCCGCCACACGTTCGACGTCAAGGGTCGCCGACATCACCAAGATACGCAAATCCTCGCGCAGGGCCGATTGGACGTCGAGCGCCAGCGCCAGTCCGAAATCGGCATCCAGCGAACGCTCGTGGAATTCGTCGAAGATGACGACAGAGACACCGGCCAATTCCGGATCGTCGAGGATCATCCGGGCAAAAACCCCCTCGGTCACGACCTCGATCCGTGTCGCTGCCGATATCCTGTTGTCGAGGCGCATGCGGTAGCCGACCGTGCTGCCAACCTGCTCGCCGAGCAATGACGCCATCCGGCTTGCCGCCGCCCGCGCCGCCAGCCGCCGGGGCTCCAGCAGGATGATCTTGCCGTCGCCGCGCCAGGCCTGGTCAAGCAGGTAAAGCGGCACCAGCGTCGTCTTGCCGGCGCCGGGCGGCGCGGAAAGGACGGCGCGTCCCTCATTGGCCAACGCCGCGCCGACGGCCGGCAGAACATGTGAAACCGGAAGTTCCGGCAATGATGCACTGATCGTCACTTTCGGCCCGTCACTGTCTCATAGGCAAGAATCGCTCCGGCGAGATCTTCCAAAGCGGCGCCGACCGATTTGAACAACGTGATTTCCTCACCATGGCTTCGCCCGCCATGGGCACCGCTGACCAGTTCCGCAAGCTCTGCTCTGATGTCGCTTTCCCTAAGCACGCCGCTTTTCAGCGGCTGGACGATATCGCCTGCCTCGCTGACGGCGCCGGCGCGGGTATCGACATAGACCGAAGCACGGCGGATGGCCTCGTCGTCGCTTTCGCGCATATTTGGCTTGAAGGCACCGACGAGATCGAGATGGGCGCCGGGCTTCAACCATTCGCCCGATATCAACGGCTCGCTGGAAAGCGTGGCGCAGGAAATGATATCGGCGGTTCGCGCCGCGGCTTCAACATCTGCAACCGCCTCGACATCCAGCCCCAGCGCCCGCCCTTCGGCGGCGATCGTTTCCGCGGCATGCCGGTTGCGACCCCAGACGCGGTACTTCTTGATCGGCCGGGTCGTGCCGTGAGCAAGTATCAGGTTGAGCGACAGTCGACCGGTCCCGCAGACGAGCATCTCCTCCGCATCGGCACGGGCGAGATAACGGGCCGCCAGCGCCGATGCTGCCGCCGTCCGCCGCGCAGTCAGTTCGCCACCGTCGATCGCAGACAGCATCTCGCCGGTAGCGCCGGAGGAAAGAAGATAGGTTCCGAAGATCGCCGGCAGGCCGCGCCGCATGTTGCCAGGAAAGACCGAGACGGTCTTCACCCCGGCATAATGTCCGGGAAGCCAGGCCGGCATCAGAAGCAGTGTAGCGCTCTCTTCACCCGGCACCTCCATCTCATGGTGGTGGCGCACCGGCATCACGCATTCGCTCTGGAACATGCGGGCAATCGCCTCGATCAGTTCCGGCCAGGGCAGGGCCGCGCGCGTCTGTTCTTCATCGAGGACAAGCATTCTTCACTCCGCCGGATAGTCTATCGCCGCCAAATTAGCGACTGAGGCGCGTTATAGGCAAGCACCTGGAATTCAACATCAGGCTTCCCATATCAACCTTGTCTCCCTCGCCGAAGCCGTTCTTCAGGATTTGGCGAAAACGAATCTCAAAAACCACCCATTGGGGCGGCGGATTTCGTCTATTTTTGCGACTGTCGCTAAAAGCCCTTCATTTTCAGCCTGTTACAAAATTGTCAAAAAACTTTCGGCATGGCTGTTGACTGTTTGGGAGGGTTAGTTCTATAAGCCCACTCACTGAACGAGGGCGGCGGCGCTGCTGGCGACGAAGTCTTTCGTTCTAAAGAAACTCAAGCGGATTGGCGATTGCTGGTTTGTGTTC